>NZ_CP011047.1:4207510-4511265 GCF_000982825.1 Cronobacter sakazakii | reverse complement strand
GCCTGATGATGGATTAAGCAGAGATCAACCCCTTTTCATATGCCGAACTCAATATTCTGGTGAAAACTCACTCTGAAGATTGCTGTCGGCAGTATTGAAAACCACATCTGATGTTGGCGATTCAAACGTAAGGGCGCCATCAAAACGCAGGTAGCACTTAAGGATAGAAATCTCCTCTTTGTTAACCAGCGTGAAAAATTCAACTACCGATATTAAATTTTTATCATCAATAATGAATTTATTCCTACTTGCAAAGGAAAATTGAAGTTTAGGCATAGTCGCGCAAAAGCGGCCCTGTTCAATTTTGCCGGTTATTGCGATATGGAAGAAATCACGTACTTCCAAGTAGCTGAAAAGGCTCTCATGAAATGCGGTTGTGACATTATCAAGATGATGGCCGTAATTTTTCAGCGGTGTAGAGATGTCTGCAAGAGTTACGATATTCATATTTATCCTTAAGGACTAAAATGGCACTCACGCGACAAGCAAGAAATGTTCTGTCGCGAGTACCTCATCGATTTGAACGCTACGCAAGCGGCTATTCGGCGGGGTACAGCGAAAAGACCGCCAATGAACAAGGCTCGCAAACTTAGCGAAACTTAACATCCAGTCCAGAATCTCCGAACTTAAAGCAGAGCGCAATGATCGGGTCGAGGTTGATGCTGATTATGTGCTGAAACGCTTGTTTGATATCGACCAGATGGACGTCGCTGACATCATCCTGGCTAACGGGGAAATTAAGCCGATTAAGGACTGGCCGAAGGTATGGCGCACAACACTTTCTGGAATTGACGTCATAGAGATGGCCGCCGCCGATAGTTCCGCCTTGCTGAAGAAAATTAAGTGGCCTGACAAGGTTAAGAATCTTGAGCTTCTCGGCAAACACATTAGTGTTATGGCATTCAAAGAGCAGGCTGCTCACGAACATACGGGCAAGAACGGCGGCCCGATTGAAGTGGCCGCGCTAACGAAAGATGAATACAAAGCTGCCCGGCGGGAGATGTTGGAGGATGACGACTGCTGAGCAAAAGAACTATGCGCGCCGGATAGAGTGCGAAGAGGACGGGCTTTACTTTGCCCGCTACTTCTTCAAGCAACGTACCGGCGGCAAGATGATAGTGGCGCCGCATCACAAGGTGATACAGCAAACGCTGGACAGAGTGATAGACGGCGAGATTAACCGGCTGATCATCAACGTTCCGCCTGGCTACACGAAAACAGAACTGGCAACCATCAACATGATGGGTCGTGGCCTGGCACTGAATAAACGCGCCAGATTCATGCACCTGTCCTACTCGCACAACCTCGCACTTCTGAACTCATCCACTGCCCGCAGCATGATTAAGTCGCAAGCCTACCAAGCGATGTGGCCGATGGAGCTGCGCGACGATGCTGACAGTAAGGCGATGTGGTGGACGGAGTATGGCGGCGGTGTTTATGCCTCATCGTCAGCAGGACAGGTAACCGGCTTCCGTGCCGGGCATATGGAACCTGGCTGGCAGGGCGCTCTGATTATCGATGATCCGGTTAAACCTGATGACGCCTATTCCGAAACGGTTCGTGACGGCGTAAACAGCCGCTTCAACGAGACGATTAAATCACGCCTGGCTATCGAAACCACGCCGATGATAGTCATCATGCAGCGCATCCACTATCACGACCTGAGCGGCTATCTGCTGCGAGGTGGTAGTGGTGAGATGTGGCACCACCTGAATCTGCCGGTAATCATCGACAACAGCCGGTCTTATCAGGAGCAGTACCCTGAAAATAGTCACGCCATACCAATTGAGCACGGCCTGCCTGATGGTTGGCTCTGGCCGTTCAAACACAACGAGAGCCATCGCACAGCGCTTTTCTCTCATCGCCGAACAGCCGAAGCGCAGTACATGCAGAACCCTCGCAGGTTCAACGCAGAGGGCGCGCTGTGGACAGAGCAGATGATTGCAGCAGCACGCGCCCTGAACATCACCGAACAGCTATCCAGAACGGTTATCGCTATCGACCCGCAAGCAACAAACAGCGAAGAGAGCGATGAAACGGGGATTGTAGCAGCCAGCTCATACGGTGCAGGAGATAAGCGACAGTATTCAGCCGACGGCGACTACAGCGGCAAATATTCCCCTAACGGTTGGGCAACGCGTGCAATGGACGCTTACAAGCAGCATGACGCCGACGCGATTGTGATTGAAACCAACCAGGGCGGTGACATGGCAGAGGACACACTCCGCAATGCCGGGTTCAAAGACCGCATTATCCGCGTCCATGCGAGCAAGGGTAAGTTCGCGCGAGCCGAGCCAATATCCGCTCTGTATGCACAGGGTCGCGTAGCCCATCGCGGCAATCTCTATCAACTGGAAAACCAGCAGATGGAGTACGTGCCAACCACCTCAAAAAAATCACCTGACCGCCTCGATGCGCTGGTATGGGCGATGACCGAATTAAGCGGTTCGGAGCCTATAGGGATGATGATTCCTAAGCGCCTGCAAGGGCGGTAAACTGAAAATGAGGCGTAACTCAATTCCCGCTTGCGGGTTAGATGGGTAGAGTAATGCATCAACCGGATTATCCGGCAGGGCAGGCATGGTGCTAATGCT
This sequence comes from Cronobacter sakazakii, assembly GCF_000982825.1. Taxonomy (NCBI): domain Bacteria; kingdom Pseudomonadati; phylum Pseudomonadota; class Gammaproteobacteria; order Enterobacterales; family Enterobacteriaceae; genus Cronobacter; species Cronobacter sakazakii. The sequence goes on along the minus strand of NZ_CP011047.1, from coordinate 4,508,671 downwards.
GAACCTGAGTGCTGGTTCGAGTCCAGCCGCCTCACATATTCAACAGGTCGCTACGGCGGCCTTTTTTATTATCTCAACCATACAGACGAGGACCATATGAGCGGCGTTTATTTCGAATCGAAAAAAATCGGCGATATCTCCTGCACGCAGGTTAAATCTGGCTGCGTTGAGGTGATTGTGAAACAAGTCGGAGATCGCAAAGTCATTAAATCTCAGGGGCGCGGAAATGTCAGGCAGGTGAAAGATATCGCCAGATCATTTCACAAAGCCATTCAATGACGGATAAACCATGACTGACAAATTAACACTGGCCGTCAACCATGCGTTGAACGATGCCAGGCTTGCGCGCGCCCGCATGATGATGGCTAACCCGTCTATGGGTCTGGATGCAAAACGTAGCACGGCGTGGTGCGAATATGGCTTCAAGGAAGATTTAGACTTCCATGACCTCTATAAGCTTTATCGCCGTGGAGGCATCGCTAACGGTGCGGTAAATAAGCTGGTATCCAACTGCTGGAAAACGAACCCTGAAGTTATTGAGGGTGATCCGGATGATGAATCACGCCAGGAATCGACGTGGGAGAAGTCGAGCAAAGAACAGGTGTTCACCCATCGGTTCTGGCGCTCATTCGCCAAAGCCGATACGCGCCGACTGGTTGGTCGCTGGGCTGGCATCCTTCTGCACGTCAAAGACAATAAGCGCTGGGATGAGCCGGTAGTCAAAGGCCGTTCGCTACAGAAGATTACGCCAGCTTGGGCTAGTGCACTGAAGGTCGCCAGTCGTGATTACAACGGCAATGTCACGAAATGGCATTACACAGAAGTGCAGCCTGACGGGGGTAGAGTTCAACGTGACATCCACCCTGACCGAATCCTGATTATCGGTGATATGTCCGATGACGAGATCGGATTTCTGGAGCCTGGCTACAACGCAGCTGTAAGCCTCGAAAAGGTAGAAGGAGGCAGCGGTGAATCTTTTCTGAAGAACGCCGCGCGCCAACTGAACGTCAATTTCGATAAAGAGATTAACTTCAGCAACCTCGCGTCACTTTATGGCGTTAGCGTCACAGATCTGCAGGAGAAGTTCAATGAGGCTGCCGTTGAAGTTAACAGCGGCAATGATGTGCTTCTGACCACTCAAGGCGCGTCTGTTACGCCTCTGGTAACTTCGGTTGCCGACCCTTCACCTACTTACGATGTAAACCTGAAGACCTTTGCGGCATCGGTTGATATTCCCTCTCGCATTCTCGTTGGCAACCAGTCAGGCGAGCGCGCCAGCACGGAAGACCAGATTTACTTCAACGCTCGCTGTCAGTCGCGACGTGGTGACCTGTCATTCGATATCGAGGATATGGTGGACAAGCTGATAGATCTGCAAATCCTGAAGCCGGTAGCCAAGTTCAGCATTGTCTGGGATGACCTTAACGAACAGTCATCTTCAGACAAGCTGGATAGCGCCAGCAAGATGAGCGACATCAACCAGAAGACGCTGGCAACCGGCGAGCAGGTATTTACCGCTAACGAAATCCGCGTTGCTGCAGGATACGAGCCGCTTGGCGAACCGCTGACCGAGGATGACGATGAAGAAAGCGAACAAGCCAGCGAAACCAGCGATATTACCAGCCAATAAGCAGGACCCGACTGGTGTAGACAGGCTGGAGCGCGGCGCAATGCGCGAGTTCAGCAGACGGCTACGGAAAATCGGAAAGGGGTACATAGAGTTACTTAACCGCATACCTTCAGAGCCAGCAGTAAACCAGCGCTACACCTTCCGCCTTGACCAGACACTTCTTTCCATGCTGCTTCAAAACGGTGAATCGCTCGTCGATGACATTTTGTTGCAGGGCGGGGAGTTGAATTTGTGGTTCTGGCAGGACTACGTTTCTACGGCTTATCAGCGAGGAACGGCGCAGGAGTTTAGCAACCTTTCGCAGCAATCCCCGGCATACGCCGCCGACAGGGAAAGCATTGAGAAGATCCTGTTAAGTGACGCCTATCAGTCCCGTCTGATACTGGTCAGGGCGCGCGAGTTTGAAGAGATGAAAGGCCTTAGCAATCAGATAAAGGCTGACCTTTCCCGCGTACTGACGGACGGTATTGGGCGCGGGCTTAACCCTCGCGAAGTTGCCAGAAATATAACCGCTCAAACAGATATCGAGCGCAGCAGAGCCAACCGCATTGCACGCACGGAAATCACTACCGCACTCCGGCGTGCGCGATGGGACGAACATGACCAGGCAAAAGATGATTTAGGCCTTAACGTCATGTTGCTTCATATGTCCGCCTTAAGCCCCACAACGCGACGTACACACGCTCTCAGGCACGGACACCTCTATACCTCGGATGAGGTCAGGGAGTGGTACAGCATCAATGGCAACGCGATTAACTGCTACCTGCCTGACACAGAAGTGCAAGGCAGGTTTGTGGCTGGCTCAAAAACTTACTACAAGGGGATGGTCGTCAAGCTTGTGACTCGTAGTGGTCGCAACCTTACCGTTACCCCTAATCACCCCGTAATGACCGACAGAGGATTGATTGCTGCTAACGAAGTCACGGAAAGAGACAATCTTTTCGCATACAGCAGCAATGTCGAAAATTCTGTTGGGATAGGTGACCTGAACGACCAGCATAGAGTATCCGCAGTTCAGGATGTCTTTAGCTCTCTGGTGGAGTCTGGTCATTCGATCCTTAGATGGGTGAGTGCTGTAGATTTCCACGGCGACGGTAGTTCCTGCAATGGAGAGGTCCACATTGTAAGGTCCGACCGGCAACTGACCATTGCATGCGACACCCATACGAGCAAGATGCTCGATTATTTCGCTCTCAAACATACCAACTCTGTCAGCGCGTTGATTCAGGGATCGCCTTTCTCTGACCTCATCGCTATCGATTTGGCCCCTCCTGACGCCGAGGGCTGCAGCGGTAACAAGTCGCCTTTCTTCAGGCGTGGCAAGCGAGAATCGGTTTATTGCAGCAGTACTTTTTCCTCTGCGAACAATTCCAGCAGCTTCGAGCCGTCGCTTAACAGCGCTGCGGGAAGCACCAATCTTTCTGGAGATAGCCTGCTCAGAGAGGCCGGACTTATAGAGATTGACGATGTTGTCAGTGTCGAGAGGTATTTCTTTGAAGGTCATGTTTACGATCTCGAAGAAGTGTCAGGCCTTATGATAGCCAATGGAATAATCGCAAGCAACTGTAAATGCACTCAGGTCACCGTTCTGGTTGATGAGAAGGGCGTTCCGCTCAACTCCAGCGTTATCGATATTGCCAAAAAAGAGTTTGCTCAGACATGGGGCAAGCGCATGGCCACAAATAAATCACATCACTGCTGCAAACACGCGGCATAGACAAGAGTAATCACCCATGACAATGCAGGTTAACGTCACCACAAAGGTGAACAGTCAGTCTATTCGCCGTGAAACGTATAACGGGGCGCGAACATCTGGTTCTCCCCAGCTATACGCTGCCGGCGCGAACGTAGTAATGAACGGTGGTCTTTACCCCGCATCAGAAATCGACCGCGCACTATCAGGGCTGGAAGGCACTCTGGCACCATTGGGTCACCCAACGGTCAATGGTCAGTTTGTATCAGCTTTCTCTCCTGAGGAATCAACGTAGGCCACATCGCCGCATGGAACCGCCAACGTGAAAGAAATCCGGCAATCGGGTTTATGCGGAGAAATGGGTTGATGTTCAGGTTGCAATCAGAGTGAGGGTGGGCGTGAACTTCTGGAGCGCGTTGCAGCGATTGAGCGCGGCGATGATGTACCACCCATTCATACCAGCCGTTGCAGTATTTCTCGACCAGCTTGAGGCAAGCGAGCAACAGAAGGCTCAGGGCATTGAATGGGTTGCCAAAATCAACGCAATGGACCATGACGCCATCCTCCTTCATGGAAGTCGGTGCGGCACAGCCAGAGCAGGGCGTTGGTCCTGATGGTTAACGCTGACCAGGCAAAGTCCATCAAAACCAACTCTGGCGCACTGGTAGGCGAGTCCTACCCGCGAACGTGAACGCCGCCTTGAGAAAGCTGCCCGCGACAAATTTGCGACCGGGCCTGACGATTACGCATGGATTGCTGACTTTACCGATTCACAGGCGATTGTCATCCGTAACGGCGGTGATGCACAGGTGTACGGGTATACCAGTGATGGCGGGCAGATCACCTTTGACGAAACAGGCCACCAAAGTGGCGCGCCAGGAGTCATGGGTCGCAATTGTAGCCAACAAATTCAAATCTCTTTTCACACCGCAGGACGCTCCTGCAACAAACCACAAAACGGAGGGCGACATGCCTTTAACCAAAGAAGAACTGGAACAAATCGGCAGCATGATTGGTGAGGCTGTGGCTACCAATACGGAGAAGGCAATTAAGCCGCTTTCGAGAAGGTTGAAGCGCTACAGGCCAACCAGGAAAAGCTGACAGAAACCCTGACCGCCAACTCTCGCGCTGAAGAACAGACCAAGCGCGCCGCTGTGGCTGCTAAGCATGGCGAAGTCGTAGCTAACGCGCTGTCAGGCGAAGCGCTAGATGCAATGTTTAAATCCTTGGGTGAAGCCGCTCCGCTGGGTACTAACTCTGCACAGAACCAGGCAGAAACCGGCGCGCCTGATTACAAAACCTACTTTGGAGGTGCTGCGTAATGGCACGTTATCGTCGAATCAATATTGACGGTCAGTCGCTGTACAAGACCGAAACCCGAGTGGTCGCTGCTGATACCCTGCCGGGAACTGCAGTAGTCATTAATGGCGACAACGAGTTTGCACAAGCAACTGCTCTGACTGGTCGTCTCTACATCGTTGAAACCGGTTATCACCAGGGCCTGACCGTTAATGAGCCAATCCCTGCCGGTGATTCTGCCGTCGGCAACTATCTGGAGGAGGGTCGCGAACTGGCGCTACGGTGTGCTGCTGGCACCTACGCAAAAGATGACCCGATCAAGCTTGGCACTAATGGTCAGTTCACCAAAGCGAGCGCCGACACTGACTCAGTGATTGGCTACAGCCAGGATGACGTAACCATCGCCGCCAGTACTACCGATTTAATCCGCGTACGCGCTCGCGTAGGCACCGTTGCCGCAGCAGCTGGCGCTTAATCAGGAGAATAAGAATGTATTTTACCGCTGAAACACTGGCTGCTAACAGCCGACTGCGCGGACACTGGAACGAGCTGTGGGCTAACCGCAACATCTTCAATCAACAGCATGACATGATGGTTAATGCCTACCGACCAAGCATGACCGCAGAAATGCTGGCGGCTAACGCTGTTGGCGGTTTTACCCGCGAATTCTGGGCTGAGATTGATCGCCAGATCATCCAAATGCGCGATCAGGAAGATGGCATGGAAATTATCAACGACCTTCTGGCTGTCCAGACCGTACTGCCTATCGGCAAAACCGCGAAGCTCTACACCGTTTCCGGTGATATTGCTGATGACGTATCAATCAGCATCGATGGTCAGGCACCATATTCCTTCGACCACACCGAATACGGCGGCGATGGCGACCCTATTCCGGTGTTCACTGCAGGTTATGGCGTTAACTGGCGTCACGCTGCAGGCCTGAGCACTGTTGGTATTGACCTGGCGCTGGACTCGCAGGCTGCCAAGATGCGCAAGTTCCACAAAAAGCGCGTCGGGTACTACCTGAATGGCGATGACAGCATTTCTGTCGATGGCTACAAAGGTCAGGGCATCCGTAACCACCGAAACACTGCGAAGATTAACCTCGGCAGCGGCGCTGGCGGCGCGAATATCGACCTGACTACGGCCTCACCGGCTGACATGCTGGCATTCTTCGGCCCGACTGGTGCTTTTGGCCTGACTGCTCGCCGTAACAAAGTTGCTGCCTATGATGTTCTGTGGGTGAGTTCTGAGATTTGGGCAAACATGTCCAAGCCTTACCTCATCAACGTAAACTCGGGCAGCAACGCTCTGGTAAGCGGCACTGTGGCTGATGCGATCTCTCGCTTCATTCCTGCCAAGGAGATCCGCCCGACCTTCGCGCTAAGCGGCAATGAGTTCTTCGGATATCAGCGTCGCCAGGACGTAATTTCACCGCTGGTAGGCATGGCTGTAGGCGTAGTTCCGCTGCCGCGTCTGATGCCGCAGAGCAATTACAACTTCCAGATCATGTCTGCAGAAGGCTTGCAGATTAAGAAGGACGGCGAAGGCCTGTCTGGTGTGGTTTACGGCGCTAATCTGGCATAAAGGATAAATCATGGCTGATAAATACGAAGTAACCCGTCCTTGGCATGGTGTCTCTTTAGGCGAAGTGGTTGAACTGGAAAACCTGCACCCTTCGTTGAAATCTCATGTCCGTAAGCTTTCCGGTAAGGCGTCAGCAGAGCTGACTCCGGCGACCCCTGATGCATCTACCGATAAGCAGGCCCGCAAGCAGGCTATCACCAAGCGCCTTGATGATCTGGGCATTGAGTACAAAGGCAATATGGGCGTCGACAAGCTCGCAGGCCTTCTGCCAGAGGGCGAGCTGGATAAGCTTTTCCCTGCTGAGTAACAGCCGCCGCGATGGCGGTTTTTTTATGCCCTCTGCGGAGGGCTATATCTGAGGTCAGCATGATAACCACAGCACAGGCGAAGGAATACCTATCGTCGGTCGGCATCACGCTGCCCGACTTTATTCTTGACGCGCTGATTGAGCAGGTGAACAGCATTCAGGAATGTCTTGATGCTCATTACCCAGCTGCGACAGCGCTGCTAATTCAAATGTATTTGTTAGGACTGATGGGGCTGGGGCAGGGCGATCGCTATATCAGCTCTCAGACAGCCCCGTCAGGTGCCTCAAGGTCGTTTCGATATCAGTCGTTTGCGGATCGGTGGTCAGGATCTCTGTCCTTACTGCGAGGGCTTGATAAGTATGGCTGTGCAACCTCGCTGATTCCCCCAGACCCCAGTAATAAGGCTTTTGCAGGCATCTGGATAGGGAAAGGTGGATGCATGTGTAACGGTGAACGCTAATGACGTGGATATCCGTTAAAAATCGACTCCCGCGGTCATTCGAGCGCGTATGGGTACTTACTGAAACAGGTCGGCAGACCACCGGATACGTTAAATCGGATGGGGAGTGGTTTATTAACTGCCCGCGCATCCGGGAGAGTGGTGCGAAGGTGCTGCGCTGGAGGGAATAAGAATGTCAGAGTTGGCCCGCTGGTCATACACCGGCAAAGCGACGTTTTGGAAGCGACTGGAAGGCCAGAATGACTATGGTGATCCGTTGGGTTTCGCAGCTCCGGTGGTCATCGATTGCGGCTATGAAGGTGGGTTGAGCAAGCGGCTCGGCGATATTGGTTCAGAGCGAGTAATCAAAAACACCTTCTGGACGGAATTCGCCGATGCGGATATGGGGGATTACATCCTGATTGGCGTGTCTACCGAAGCAGACCCTGTTCAGGCTGGGGCTGATGAAATACTCCAATCTATAAGGGATGAAGACACGTTCGACCGCCTTATGGATGACTACGCGATAATTACCGGAGGCTGAGCATGGCTGGAAAAATCAGAGGCATAAGCCAGGCTAAGGCCAATCTTGAAAAACTCATTGCTGATGTTCAGGGAAGAAAAGCAATAAGAGCGATAAAGAGCGCGCTCATTATTGGTTCATCACAGGCATCCGTATATACGCCTATCGGTGACACCTCCACGCTCATCAATAGTCAATATCAGGAACTGGATGTAAACGGCACTCGCCTGACTGGGCGCGTTGGGTATTCAGCCAACTATGCGGTCTATGTTCACGATCCCAACATCCCACAGAAATTCCGCCGTGCAACTGCAAGGAAGGAGTTCCTTACAAAAGGGTTTGAGGATACCCGAGAGCAAATCGACCGGGTTATGAAACAGGAGTTGTCGCTATGAACCCTCCGATGCATACCCGGCTGCGTGATTATTTTGTAGGTGCCGGGCTTACCGCTGGTTTTACAACCCAACTCCTTATATGGAATGACACCGGAAACATGTCAGAGCGTTTTATGGTATTCCGCCCTAACGGCGGCTCTTCCATACGCAATGAACTAGGGGCCGAATATTACGTGTTAGTAGATGTTATCGGCGCAAAAGGAGGGAATGGATATTTAGACACTTCGGTGCAGCAAATTATCCAGCACGTGCAATCAGACCCTCTGCCAAGCAACTGTATTGGCTATATCGAAAATTTCGGCGGTATCCCCGCTCCAGTCCTAACAGCTGAAGGTCGCCTCATCTATCGGCTGCAATTCGCTATTAAATATGGTGAGTGAACTGTATAATTAACCAGTGGCTAGGCTGATCACCGAAGGCCCGGTTTCGTCGCCGGGTTGCCACACCCACCAAACGACGAGCAACTTTGACGAGGTTGTGCATGAGTATTTCGGAAGAGAAGATTTTACCTCTCGATTATTTACGAGAGTGCTTGTCTTACTGTCCAGAGTCTGGTGTGTTGACATGGAAATCTAGGCCTCTGTCCCATTTCCCTGATGGTAACGATGGTGGATTCAACAGAAGGTTTTCGAATCGAAGAGCTGGATCTGTATTGCGAGATCACCTCGCGGTCCAAATCATGGGTGCCAAGCACTATGCGCACAGATTGTGCTGGGCCTTGTACTATGGAAGCTATCCAGTTGGGTCAATCGACCATATCAATGGTGATGGATTTGATAATCGTATATCCAACCTTAGAGAGGTTACCCATCGAGGAAATACCCACAATCAGAAAACCCGCATAACTAATAAAAGCGGATGTATGGGGGTTACCATAAGGCCTGACACTGGGAAATATAGAGCAAGAATAAATACGCCAGCAGGCAGAAAGCATTTGGGTGATTTTAATTCACTTGAAGAAGCTATTTCAGCCAGAAAAGAAGCAGAAAAAAAGTACGGATATCATGAAAATCACGGTCGATAAAGGCCAAAATCACCAACTAAGGTCGCCAAATGGCGGCCTTTTTTATTACAAAAGAGGTAACTATCTATGCAAGGCTGCTCTACTGATAACAGCAAGCTTTTCGGTCGTGCCGTTGTGTTAGAGGTGGCTTTGGGCTGCCCTGATGCCGTTCCTCCGGAAAGCGAGCGAAAAGCGCTCATGGCTGGAACATCAAAGGGATTTGACTTTAGCCCAAACACTGTAACCAGCGATGCTGATGATACGAAGGGCTACGTTGAAAACATCGTAACCAACTCGGATTTCACCATCAGCTTTGAAGGTGAGGTTCGCAAGCGCGACAAGCTGGATCAATTCGGAGTTGGTAAGTTTATCAAATACTACAACGATGAAGTGAAGGCTGGCCGCCAGCCTACCATCTGGGTGTTCATGGATTATGGTCCGGTGCAATTCCAGGGTTACATGGTTATTACTGCGCTCAGCTCGGATGGTGGCAGTAATGACATTGTAACGCTATCTACCGAGTTCAAGGTTTCCGATTCGGATACGATTGATGTTCAGGAAACGCCTGATGAAGTACCTGTTACCGGCGTCACCGTATCGCCACAGACCACATCTGTAGTGGTGGGATCAACCCGGCAACTGACCGCGACTGTTTCCCCGACTGATGCGACAGACAAAACCGGCGTATGGACATCTTCCGATCCGACTAAGTTCACTATCAACAGCAGCGGCCTGATTACTGGTGTAGCGGCTGGTACCGGCACGGCAACATTTACCACCAATAACGGTGCTAAAACGGCGCAAACAGCAGTGACCGTCACCGCTTCGTAACCATTCCAAAGGGCGGTTACGGTCGCCCTTGATAATGATTATGGAGACAACATGACCCCGCTTAAAGAGATTGGTGAGTGCCTCATCAGCGTTGATGGTGAGGATTATTTCTTCCGGCCTTCATTTGTGAACATGTCACGCATTGGTGAGCCAGATGAAATCGTACAGGTGTTTTACGACCTGCACAACGATGAAGTAACCAGCCTTGTGAGTCGAGCCGTTGAGGCTTACGGATACGTTCCGCAATGGCTGATAAGCCACATCAAAAGCACCAGTTACGGCCGCAAGGCGTTTCTCGCTTCAGTGGTTGTTCTGAATGCCTGTTGTGACAAAGACGCTGGCCCGTTGACCGGCGTATTCCATCCCTCTAAAGGCAACGGACGCACATTCAAGATTCGCAAAGGCGCGCTGCCTGAATCTGACATGCTGCTGATTGCGCAGTCGCTGATAACCCATGGCGTTATCGGCAAGGCGAAAGTTCGAAAGCTCCAGCGGCATGAAAGCGGAGAGACCAGCACAGAGTTCCGCGCTGTTGATTACATCGTGGCCGCGCAGGCGCATTTCGGCATGACTGAGCAGGAAGCTGGAAATCTGACGATGACCAAGTTTCAGATGCTGCTGGCAACCAAATACCCTGAACAGAAAGGCTTTACTCGCGAAGAGTACGATCAAGTAGCAGATGATTATCTTGCCAGGAAGGCAAAGCGCCTGGCTAATTCAGCGTAGCCCACTCAGGCGGGCTTTTTGTTACTCAGGTAGCGATTTCATAACACGCTCTGTTTCACGAGCTTCGAATCTCGATGTCCAGCCACAGGAGTCACAATGGTACGGAAAATCATCAAATCCACTACCGACTTGTTTATGACAGTTGGGGCAATAAACCGCGTCGACGTATCCACCAGAGGGGTTTTTTCTAAAGGCCGCTCCCATATGCTCGACAAACTGCTCTTTTGCCCGGTAAGCCTCTATCTGCTTCGCAAGTTCTACGCATTTGGCTTCCGCCTCGGCAAGTTTTTGCTCGGTGGCAGCATGGGCTTTCTGAAGTACGTCAATCTGCTCGCCGATGAAAGCGATACGCTCGCGCAACACCTCGTTGCTTTGAACCACAGAAAGGGCTCCGAGGCCACTTTTAAGAGATGTAATAAGTAAGCCAATATCCATAATTATTTTTCCTTGCTGTGCATTTTATTTAATGTTTCAAGAAGCGCCTCTTTAAACTTTTCAGCTTCACGTGTGGCGAATTCCTCCTTGCTACTTACATTTTCGGAAACAGCATCAAGCAGAATTTGAACAATTTCGGCATTCATAGACCTCCTGTTGTTCTTTGCACGCAACCTTATCTTCTCTTTTAACTCATTGGAAACGCGGATGTTTATCTGCGGCTCTTCTCTAGACATGATGCCTCCGTGGTGTAACCGTAATACTACCCTTGCATCACAGTCCTCACAATGGTATAACGGTTATATCAAATTGATATGGAGGTAGTATGATAGTTCCGTCAGATGCGCCTAAGTACAACCTGCGGATTCCCGCAGAGATTAAAGAGATTATCGAGAAATCAGCTAAAGATGAGGGAAGGTCGGTAAATAGCGAAATTGCAAAGAGGTTAATGGATAGCTTGAAACGTGATGGATTACTTTAACCCGAAATGTTGAAGCCCCAACTACTTGCGATAGTCAGGGCTTCGGATGTTAGTCAATCTTGAGGAAAAACCAACATGACAAGTATAGCGATTCTTGAAGCAGTTAACACCTCTTACGTTCCGTTTAACGGTCAGCAGATCGTTACCGCCATGTCGGCAGGTGTTGCGTATGTGGCTATGAAGCCTATCGTGGAAAACCTTGGGATGAGCTGGTCAACTCAGGTTCGTAAACTGACTGCCGATAAAGGTAAATTCAACTGTGTTCATATGAACATGGTTGCGACAGACAGCAAGTTGCGCAATGTTTTGTGCCTTCCCCTTAAGAAACTCAACGGCTGGCTGTTCAGTATCAACCCTGAGAAAGTGCGTGCGGACATTCGTGACAAGCTAATTCAATACCAGGAAGAATGCTTTACAGTCTTGCACGACTACTGGACAAAAGGGGAAGCTAAGAATCCTCGCAAGAAAACAACCGCCGAAGAGCGCACCCCACTGCGTGACGCTGTGAACATGCTGGTTGGCAAGAAAGGACTGCGTTATGACGATGCATACAATATGGTTCATCAGCGGTTTAACATCGACAGCATTGATGAGCTGGAGATTGACCAAATTCCCCTGGCGGTAGAGTACATTCATCGTATTGTTCTTGATGGCGAGTTCTTGGGCAAAGAAACTGGAGTTGAAGAAGGTTTCAAAGTTAGCCTTCCTCACGAAGGTCGCTGGCTGGTCTACTTCCAAAATGGCTCGCCCCAGTTGATGAATATCAGCGGGCACAATTGCATACAGGACCAGTACATTCGAGACATGCGCAGGGATGTTATGCAGTTGGTGGATGTGTTGATGGAGTTCTCTGGCAGAGCGCTCATCATGACTGGCGATGAAATCCCGTCACGGCTTAAATATCCTCTTATTAAGCATTAGTTCTGCAATGATTAATCAAACCCGCCCCGGCGGGTTTTTTGCATGCAATCCCCCGCAAGTTTCCCTCTCGTTGGTTGATATGTGATCGCTTTTTGATAAGATCGCGAAAAGCTATGGGTAGGGGGTGAGTGTGGACGCCGGAATGCTTTTTGGCCTAGTCGCGATGGTAGTAATAGCTATCGTCGGATTTGCTAACGTTTCATCAAAAGAAAAGGCCGCAAATGATGATGACGATAAGAGTGTGCTTTTTTTAGATAAACTGGCTGAAAGCTCCTTGCTTGAAGAAGAAAAGCCCCATCTTGTCATCATCTATAGGCAAAGCGGTAACATCCAGCAGAAAGACAAGGTATACCCAACAGCATCGGCTGCTATCAAGGCTGCCGCATCTACCTTCAAAAGAGCCAAAATCCCTTTTGTGGTTATTAATGAAAACAGCCCCAATAGACTCGCTTTTAGTCGACCATGGCACAATCACAGAGGGGCGGCAGAAGGGAAGAAAGTTGGGTCAGCTGTCATAGTTCCGCTGAATGCTCCATGAGGATTCTTCAGAAATACTCAATCTATAGATAATGTTCTTTCGCTGTTACGATAAAAGATAAATTTGATGATGAATTGAGGAATATCATGAGCAAAAAAGGAGCGGCAATTGGCATTGTACTGCTGTTGGCATGTTTTGTAGGTTCGGTGATTTTGGTGCCCCAAGAGGACGCGCAGGGTGCGGCGATGGTTAGTGCTTGCGATGCACTGACCAAGAGCCAAATGAAGTCACCATCGACTTATAAAATGTTGGACTCATTATTTGAAATAAAGAAAGTTGATAAAGAACACATCTCTGCCAAATTAAAGCAGATAGATAACGACTCCATAAGCCAAGGTGTTGCCAAAGGCTACTTAAGCCTCAGTGAAGGAAAGGCTTTTGTTGATTTTGAAGCGCAAAACTCTTTTGGGGTGCCATTAAAAGGCACCACGCAGTGTAACTTCAACATCTATGCTGACTCTTGGGCATCCCTTGAATCGGCAACTGTGGGTGATAGGGATGTGAGCAGGGCTGATATAATTATCACATCATCTGAACACAAGGTTGATTCAGGATTTTCATCAAAGCTTAAATATCTTAAATTAAAGATTCTTCAAAAAATCTGATTTATACACAGCCAAAACCCGCCAAGTGCGGGTTTTTTGTTTTCTGGAGATCACCAATGGCCGGAGATAAGCAGTTAGGTAACATCGTCTACCAAGTGGAAATGGATGTTGCTCAACTCATTGCAGCGCAGCAAAAGGTTAATCAGCGTCTTGACCAGATGGACGGTAGTTTTAATAAGTCATCTCAATCCGCTGGTCGTTTTGAGGGGGCATTAAACAAGGTTGGGCTTGCTATTGCTGGCGCGTTCACGATTGAAACGGCCAGGCGACTAATCGAAATTGGCGACCAGATGAATACCCTGCAAGCCAGGGTTGCGCGCCTTAGTCCAAGCGTTGATGCTGCCAAAGAGTCAATGAAGGCACTGTCCGCAATTGCTTCTCAAACCGGGAGTAGTCTCTCAGATACTGAGCGACTTTGGGAGACTCTCACTTCAGCGCTGAAAGAAACGGGCGCAACAAATTCGCAGATTCTTTCCCTGACTGACACGCTCCAAAAGATAGGCACTATCGGCGGGTCGTCTGCTGAGGAAATGTCTAATGCCCTGCGACAGTTCGGGCAGTCAATCGCAGGCGGAATTGTTCGCGCTGAAGAGTTCAACTCCATTCTTGAGCAAATGCCGGAGCTAGCAAGGCAGATAGCGGCTGGTTTAGGTATTTCGATTGGTCAGTTAAGACAACGGATGCTTGAAGGCAAGCTAACTGCTCAGGACGCGCTAAACGCCATCCAAAAACAGTCGGAAAGTGTTAATGCCGAATTCGACAAAATGCCCGTTAGCGTCGACAGAGCTAAAAACAGTCTCGATGTTGCCTTTAAGAACGCAATAAGTGATCTCAACCAGGCCATTGGGCTTACTTCGACACTTGCTGGATTGATGCAAAATGTCGCCGACAACCTTAATTACTACAATAACAATGCAGGCGACGCTGGCAGGATGCCAAAGCTCATTGAATTGCAGAAAAAATATAACGATGAGCTTAAAGAAGGCAGGAAATGGTATGACTTTTCGGATAAAGATTGGGAGATAAGGCGCGGTCAGGCAGCGTTCGAACTTAAGCGCGTAGAGCAGGAAATAGCCAGCATTAGAGCCAAAGCTGCAAACGAAGCCAAAAATAACCAAGGTTTTAAAAGTGCATCTACCAACGGTGATGATGCTGCTACAGCCAAACTTGTCAAAAACTCTGAACGCAGATTAGCACTAGCCAAGCTTGAAGGAGAGGCAAGAGCAAGACTGCAAGCTCAATATGATGCTGCCGATGCTGGGATTACTGACCAGAAACGCGTGAAGGCGCTGCAGGACGAGTATGCCGAGACATACCGGGTAACTGAAGCAAGAAAGGAAAGCAACAAAGAGGGCAAGCAGTCAGCCAGCCAGGCGGAGTCGATAGCGCAGAAGCTCGAAAATCTCCGTCAGAAAGCAATGCTGGCTGGGGCGACAACTCAGGAGCTAAGCAGAGAGCAGGCCATTCTACAGGCGCAACAATCGCTTGGTAAAAGCGCAACCCAGGAACAGATCAGACTGGCTGGAGAATACGCAGCGCAGGCCTACGACACCGCAAGCGCTTTGAAGGAGCAGCAGAAGGCTGAGAAGCAGAGACAAGATACCGAAAAGGCTTATCAAAATGTTCGCAATCAGTCTTCACCTGTTTTGTCAGCAGACAATCAGTTCCAGCAACAGATGGCTTCATTAGATGCGTATGCTCAACTTTATCCTCAAAAAATAGCAGAGGTCGAGCAAACTCGCGCCGCTATAGAAGAACAGTATCGCCAACAAAGAATGGCCGCAATGTGGCAGGAATGGCAGCAGCAGAGCGAAATCAACCAGCTCGCCGCTTCTGCCATCGACTCGCTTCAGGGCGGAGCAACCAATGCGATAACCGGGCTTGTTAACGGCACCCAAAACCTTCAGGAAGCCTTCGCCAATATCGGCACTACCATCCTCGGAAGTGTAGTTGGCGGACTGGTTGAGATGGGCATTCAATGGGTAAAAAGCCAAATCATGGGCCAGGCTGCGGCGGCGGCATCACTTGCTTCAACGATGGCGCAAGCAACGGCAGCTGCATCCGCATGGGCTCCGGCGGCCATTAGCGCATCTATTGCCACATATGGCTCAGCCGCGGCTGTCGGTCAGACGGCATATGCTGGCTCTCTGCTTGCAGCAAAGGGAATGGCTGTTGCTGGCGCGCGTGAGCATGGTGGGCCTGTATCCGCAAATTCCATGTACCGGGTAGGCGAGGGCGGTAAGCCCGAGATTTACCAGGCCAATAACGGCAGCCAGTACATGATACCGGGTGACAATGGTCGGGTGATTAGCAATCGGGAGCTTGGCTCAGGGGGGGCGGGGATCGGGTCTGTATCTGTCGTTAATAACTTCACCATCAATACAACAAACGGCATTGATCAGGCTACCATGAACCAGATAGGAAAAATTGCCTACAACCAATCACTTCGAGCCATAAAAAATGAACAGCGGCCAAATGGGATGCTTGAAAAAAGCCGTTAATGCCCATATTGATGACAAACCAATTTATGAGGAGGATTGAATGGATTACTACATCGAAAATATTACGTCATTTGATAATGATAGCGGATCTGGAATTATCGCAAGAGTAGTTTTTAACTATGAAGATCACCTCAAGGGTGTCTCGGTTAATGTTCATCTTCCTCTGGATAAGGATGCATCTCTTTCGGTTATTGAGAGTCGTGTTCTTGAAGAAGCCAAAAAGCAACTTGCTTCCCTGGTATCTTCTTTTTGATTCCACCTCTGTCGTAACACAACCCGCTCCGGCGGGTTTTTTGTTGGAATAAATTCATGCCACAAACATTCACCTGGTCACCGCAAAAGGCGTTCACCGTTGAGCGTACACCTAATGTAGCGGTGGTAAAGCTTGGCGACGGTTATGAGCAGCGTCAGGTTAAAGGTATAAACCCGCTCATGGATAAGTACTCGCTTGTGTTCAGGGGTGCAGACGACAACTGTCGGGCTAACCCGGTAAAAGCTATCGACGCGTTCCTTAAAGCAAGAATGGCCGTCGAGTCTTTCTACTGGACGCCGTCAGATACCGGGATACAGAAGTTATTCGTCTGTCGGTCATGGAGCACGGTCAAAACGGGCGGATATTACGAACTGACAGCCACTTTCGAACAAGTACCAAGATAAGCCACCTTTGGGTGGCTTTTTTAATGGGAGTTTTCCGTGCGCGATATACCAGCGGAACTAATTATCGAAAGCGTTGACGCGGGCGTTGGCGCATTCATTGACCTTTTCGAGGCAAACCTTCAGCCCTATGGCGGCGATGTAATCCGCTTTCACTCCGGCACCAATGGATATTACGGGGATGTCGTATGGAAGGGGGCCACCTACCCTGCATACCCGATAGCCGTTGAAGGTTTTCAGAGCAATAACGAAGGGGCATATGCGCGCCCAACCATGACGGTTGCAAATATCACTGGCCTGATAACCGGCATTAACCATGACTTCGACGACATGCTCGGGGTGGTGATTACCCGCCGCCAGGTGCCGGTTAAGCATCTCGATGCCGTCAATTTTCCAAATGGTAACCCCGATGCAGATCCATCGATGGAGGCGGTTTCTCGTTACGTCGTGGAAGAGATGACAGAGGAAACCGCCGAGCAGGTCACCTATACCCTGGCAACGCCAATTGACTGCGATAACGCCATCATCCCGGCCAGAACCATTCTTGCTGATGTATGCCAGTGGCAGTATCGCGGGACAGGATGTGGATATGACGGTCCGCCAGTTGCAGACGAAAGGGATAACCCGACATCTGACCCTGCCAAAGATAAATGCTCACACAGGAGGACAGGATGCAGGTTTCGATTCCCGCGCCCGGAGCCAATGCCGATAAGCAGCTTCCCAGGCTCACAGAAGGTGAGCTGATTCAGCAGTGCCTCGATTATGCCGCGACATCAGGTGAAGAGGTGTGCGGGCTAATCATTGATGACTCAGTGTTCTTCCCATGCAGTAACTCACACCCTGAGCCAGCGCGACACTTCCGTATAAGCGACGACGACTGGCTTGCAGCAGAAGAGCGGGGTGACATCACGGCGGTATTCCATTCACACCCTGAAAGCTTCTCCGTCCTCTCAGGTGCAGATCGTCATGCGCAGGTGCTGACTGACCTGCCATGGTGGCTGGCATCTAATGGCCGGTTGCTCAAGTTCAGGGCAGTACCGCATTTGCTTGGCCGCCGGTTCGAGCATGGGGTGATGGATTGCTACACCCTTTTTCGTGATGCGTACCATCTCTGCGGTATAGACCTGCCTGATTTTGAGAGGACGCAGGGGTGGTGGCTTCGGGAAGAGAACCTATATCTAAAAAATATGGAGGCCAATGATTTCCATCGGGTGGAGCTGTCGGAAGCTGAGCCCGGCGACGTAATTATTCGCCAGCCTTTCCCTGGTGCTGACCCATGCCACGCCATGATCCTCCTGCACGAAAATATGGTTCTCCATCATGACTGCGCTGGTCACCTCAGCCGCAGGGAGCCTTACAGGCCCGCGTTCATTAAGCAAACTCATTCCATCTGGAGACACGAAAGGTGCTCATCTTTAAATTTGCAGGGCATTTACGAAGACATTTCCGCCAGGTCGAGATGAATGTTGAGACTCCTGCCCAAGGGTTGCGTCTTCTGTTGGCACAGAGCCCCGAGTTCAAAAAGGACTTCCTGAAAACCCGCATACGCATCCGTATGGCTGGCGAAGATGTGACAGAAGAATCAATCCGCCTGCACATGGACAGGAAGCTTCCTGATGGCTCAACCGTGCTTTTTGTGCCAATCATCGAGGGCTCTGGACTAGAAACTAGCACAATCGTGCTTATCGCTTCTCTGGTTGTTTCAGCTGTCTCGGTTGCATACTCAATCTACATGTCACGCAACATGAAAACTAAGAACGCGGCTGAAGCGGCAGAAACTAACACCATCACAAACAACTCATTTACCAGCGCTGAAAACCGCGTCGGTCAGGGCAGGCCAGTGCCTCTTCTTCTTGGAGAGATGGTGGTTGGCTCAAACGTAATATCCCTCGGTATCGACACATCAAATAATGTCGATTGGGATATTTCAATAGGGTGACAGGTGGTAAAATAAACAAGCCGGAAATGATGGTGGAACATCACTCCGGCTCTAACCAAATAACCTGAATCGGAGGTCATCATGGCTGAGTTAAGTCTACATGATTTATTTGTTTATGACGAAACATCACCCACTTGCCTGACATGGAAAATATCTCCATCACGGCGCACAAAATGCGGTCATCAAGCCGGGACAATAAATAAGATATCCGGTAAATATCCGCGAAGCTATTACCGAGCCAGAGTTAATGGTGGATATAAAAGCGTTCATCGCATTGTATGGTTCCTGCATCATGGTGAGGTTTCCGAAGGTCTTGTTATCGATCATGTGGATGGGAACACACTAAACAATAAGATTTCTAATCTCCGTTTGGTTACACCATCAAAAAATGCCCGAAATTGTCGAAGGCAAAAGAATAATAACTCTGGTCTAACTGGAGTCAGGCTGGCTATGGATAAGGGCAAATTCCCCTTCTATGAGGCGTATGTCCATATTGATGGTAAGCAAGTCCGTCGCCAATTTTATCCAAAAGGCGGCTCGCTTGAAGAAGCAATGTTCCGTGCGGTTAAGTGGCGGGAAGAGCAGATAAATCAGCTAAACGAACATGGGGCCGGGTACACCGAGCGCCACGGCAAATAAAGAATAAGCCATCTCAGGATGGCTTTTTTTATGGAGTAAATTCATGAGCTCAGGCGGCGGCAAGGCCAGCACCCCCAAACTTCTCGACGATAACCTCAAATCAAAACAGTTTTACCGTGTGCTGGACCTCATCAGTGAGGGGCCAATTTACGGTCCGGTAGACCAGGTACACCTTTCCTCTTTCATGCTGAACAAAACGCCTATTACAGATGCCAACGGCAATGTAAGCATCAACGGGGTGAGTGCTGCCTGGCGTCCTGGTTCAGAGACACAGGCACCAATAAATGGGTTTTCTGCCATAGAGGCGACCACTATCGTCAATACAGAGGTTAAGTATGCAACGCCTCTGGTGCGAACCATAACAGACCAGGATGTGACGCGTGTGCGCTTCAACGTTGGCGTTACCGGCCTTGTTCAGCAGGACACAAAGGGAAACCAGAAAAACACGTCAGTAACGCTTGTTCTTGAAACCCGCACTGCATCGGCAGGATGGGTGCAGCAGAAAACGGTCACGATTAACGGCAAGATTTCGGGTGAATATCTTGAGGCTCATGTCATCGATGCGCCTGACATTAAACCATTCGATATCCGTGTACGCCGCGTAACGCCTGACAGTACGAGTGACCTGCTGACTAACGGCACTATCTGGAACAGCTTTACTGAGATAACCGACGATAACCTGTCCTACCCATTCTCGGCGATCGCTGGCGCTGTAATCGACCGCGACCAGTACACCGACACCCCAAGCCGCACCTATCATCTGCGCGGGCTAATTGTTGATGTGCCGGATAATTACAACCCAATAACCAGAACCTATACCGGTTTATGGCTCGGGGGATTTAAGAAGGCATGGACCAATAACCCAGCATGGCTTTTCCGTGAACTGGCAAAGAATACTCGGTTCGGACTGGCACGCAGGGCGGGTTCAATTGATGTCGATGACGGCGCGCTGTATGTCCTTTCTCAGTATTGCGATCAGCTTGTAGATGATGGCTACGGTGGGAAAGAGCCCCGAATGACTCTGAACGCCTACATTACTGAGCAGGCCAGCGCCCGCGACATTCTCGACAAAATTGCCGGGATGTTCAGAGGGGTTGCACTTTGGGACGGCATGCGGCTGACAGTTATGCTGGATGCCCCGCAAGACCCTATCGCCACCGTAACCAATGCTAACGTTGTTGACGGGAAGTTCAGTCGCAGCTCGGTTAAGCGATCTGAGAAGTACAACGCTGTCGTGGTGTCCTGGACCGACCCGGATAACGGCTGGGAACAGGTGAAGGAATACGTTTCTGATGATGAGATGATCGCCAGAGGCAATTACAACGAAACCACTATCGAGGCCTTCGGGTGTACGTCACGCGGCCAGGCATGGCGAGCGGGTAAGTGGATTCTTGAGACCGCTAAACGAGAGAGCAACAGACTGACGTTCCAGATGGCGCGAGACGCGATCGCATTTACACCCGGCGACATCATTGAGGTCATGGATAATGATTACGCTGGCGCAAGGCTTGGCGGTCGAATCCTTTCGCACTCAGGGAATAAAATCACCGTAGATGCGAATCTCTCCAGCCTGGTATCTCCCGGCGATGTTATGTCCATTATGGGAAGCAACGGTAAGTTCTCGAAGTATGAAATCACAACAGTGTCTGGTTCTGTCGTTACACTGAAAACCACGCCAGCATGGGTAAGGGACGGGACTGTATTTGCTATCTCCACTACGGAGGTTTCTACTCGTCTTTTCCGTATCCTGAGTATTGCCGAGACAGAAAACAACTCCGTTTATAGCATAACCGCCTCGCAGCACGATCCGAACAAACAAGCTGTGGTAGATGCCGGAGCAGTATTTGAGGTGCCGAACGACACGCTGAACGGCTATCGCGTTCCAAATATTGAAAACCTGCGCGTTATTAACGTAAACAGCGAAACTGTACAGGTTACGGCTACCTGGGAGACGGCCACGACTACCAAAAAACTGGTATTCGAACTCTATGTCTATAACGATTCGGGGAAAGTGGTTGCGCAATATCAGACCGAGAAGTTTAGCTATGACTTCTACGGATTGAATGCCGGAAGCTACACGCTTGGCGTCAGAGGCCGGAATGAGAACGGAATGAAAGGCGCTGAAACTCAGGTTAGCCTGGTGATAGGCGCTCCGCTGGCACCAACATCTGTTATATGGACGCCTGGCATTTTTTCGGCTGATATTGTGCCGGTGATGAGTGTAACAGCAACAACTGATACGACATTTGAGTTTTGGTATTCAGGCGAGAATCGCATCACTGACCCCTCGCTCATTGAGGAGCAGACCCAATTTCTTGGTCGCTCCAGTCAGTGGACGCTTCATAATCTCAAAGCAGACACAACGTACTATATGTACGTAAGAACAAAAAACGCATTTGGTGTTTCTCCCTTTGTCGAAGCATCAGGACAGGCTTCAGCTGATATCCCAGGAATGCTGGATTATATCGATGATGCAATTCGCAATTCTGGCGCATTTGAAAACCTTCAGAATGGTATTGATACCAATATTGAGGGGATTTTAGAAAACGCTCTCGCTAATAACTCTACTGTTGACCATCAATGGGCACAGTACGGGGAAGTCAGAGCGGATATTCTTATCGTTAAAACTACTGTCGCTGATGTTGATAAGTCTCTGGCTGAATTAACAACTCAGGTTCAGGCTCAATATGCACAAACTACGGCAGCGCTTAACCAAAAGCTAACCGCAACTGTAACAGATAATGGAACAGCCAAGGCATTCTATACGCTCAACCTCGGCATTAAACGTGGTGACCAATTGTATAACACTGGTTTTGCAATGGGTATAGAGCCTGACGGTGCAGGAAGTTATAAGTCGACTACCGTTTTTGCCGCTGACCAGTTTGGTATTTATTCCGGAAGTGATCCGGGTAATTATCAGGCAGCATTCTTTGTGGTTAATGGACAGGTGTTTATGCGTTCCACCTTTATCCAGGATGGGAGCATAGATAATGCTAAAATCGGTAATTACATTCAGTCAAATAATTATGTGGCAGGAGCATCAGGTTGGCTCATCAATAAGGCAGGTAATGCTGAGTTCAATGCCGTTACAGTGCGCGGAACCATTATTGCAACCGAAGGGCGTTTCTCTATGTCAGGTCCCGGAAACAACGTGGTTATTGACGGGGCTGGCGTTACCGTAAACCTGGCGAATGGTGGCCGTATTGTTCTGGGGAGCTGGTAATTATGCCCAGTGGATTACTGATTGACTTAAATGACGGCGGTCCGGTAATGGAAATCACGGCCGGGCTTCGTTGCCCCTCCTGGTGCGGGACAGTAGGAGGATCAGGAAACATATATAACGCACCGGGTTATGTGGCTGGTGCCACCCTGGTCTATGCCCCGCACGAAACTGCCAGAATTTATCAAACCGGAACAAGTCTCGTTCCGGATGTAGGTTGCCTTAGCGGAGCCGCCCAGAATGGTGGCAGCATGACTATTTCGTCGTGGTACAGCGCAAAAGGCTATAACGATATTCTCTGGCCCGGAACGATGTGGCAGATAATGCCAGCGTCTCAGTCCGGTCGTGCCGGGTTATTTATTTCTGACAGTACAGATTTTACCACTATCACGAATGGCAGCATTGTGGGTCAATGCGCATGGCGCGGGCGAGTCACCTTTACCGGCTCGTGGACACCGCCGAATACCGGCTTTACTCGTGGAACATATCTGGTGTTTGGTAAATGGAGCGCCGATGGTGTGACGGTTGAATATGATGGCACCAGAGTCATCGCCACACTGGAGCGTAACGGCGCAAATGTGAACGCTACAGTCACCATGGACATCGTGATATTTGCGGCGGGTGCGGCACCCGTTGCGGGACCCGGCCTTAACTTTTTTAATGCAGCGGGTCAGTGCACATTCTCTACAACGCGCCGCCCTTTTTTATACAGCAATGCGTATTTCCGTGCATCGAAAACGTCAACGGACATTGGCAACCGTTTCATTATGCTGGGTCGCTATGGCGCGAAGTCTGATATTCAGGGCGGCTGGTGTTACGCGAAATATTGCGGGATCGTCAGAAGCGGAAACGCGGTGCGGATCGGCCGTGGCTACGTCGCTACTTTCTGGACAAGTGAATATCCGGTGATGTTCGATATTGTCAGCTCTACAAATATCTTACTGCTTGAAAGCATGTATTAAGCAGCATCGCTATGGCGGTTTTTTCAGGAGAATACCATGTCGGCAGGCACTCTTACGCTAACAAATAAATCAGCAGCGGTTACTGGTAATGGAACGTCATTCACAACGGAACTGAAGGCGGGAGACTTCATTGTTGTTAAAATTGGTGGGACTCCTTACACCCTGCCTGTTAAAACAATTACAAGCAATACTCAGCTGACGCTTGTCAGTAATTACACGGGGCCAACTCAAAGCGGAGTCGCCTGGTTTGCCGTTCCTCAGGAAGCACAGAGCTTAATTACCGCGTCACTTGCCTCACAGACCGCCGAAGCCTTACGTGGACTTAACCTGGACAAAACAAACTGGCAGCAAATGTTTTCAGGCGCAGGTAATATTACTGTCACTCTATCAGACGGTAGCTCATGGACTGGCCCATCATTGAATAGCATTAAAGATATGGTTGACGCTCTTTCACCTGTGGGGTCGATGTTAGTGTGGCCTTCTTTAAATCTTCCTGACAACTCAACTCTTGGAATTAAATACCTCAGGTTGAATGGGGCATCATTCGATAAAACGCTATACCCAAAATTAGCTTCTATTTATACGACAGGCGTTCTTCCCGATATGCGTGCTAACGTAGTCAGGGGATTTGATGATGGCAGGGGAGTAGATCAGGGGAGGGCAATGCTTTCGGAACAACTGGACGCAGCTCCTAATATTGTAGGGTCTTTTGCGCCATCGGTTGATTCCAGAGGATTTGGCACAGGCGCGATAACGTGCGCAGGAGGCGTTGCAGCTGCGTACACAATAACGAGTGACACAACTTTCCTTCGTAGCGTGACTGCAACCATTGATGCATCAAAATCAAGTCCTTCTTATGGTCGTGGAAACTCAGCAGAAGTCAGAATGAGAAACATAGTCTGGAATATGATAGTGAGGGCTTCGTAATGGTATTCAATTCAGATGGTTTTGCTGAACAAGATTTCATCCAAAAAGTTTATATTGCAGACATCAATGGGGAATACATAGGCACCTCTGAAGTCATGATAAGTAGAGGAACGGGACTTCCAGCTGGCGCATACCTCGACGCGCCGCCGCCTCTGCAAGAGGGAAAGGCGATAATCAGAAATGCGAATGGATCTGAATGGATTATCACCTCAGATTATCGTGGCAAGACAGCCTACTCTACTGACAAAAGCAAGACCATTATTATAAATGAGCCTGGAGACATTCCTGATGGGTTTACTTTGTCTGGTCCTCCTCGGGCATGGGAGTTTTGGGATGGAGAAAAGTGGCTACCCGACGATAAAGCACTCAAAGATATTCAGCAGAAAGAGGCAGTAGAAAGGAAAACGATGCTGATGAATGAAGCAAGCAACGAGATATCACTCCTTCAGGATGCTGTTGATCTTGACATGGCAACAGAAGATGAGACAGCAAGACTTTTAGCCTTGAAAAAATTCAGAGTGTTATTAAGTCGTATAGACACGAATTCCGCTCCTGATATCTCATGGCCCATAGCTCCTTGAAAGCAATCTATGTGGCATGGATGGGGCAAAAAATTAGCGCAAAACAACTCAAAACCTCGGAAGGTGTCGATTCGTCTTGCGCCTGGTAGAGGTGGGACAGAAGTGAGACACGCAAGGCTTTGCACCGGTTTGCACAGCTTTGCATGTTTTGGCGTCATGGGACGTGTGAGCGCAGGTATGACGCGGTAAGTTATTGTGTTACAAGGTGGTTCTTATAATTCGTAATGCGAAGGTCGTAGGTTCGACTCCTATTATCGGCACCAAGAAATCAAATAGTTACGTAGTGTCTTATCTTTTTCCCACCAAAAATTATTTTCATGTAACTGCTGATGTAAGTAAATTCTATCAACGAAGATCAATCTTATCTACTGACCAAAAAGGCCGGATAGGGCTTCACTCGCTATACCTCCGTGGCTGCAGGTTTAGTTGTCCATGTCTACACCACTCCTAAATTCAATGTGTTGGCAATGTGTTCAATAAAGCTTGAACAAATTAGCTCATTATGATCGGTTAATACTTCACCTTCTGGTTGCATGATGGTTTGTCCGTAAAAAGATAACGCGCCAGCCGGGTAGCAGCAGGCGCATTACGCAATAGGTAAACAAGGGAGGAAGTTCAGAAATGTAAATCGGGAAGGTTGTACGCAATGTTCATCGTACTACGTTGCTACGGCTTTGCTGCAACAAGCCAGTTGCCTGCCGCGCTCGCAGAATATCGACAGCCTGAAGATAAGGCGATTGTTCCTGCCAGTTAAATCCCTTCCTGTCGATACGCACCAGTTCGTATTTTTCCACCAGAAAATTCACGGCATCAGCCAGCGAGATCCCGGCATCGATATGTTCCTGTATAACACGTTCCTCACTGAACGGTGTGTCGTTGAGGGTGAGACCATAGTGCTGTTCCAGCAGGCGTGTCAGTAGCATTTGCCAGACAGCCACGGGTGACAGGCAGGGCTTCACCGCCCGCTGAGTTGTTGCAGGTAAAGTTTTCATGTTTGCTCTCGTGAAAGTTATTAGCGCTGGGTGGGATAAATGGCGATGTACACGTAACCGCAACTGCCAAGGGTGTCGGCTTCACAGGTGAAACCGTTGTGGTACATGATGACGCAGTGGGCATGTTGGGGGCTGACTTCACCGGTGGTCAGCATCGATTCCATCTGGCGGATAAAGTGCGGGAATGTTTCATCCAGCTTCCGGCATTCGGTGTCACTGAACTTGCCGGTGATGCTGGCCCGGTCAGCCAGATAATGCAGCCGGTTCCCCTCCTGCACCAGACGGGCTCCCAGGCGCGGCGTGATATTCCGCTGCAGGCCCCATGTGATGTGAGTCATAACGACTCTCCTTTGTATTGTCAGTTCAGAGTGATGCTCATCAGGCAGGCATAAGGCCCGTTGCGGTCCTGGCGGCGTTCGGCGTATACCGCGAGGACACCTGCGATATCCGGAACGTCCCTGCCGGTGTAATGGCAGACGCTACCGTGCCACTGATATTTTCCACTGCAGTAGCGAAAGATCCGGGACTCAGGATGCTGGCGGTATATCGTCATTGCCCGGCGTTTACTGATAATTTTCATATCATACCTCACAGCAAACCGTGTTCTGCGAACGAATAGATTTGCCTGCCGCCGACAATCAGATGGTCAGGGACGCGGATATCCACCAACTGAAGCACCTGTACCAGTCGCTGCGTGAGGGCTTTGTCTGCCTGGCTGGGTGTTGTCTCGCCAGAAGGATGGTTGTGCGCGAGTATCACCGCCGCCGCGTTGAAGTGCAGAGCACGTTTGACCACCTCCCGGGGATGCACCTCGGTGCGGTTAATCGTGCCGGTGAAGAGCGTTTCATGGGCAATCAACTGATTCTGGTTGTCCAGATACAACACCCGGAACTCTTCCCGCTCAAGCGCGGCCATATGCAGTCGCAGCCATTCACGTACGGCGTGGGTAGAGGTGAAGGCTACGCCGGGCTCATGCAGGTGGCGGTCCAGAGCCCTGAGCGCCCGCTGAATGAGACACCGGTCCTGTGGCGTCATCTCGCCGGGTAAAAAGGAAAGCTGTTTCATCTGTTGCTCCTTCGGTCAGTCGATAATACGCAGAATGGCGTGGGCCTCTGGATGCTGCAGGGCGTAGTCCCGCAGGCGGTAATAGTGTTCAGTCATGGCACCGCATTGGGTGCGACAGGCGTGATGGCTGTACGCAATCAGGCAGACAGCAATACCTGCGGCTTCTGCACTCATTTGGGCATCGTTGCCGTTCAGGCAATTAAACAGACGCCATGTCTCATCATTGTCAGACTCGGGAGCCATAAACGCCCCGCCATTGCTGAGGGTGTAAAAGGACCAGATACCACCGCTGTAGGTCGAACAGAAGCGGTCCATCCAGGCAAAAATACGCGGTTCCAGGGTTGTCCACTGCGGGATAGTGCCAAAGTGTTGCGGCCAGAAATCGATACGCTGTTCGTCGGGTACCTGCGTGACGGTCAGTTCAAATTCTGATTGGTTAGCGGGTGCGAGGTCGTACTGCGTCTGTGTTGTCATGGGCATGTCTCCGTTAATAAAAAACGCCAGCGGCGATGGCTGGCAAATGGGGGAATAAAGCGTGTTCGGGGAGGTGAAATGTGCGGGTAAATGCTTCGCGGTCAGCGGGTGGAGGTGCCTGTACGGATGCCAGAGGTGCGGATGTAGCGGTTAAGACTTTCAGCGGCATCGGGTTCAAAGTTCCATGCCCGCCAGACCATCCGGCCTTCAGTGTCACGAACCACAAGGCGGAAGTGACTGCCTTGGTCGTCTTCGAGGGTGATATTGCTGTACGTGGTAGTGACCGCTTGCGCTTGTCTCCGGGTGAAAGGCCCCGGTGGCAGTAACACGGATTGGGACATTTTCGGGCTCCTGATAAAAGAAAACCCCGGCAGCCTGATGGCTGTCGGGGTTGGTTTGCGTAAGGAGGAACGGCTTTCAGTCGTTACCGCAGTCTCCGGGAGTGGGCAGAACTTTCTCTGCGTTCTTCAGGTCCACAGTGAAAGTCCCCGCTTTACGGTCATTGACGTAAACGTCAAACTGCCCGGTCTTACGGATATCCATAATGAAGTCATACCAGGCGTTATCGCCGTTACGCCAGCCAAGGGTTGAGGGAATGGCATATTGCTTATGGTCCATCACCACGGTGACTGTGGTGCCATCATCGTGCGAACTGACCATTCTGTTATCCGTCAGGGTCAGAAAAACTGAATGCTGGTAGAAACCATTCTGGTCAGGATTTCCAGTACAGTTGATGGTAAACATCTTCCCACTGGTATCGGTCACGCTGTATTCCGTATTGCCCTGGCCATAGCCCTGCTGCCAGAATCCGGGAACCGCAGAGGCTGTAAAGCTGGTAAACAGTGAACATGCCAGTACAAACCGGCTTAGTGAATCTATTGTCATTTCTGTCTCCTTTATCGTTGTTTTTATTCGTGGTTCTCAGGGTTTGAGGGTATCAGCAGTCGCCCCATCAGTTTGCCGTCATGGGCGTACTCAAAGTATCTTTCTTTGGTATACGGGTCCGTCACCTCCTGGTATTCCAGTTTGATGTTATCGGCAATACAAAGCGCATTCATCAGCGGCTGGACGGTTTTTTCCTGCATATCCGCGAGGTAGTAGTAACTACCGCCCTCGCAGCCATCGGGCGACTCACGGGTACGTAAGACCTGCAGGGTGAGACCAGATGAGAAGCCAACCTGTGACCATTCTTCGCTGACATCATCCTGGCGGCTGACCACATCGCTGAAGCGCGGCGGAGTGAGGTCCTTGAATTTGCTGATGGCCTTCAGTTCATCACTTCTGTCATCGCAGGCGCTCAGAAACAGAGTGGTGGCAACCAGTGCCAGCAGAGGCAGTGTTTTACGTTTCATTATTTTTTTCCTGAAATCAGTCGAACCACTTTGGCAAAGACATAAATGCCCACGAAAATACCCACCGGCACGCCGACGAACGGTGTCAGCGCGACACTGGCGGCTCCTGCTGCACCTCCGCCCGTCAAGAGTGCAGCAACCGTCGCAAGGGTCAGGGCCGTGAGGCTGTCGGACACCCCGGTTTTGTTCAGAATGATGACGATGACAACAATGGCGATAATGGCAATGAATGGCATAGGCTCTCCCTGCGGATGAGTTGAGATAGACCTGCACTATTCCGGTGGGCTGTCGGCCGGAATAAACGCAAGCAGTGACTGCTGGATAAAGCGAAAATGGGGTAAGGCCTGAATAAACACCGGGTCTTCAACCAGACTGCACAGACTGTCGTTGCGGCGAAAAGTCTCTTGCAAGGGCTGAACCAGATGGATTTCATCCAGGGTGAATACGGCGATATGTCCGTCGTGTTCCGCCACCAGATACCAGGCCTGCTGGTGGATGAGTAACCGGCAGGGAGCCAGCCGCTCACAGCGCTGCCCCTCGGCAATCAGCGTCACCCGCTTGCGCCCGGTAATAGCCTGAATCAGTCGCCAGAAACACAATGCGCCTGACGGCGAAGAAACCGGACTGGCTGGTGCTATTACGCAGGGGGACTCATCGCACATCAGCAGTGCGTTCACCAGACGACGGTCAAAACCTGGAAAAAGACCGGCCATCCCGCTGCGGTGGGCAAAGATAAGCACGTCGGGTACCATCTGCGTCTCACTGCCCGCAGTGCGTAAGCGGCAATATCCGGACTGATACTCCAGGTCCAGATACATCAGCCGCTCGCGAAAATCACGCCGCAGCGTGCGCACCGACACACCAAACTCAGCGGCCAGCTTACGCACACTCAGCGTTTCCCCCACCACCAGACGGCTGATTATCAGTGACAGTCTGACAGCCAGCCGGTCATGGCGGCGTTCTGCCTGTGTCATGAGACGTTCTCCGTGGAATTTAACTGACTGAAAATGATGTGATTATTTTAAATAGAGGGGCGGACAGGGTATGGACACAGCAGAAACTATTTTTTATTTCTGCAAAAGCCAGAGGCAGCGGGGGTTACAGGCCATCCCTCGGCGAGTGAGGACCGCCAGCACGTTGCAATGCGGACAGGTGGTGTCCGATATTAACAACGTGGCAACATGAAACGGTCACTGCAGTTGCGTGAACATCGCTTCCGCCATCACCCACAGTGCCCGGTTAAGTTTCACGTCCCCGTCAATACCGCGAACGGCACGAGTATGCGACCGTCCTCCTTTGGCGTTACGCCCACTGAGACCGCCCTTAATCAGGTTCTCCTGAATACGCTGGTACGTGGTCCACAGGTCATTGCTCTCATCCTGCCAGCGGCGTGGGGAGAGTATTTGCGACTCCGTCACCGGCTGGTGGTCTTCACCAAAGCGGTATATGAGCGCAGCTTTTGCCAGTGCCTGCTGTGCCGGAGGCGGCAACAGCAACGACTGCATGGCATCCCGTTTCTCCTCCACCCGGTCAAAAATCCCCAGTACCTCATACGCGCCTTCAATCACCTGACTCACCACGTCCCCCTTGTGCGGCACCCGCACCTCGCCAAACGACTCACCACAGACAAGGCCGTTCTGACAAACCGCACGAAATAGTCCCGGCAGCATCTGGTACGAACTGCTGCCATCGTGAGAGTTGAGCAGGATTATTTCCGGCACCTGCTTACCGGTTATCTGTCCCTCACGCCGTAGACGCAGCATATGCTTGGTGTGTTCGCGACGCTCCGGATCACGCACACGGGTCTGACAGGCAAAGAATGGCTGGAAGCCTTCTCGCTGCAGGCTGTCCAGCAAGGAGATGGTGGGTATATAGGTGTAGCGTTCACTACGGGATTCATGTTTGTCCTCGCTGAACACACTGGGCACCACGCGAAACAGCTCCTCGCGGGTTAACGGACGGTCACGACGAATAATGTTTGCAGCGCCAAAGCGCGAAGCCAGACGGGTCATAAGCAGACTCCTCATAACGGGAAAACAAATAAAGGGGATCCCCGTCGCATCGGCGACAAGGTCAGGGAAATAACAGGGATGGATTAAATACTCAGAAGAAGAAATCCCAGACGGCGCGGGCCACAGAGACCACGGTGGTGCGCACGGCCTGAATGACGGCCCGCACTGGTGTGGATATCAGAGGAAAGGCACTGATGCTATCGAGTAGAGCACCGACGGTTTCACCAAAATCGCTTCGAGCCTGTTCCCGGACTACCGTCGTGCGAAAGGAAGGCTGGAGTTGCGACACCACCGGGCTGGTGGCCTCACGTGGCAGGCACTTAATCATCCGCTCGGCCATCACCCTAAGCCCCCATTGTAGACGGACCGACACAGCACACACCGGATGTACGGGCTGGAACAGCTCATGCAGCAGGCAGATTTTGCGGCTGATATTCTGCTTCTGCGCGGTGGACAACGGTCCCCCACCGCTGGTGGGTTCGGCCTTGTCCGACTGGCTTATAACAAACAGCACCTTATGCCGGTATGCCTCCCCAATCACCTGATGATAAAAGTGCTCATCCACTGCCAGTGCCCGGTCATCAGCCTTGATCAACCACAGCACTAGGTCGAGGCGAGAAAGCTGCTCTCGGTACAGCGCAGCATACTCGGTATCGCGAGTGCCACTTTCGCCCACGCCGGGTAGATCCATCAGCGTCATATAGCGGTCGCCAACCTGCAGTCGAAAGCGCAGTGGCTCACGTGTACAGGCCGCGACATCGCTGACCGGTGATACCTCACTGGCAAACAGGGCATTGCAGAGTGAGGATTTACCGGCACCGCTCTTACCCATAATGCCGATTACTGGCTCGTAATGGGTTAACTGATTTATCTGCTGCAATATACGTTCAGACACCCACTGTGGCAGGCCAGCAAGCGATTGCTGAAACGACTTCAAACCTTCAGAATTGTTCATTAGCTACTCCTCTGAAAAATTATACAAAACGGCAGAATCGTGAGATTCTGCCGTTAATCGGGTATGTTCAGAAGAATGATATCTATCTGAAAATAATTTGAATTAAGGTAAGAGACGTGAATCGCCACAGGTTTAACAGACACCTCAGAGTCATTTAAGATGACTTAAAGAGAGGTGCCCATGAGCGGTAAGCGTTATCCCGAAGAGTTTAAAATTGAAGCAGTCAAACAGGTTGTTGATCGCGGTTATTCTGTTGCCAGCGTTGCAACACGTCTCGATATCACCACCCACAGCCTTTACTCCTGGATAAAGAAGTACGGTCCGGATTCTTCCACTAATAAAGAACAGTCAGATGCTCAGGCCGAGCTCCGCCGTCTCCAGAAAGAGCTGAAGCGGGTTACCGACGAACGGGACATATTAAAAAAAGCCGCGGCGTACTTCGCAAAGCTGTCCGGCTGAGGTACGCCTTTATCCGTGACAACACCTGTTGCTGGCCTGTTCGCCTGCTCTGTCGGGTGCTGGATGTTCATCCCAGTGGTTTTTACGCCTGGCTTCAGCAGCCGCATTCACAACGCCATCAGGCAGACCTGAGACTGACAGGACAGATTAAACAGTTCTGGCTGGAATCGGGATGCGTCTATGGTTATCGCAAAATCCATTTGGATCTGCGGGACAGCGGGCAACAGTACGGAGTGAACAGAGTCTGGCGACTGATGAAACGTGTCGGGATAAAGGCTCAGGTCGGATACCGGAGCCCGCGGGCTCGTAAAGGCGAGGCCAGTATCGTGTCGCCCAACAGGCTTCAGCGACAGTTCAATCCGGATGCTCCGGATGAGCGTTGGGTAACGGACATAACCTACATCAGGACCCACGAAGGCTGGCTGTATCTTGCCGTGGTTGTTGATCTGTTCTCACGCAAAATTATCGGCTGGTCCATGCAATCCCGGATGACAAAAGACATTGTCCTGAACGCACTGCTGATGGCTGTATGGCGGCGTAATCCCCAAAAACAGGTGCTGGTTCATTCGGATCAGGGCAGTCAGTACTACAAGCCATGAATGGCAGTCGTTCCTGAAATCACACGGCCTGGAGGGCAGCATGAGCCGTCGCGGTAATTGCCATGATAATGCGGTTGCAGAAAGCTTTTTCCAGTTGTTGAAACGCGAACGGATAAAGAAAAAGATCTACGGAACGCGGGAAGAAGCCCGCAGCGATATTTTTGATTACATCGAAATGTTTTATAACAGTAAGCGTCGGCATGGTTCCAGCGATCAGATGTCACCGACAGAATATGAAAACCAGTATTATCAACGGCTCGGAAGTGTCTAAATTATCCGTGGCGATTCAAAATACGCTGATCCCGCCACCCGAGTTCTTCCATGAAGCAGATGACCTTCGCCGACGCCGAGTATGCCGGCAAGGGCAAGCAGACCCGCAAGGAACTGTTCCTGATCGAGATGGATCAGGTGGTGCCGTGGAAAGGGCGGATTGCCCTGATCGAACCGCATTATCCGAAAGGCGAAGGTGATCGCCCGGCGTATCCCTTGATGGCGATGCTGCGTATCCATCTGATGCAGAACTGGTTCGGCTACAGCGATCCGGCCATGGAAGAAGCGCTGTACGAGACGACCATCCTACGTCAGTTAGCCGGGCTGAGCATGGAGCGTATTCCTGACGAAACCACCATCCTCAACTTCCGTCGTCTGCTGGAGAAACATGAGCTGGCAGCCGGCATCCTCTGCGTGATCAATGGCTACCTGGGGGATCGCAGTCTGTCGCTGCGCCAGGGCACTATCGTCGATGCCACGCTGATCCACGCGCCCAGTTCAACCAAGAACCAGGACGGCAAGCGCGACCCGGAAATGCACCAGACCAAGAAGGGGAACCAGTATTACTTTGGCATGAAGGCGCACATCGGCGTTGATGATGAATCGGGGCTGGTACACAGCGTGGTGGGCACGGCAGCCACCGTGGCGGATGTCACCCAGGTCGACAAACTGCTGCACGGCGACGAGAACGTCGTCTGTGCCGATGCCGGCTACACCGGCGTCGAAAAGCGCTCCGAGCATGCCGACCGAGAAGTGATCTGGCAGGTCGCAGCACGCCGCAGCACCTACAAGATGCTCGATAAACGCAGCGCCCTGTACAAAGCCAAGCGCAAGATCGAGAAGGCCAAGGCGCAAGTGCGAGCGAAGGTAGAGCCCCCGTTTCGCGTGATCAAGCGGCAGTTCGGCTACACCAAGGTACGTTTCCGAGGGCTGGTGAGGAACACTGCACAACTGGTGACGCTGTTTGCCCTGTCGAACCTATGGATGGCCCGCCGACATTTGCTGGCAAGCGCAGGAGAGGTGCGCCTGTAATGCGGAAAATGGCCGTCGCAAGGTGCTCGCGACGGCTGAAAGCACCGAAATGAGCGGGTGATCCGATCGTTTTTGATCGGTTCACCGCTTTCAAAATCAGCAGTGGCTGAAGTCAGCCGGAAATACAGGGCTACTTCAGACCATCCCTAGCTAGGGCTCGTAGTTCGGCGCAAGGCTGAAGTCGCTTGGCTGCTTCGCTGTGCAGATCCATGACCCACTTTCCATCAAACTCCCGGTTGTAGTTCCACAAGCATCTCGCGAGTCTTGCCGGCCCGCTCCACTAACAAGACCACAACATCTCCAACGTTCTTGTCGTCTAGCCGGGCCTGTAATGTGGCGACGTCGTCGACGGCGATACCGTCGATGCTGATAACGCGATCGCCGGGCACGATGCCGCCTGCGGTGACCTCGACGCCGACGAGCCCGGCCCTGTGCGCCGCCGAGCCCGGCGTCACGCGCAATACGAATACGCCCTTACTGCCGGTCAGCGCCTGCAGACGCGCGTTGAGCTGCTCATCCACCTCGATGCCCAGCGCCGGACGGATGTACTTGCCGGTCTTTATGAGTTGCGGCACCACGCGCATGACGGTATCGACCGGCACCGCAAAGCCTACGCCGGCCGAGGCGCCAGACGGACTGTAGATGGCGGTATTGATTCCGATCAGCCGCCCAGCCGAATCGAGCAGCGGGCCACCGGAATTGCCGGGGTTGATGGCGGCGTCGGTCTGGATCAGGTGATCGATGGCCGGGCCGCCCGCTTCTCCCGGCAACGAGCGGTCGAGCGCGGAGACGATACCAGTGGTGAGCGTCCAGTCCAGGCCGAAGGGGTTGCCGATAGCGAACACCTTCTGACCCACCTTGAGGTCGGCACTGGTGCCGACCGGCACGGCCGGCGGGCGCTTGAAACCGACGCCGATCTTGAGCACGGCGATGTCGTGCGCGGGGCTCGTCCCCACCAGCGCGGCCTGGTAGTCGCGGCCGTCGGCCAGTTTGACGGTGGCTTCGGACGCGCCCTGGATGACGTGGAAGTTGGTGACGACGTGGCCGGCGTCGTCCCAGATGAAGCCCGAGCCAGTGCCGCGCGGCACGGAGAACACGTTGCGCGTCCAGACATCGCGTACTAATTGCGCGGTGGTGATGTAGACCACCGAGGCGCGCGATTTTTCGAACAGTTCGATGGTGGTTTTCTCGTCCGCCGCCAGATCGCCACGCGCCATCACGGTGCGTTCTGCTGCCTCGCGCGGACTGAACCATGCCTCGATGGCGGGCAGAAACTGCCACAGCAGCATGAGCGCGGCAATGCAGGCGGTGATGAAGAGCCCGCGCCGGATGAAGCGGTCCGGCGCGGGGCGTTGGTACGGGTCGAGATAGGCCATGAGACGTCTCCTGTTGATGGGCAATCAGCGCCACAGCCCGCTCGGGCGCCAGCGCGGTGGGCGCGTCGCCAAAGCGGATTCCGGCAAAAAATGGGGCGCGCGGAGTGGCAACGCTGATGCTGGACCAGGCGCCAACGTCAGCAGGCGTGCGATGCGCTCTTGCGTTGCCGGACGCGTGCGCAAGCAGGAGGGCTCGGGATTGCCCCATCCCGGCCATAGCCAGGCACGCCTGACCCGCTCGATTTTCGCCAGCGCGGACGCCAGCCCCTGCGGGTCGCCAGTCAGTTCCGCCGCAAGGCGGTCAGCGTCGAACTCACGCACGCGAGACAAGCCGAGCTGTGCGAGCAGGGCCAGCTGGGGCGATGCGGCCAGTAACAATAGACCAGGCCAATAGACCTCCGCCGCGCCAACCAGCTGCGCGGGCAGGCTGAGCAGGATCGCGATCTGTCCCATAAGGGCCAGTAGGCTCGTGAGGCGACTGTTGGAATCCGCCAGCCCCATGACACGCAGATCCTCATTAGCGATGTGCGCGACCTCGTGCACGAGCACACCCGCCAGCTCGCGTGGGCTCAGGCTGCGCAGCAGGCCATCGGTGAGGGCGATCGATGCCTCCTGCTTCGATCCGGTGGCGAAGGCGTTGACGACGGCACTGGGCACATAGTGCGGCACCGGCGTGGCGGGCAAACCGGCACGGGCGGGCAGCTCGCGCAACAGGGCCCACATCTCGTGGGCTTCTTGCGGGTGCAAGGCCCGTACGCGGTACAGGCGCAAGCTCAGCGCCGACGCGGCTACCGGTTCCAGCAGCAACGCACCTGCAACGGCAAACAGCGCGAGCCACAGGCAGCCTTCCCCAAACGGCAGTCTCCCTGCTGCGGCTGCGATCCCGACCATGGTCAGGACCAACAGCCCGGTCTGCAGGCGGTTGAGCCAGCGGTGTTGCAAGAGCGCCGTGCGCGGATCACTGGGATGATGACGGGTCATGCTCAGAGGTCTCGGCGGCGCGGTCGCCGCGCTTGCGCAGCAGCCAGTAGGTCGCACCCAGAGCCAGCGTGGCGCTTGCCAGCGCGGCTATCTTTGCGGGGCTCGCGTCGGAGTCGAGGATCACGAACTTGCGGGAGAGTGCGATCAGCGCGATCAGGACCACCGTCTTGACCTGGATGATGCTGTCCCGACGCAGCGCCACGCGCACGATGGAATGCTTGAACTCCATCGCGATCAAGAGCGTCATGATCATGCCGAACACGCTCTGGAATACCTTGTGGTCCAGGGGATTGAAGGTATCGAGAACCAGCAGCGTGAAGACGATGGAGATGAGCTGGAACAGCGACACCACGATGATGACGGCGATCACCGCCGACAGCACGAGCGCGACGACCTGCTCGAAGCGCTCGTAAAAACTCATGATGGCCAATTGGTCACGCAAGACCTGAAATGGGTTAAGGCGTTTTGATTTCATGACTATGAACTCCCTGGAAAACGGCTGCTGTCGAGACGGCGGCGCATTGCGCTGATGCGTCCTTCAATCAACTCGGTCGACATGCCAAGCGTCGACATCACCTGTTCCGCCAGCCCAATAGCTGCGGCAAAGGATTGCTGATACACGCGCACGTTAGGCATGGCGCGAAATGCATCGGCCGCGGTCGTACTTCTGCATGACACCCACAAGGTTAGCGCCGGACGGCGCTCGGCAATCGCCTGGGCGATGCGCAACGCTTGCTGGGCATGGGCGAACGTCAGCACCACCAAGTGCGCATGCGTCAAGCCGGCAGCCAGCAAGGTATCGGGCCGACTGGCATCGCCATGGAACACCGGCGCGCCGGCGGCACGCGCGGCCTCGACCTTCTGCGCGTCCGCCTCCAGCAGCAGATGCGCCACGCCGGCGTGGCGAAGAATCTCGCTGACTGGCAGGCCAAGCTCGCCCGCGCCGCAAACGATGACATGGTCTCGATATCGCGTCGTCTGCGCGGCGATCTCGACTTCTTCAGCCTGGGGTGGCTGAATGACGCCGCCGGTGCGGCTCAAGAACCGGGCAAGTACATCGTGATGGCGGATCAGTAGCGGTGCCAGGGCCATGCTGAGCACCAGCGCGACCAGCATGGGTTGGACGACGGTCGCGGGGATCAGATGCTGCTGCAAGACCGTGCCCAACAACAGCAGGGCGAACTCGCCGCCGTGCCCCAACGCTATGCCCGTGCGCCAGGCATCGAGGGCGGACAGGCGCGTCGCCCGCAAGGCCAGCGTATTGAGCAGGATCTTGACCGGTACCAGCACCACCAGCCACGCCAGCACCGCCAGCGGTGCCGAAAGAATCTGTGCTGCGTCCAGTTGCAGGCCGATGGTCACGAAGAACACGCCCGACAACACATCGCGAAACGGCCTGAGGTGGCTTTCCATGTGGTGCCGGAAGTCGCTCTCGCCCAGCACCATCCCGGCGAGGAAGGCCCCCAGGGCGGCGGATACGCCGACCGCGTGCGCAGCGGCGGCGGCAGCCACCACCACGCACAAGGAGACGAGCACGAACGATTCCTCGTGGCCCCGCCGCGCCACCCAGCCCAGCAGGCCATGCAACAGACGGCGCGAGGCGAGGGCCGCTGCCGCGAACAGCAGCAGCACACCGAATACTTCGAGCAGCACATGCTCGATCTTCGGCGACTCGCCGCGCGCCCAGATCGCCAGCAAGGCCAGCAGGGGCACGCTGGCCAGGTCCTGAAAGACCAGCACGGCGATGGCACTGCGTCCGTGGCGGGTGGTGAGCTCGCCTTGGTCGGCCAGTTGTCGGCTGACCAGCGCCGTGGACGACATGGCCGCCGCAGTGCCGAGCAGCGCGGCGCTCTGGCCGGGCTGCCCCAGCCACATCAATACCAGGATCAGCGGCGGGGCAACGGCGATCATCTGCAGAGCGCCCGCCATCAGCACCGTCCTGCGGGCGAGCCAGAAGTCTCCGAGGGAGAATTCCAGTCCGATCATGAACAACAGCAGCGCCACGCCCAGCTCGGACAGAAAGCTCAGCGTCTCCCCCGGCGCGATCACGCCGATGACTGAGGGGCCCAGTACAACGCCGACAGAGAGATACCCCAGCAAGGCGGGCACTCTGAACGCCGCCGTCGCCATCGCCGCCAGGCTGCAAGCCGCCAGCAGGATTAGCGTAGTGCCGAGCAAGCCCTGCATCGGTCAGCGTCCCACTTGCGTCGACGTCCAGCGCACGATGTCCTGCGCGCCCATCACGCCGGCCTGACGGGCGATCTCCCGCCCACCCTGGAACAGGGCGAGCGTCGGGATGCTGCGGATACCGAACTGCGCGGCCAGGTGGGGCTCAGCCTCGGTATTCACCTTCGCCAGCCGGATCCTCGGTTCGAGCTGGTGTGCCGCTTGCTGGAACTGTGGCGCCATCATCTTGCACGGCCCGCACCATGGCGCCCAGAAATCGACCAGCAGCGGCAGATCGCTGCGCTCCACGTGGCGCGAGAACGTCGCCGTGGTCAACTCGATGGGCTCGCCCGTGAACAAGGGCTGCTGGCAGCGGCCACAGTTGGGATGTTCCGATAGCTTCGCAGTCGGTACGCGGTTGATGGACTGGCAATGCGGGCAGACGAGGTGAAGCTCATTCTTCATGGTTCGCCTCCTTGGACCACAGTGAGGCTGCCTCGCTTCGGGTCACAGACAATGCCGACCAATCAACGCCTTGGAGCCAATCGTTCCCGTTTTTGCTTACTCCGGCCTCTTCCAGATGAGCAGCGATGAATGCTTCGGCCTGCATGAGCCACCTTCGGACAGCATCTTCCTTACTAGGAATCAGCAGGATTTCAGAGACGCTGCTGGCATTCAGCCCGTCCACACGGATAAGCAGAAAAATGCGCCGCCACAAACGCGGCATGTCCTTCAGCAGGTCAAATGCAAAAGCGAACTCGCTCGACCGATCAATCAGCTCCTCCTGTTCCGCGATCGTTGCGACATCGGGATGCTGACTGCCAGCGAAAATATCGGCCAGCTTGAGTGTGTCATCGTGCTGATAAAATTCGAAGATTTCCTCTTCCACCATGGCCTCGGCCATGTCTTGGGCATCCGGTTCGACCGGCGCGTCCAGAGAAACGAATTCGCCAAATTGCCGGCTGCTTGCCACTTCGTTATCCAGGACGGCGAACAGATGCTTCAAAAGACCGGTGTAAGCCTCTTTTTCCCCCGGCACGGATTGCCATTCCACCTTAGCTCGGACAATCGCTTCATCCACCACGTCGCGCAGCGTCGGATAATCGCGCGGTAAATCGCCGACGGCCCGCAGATAAGCCAGCTCACGCCTTGCGACAGCCTCAAGTTTCGACAGTAGAGGCATTCGGGTCACCTCGGCCTCATGGGCGGCTGATGCGGGTTTTGCGGCAATCCGCACCTTGAGCTCGCGCAAGCGCTCGCGTCGTGCTTTGCGCTTGATTTGATCCTGAGCATGCAGTCGGTCAAAATGCTTCTTGGCCTGACGGAACAACGACTGTGCGAGCATCTGCGCGAGGGGCGTCAGCTCGTCATGTGATGCAGTAACGCTGACAATCTTTTTGCCGGGCAGGTGCATATAGCCACTGGCCAGAAATTGCCGCTTGATCTTGTCGCGATCAAGGACGATTTGAAGTCGCGCTGAATCTTTAGTGTGTTTGTCGAGCAATGGCTTGAGGGCGTGCTCGATCACATTTCCCAAAGCTCTCTGCCAAGGTTCATGAAACTCTTTGTCGATAGCTCGATAGCTATATTGTATCTGCATGTATGACTCCTTCGATGTCATTTCTATGGAGGCATGAATCGAGGATGCTCATATCCATAGATTTTGGTTTGGCACGCTCTTACCCCAGGCGCGTTTTGCGAAGACTCCAACTCAAGAACAAAAGCGTGACGCCATAGACTGCCGCATGGAAACCCAACAGCCAGCCTGCGGCCACGAATGACTCGACCGGACGGGTAAAAAATATCCACAAGACGATAGCACCAAGGATAATCGAGAGCAGTCCACTGAGGGCAAGCCAGATTTCACCCTTGATTTCCCGACGCAGCCGAACGGCGGCGGATATCTCCAGCACACCGGTGAAAATCGCCCAGAAGCCCACGCTAGCCCATAAAAAAGAAGCCAAGACTATCGTGGCGACCCAAGGAGCAACCAGGACGACGACGCCCGTAAGTATGCCGACAATGCCGCTGAACAGCAGCCAGCCCCAGCGCTCTTTTTTCTGGATATGGCGCACCGCTGCAAACAAGTTGAACGCGCCATTGACCAAGGAAAATGCGCCGAACATGATGGTCATGGCCAACAGAGCCGATTGTGGCATCCAGAACGCGAGGGCTGCAAAAATCAATGCCAAGACACCGCGCAGCACAAAAAGCCACCAATTTTGGCTCAGCGAACACAGTGCTTTGGTGGGGTCATCCGCATTGGAATTGGCGATGGTGTCTGTGTTCATGCAATATCTCCTAAAGATCTATACAAAATAAAAAATCAAACACTCATGGGACAAGAGAGGGGGCGCTATGCGCCCCCTCTCCAGCGGTTTCAGAACAACCTGGACAGTTTTGCCTTGACTTCATCGAGCCAGCCTTTTCCGCAGCCTCCCCCTCCCGTCTTTTCCTTGATTTTCTTGAGTTCAGCGTACAGGGGCTCAAAGTCCTTCCTTTTTCCATAGCCCAGCAGTTCTGCCATTTCCAACTGCTGCCGGGCTTCGTTCAACAATGTCTCCAGGCGCTCATTGGATGCTTCGCTGCGCTGACCATCTTCTACCAGGGGCTCGGCGCGCTTCAGGAGCAGCTTCGCACGCAGGACGGGCAGCGGAAGCACGCTGCGCTCCTCGACCAGCGTGCTGAGCGCTGACTGCAGCGCGGCTTTGGCTTCTTCGATCTTGCCCTGATCGATCAGCGGCACGACTGCCTTCACGGCTGCGGGATAGGACGCCAAAGGGATGCTGGTGACCGTGATCACGATTTCACTGGCCAGCAAAGCCAGCATGTGGCGAGCCTGTTGCACCTCGCCATGTTTGAGGGCATCCAGCGCCTCGTCGGTCATCGCCTCAATGGTTTCCGTGTTGGCGAACAAGTCGTGCACGATGGTGCGCACATCAACGCCGGCCAGGGCGAGCGTGGGTTCGCGCGCGACGATCAGCTCCAGCTTTCCCGTCACTTCGGCCAGCGTTGCCAATGCGCGTGCAGTGTCCTTGCCGTCAAGTGCGGCCAGCGCTGATTTGGTCAGCGACAAGGCCGAGACTGCCTCATCGAGGACTTGTTTACGTTTGTCTGCCGCCTGCGAGTCCGTTTCTTTCTGAACCTCAGGCTGTACCTCCGTGACGACTTCAGGCTTGGACTCTGGACTGACAGGAAGGCTGCTTACCGCGGCCTGTTCGTTTTTTCCTTCGTTCGTCGCATTGGGATTTGGTGTTTGCTCATTCATGGTGATATGCCTCGTATGAGATAGTGAAAATAGGCGAATCTATTGGGGCTGAATGCGAACATCGCGAGACTGACCGACAGAGCAGTCAGCCCCTTCATCACCTCAAAACAGCTTTTGGATGCGCGTCTTCAACTCGTCGAACCATCCCTTGCCGCTTTTGCCACCAGCTGACTTTTGCTCAATGGACTTCACCTGATCGAAGATGGGTTTGAAGTCCGCCTTCTTGCCATAACCCAGGATCTGCGCCATCTCGATCTCCGTGCGCACGGACGACAGCAAGGTGCTGAGCTCCTCGTTCTGCCTGGCATCGCGCCTGTCGGTCTCGGCCAGCTTTTCAGCTTTTGCCATCGCGGCTTCGGCCCGTAGCACGGGCAGAGGAAAGGCGACCGAGGTCACCACCAGCGTGTTCAGTGCTCGGGCGAGTTCCGCTTTGGCGTTGTCGATCTTGCCGCTGTCGATGAGCCGTGCGGCCGACTTGATCGCTGCCGGGTACGTTGCCATCGGAAGGTTGTCGGTTTCGATTACGATTTCGCTGGCCAGATTGGCAACGATGGGCCGGGCCTTTTGCACCTCGCCATCACTCAACAACTCCCGAGACAACTTGACCGCTTTCTTTACCGATTCCACGTTGGCGTGGATATCGTGGGTGATGACGCGTACATCGACCGGCGCCAAAGCAAGTTTGGCGTCGCGTGCCAATACCAGTTCCAGCTTTCCGCTGGCCAGTTCCAGCGCAGCAAGCGCCTCCTTGGTCTTGTTTGCATCAAGGAGGGTCAAAGCCTCCTGGGTCTTGGTGAGCGCCGTGATGGCGTCTTGAGTGAGCTCGGCACGCTTTTTATCGGCTTCCCGGGCGGCCTTGTCATCTACCTGTGGCTGTGCCGCCTTGGATGCGGCAGAGGGTGCTGCAGCACCTGGGCTAGAACCTGCCGCCGATTGGGCCAGAGCCGGTCCGCTCAGTCCGACGACGACCGCCAGGGCAAGTGCGGAGAAGGTGTATTGTGGCTGTTTGATATTCATGATCTTGGGCTCCTGATTGAAGTTAGTTGACTGAGATTTCAATCTGTTTCGGTTTGTCTTGCTCGGCCTTGACAAGCCGCACTTCCAGCACGCCGTCTTTCATGGAAGTCGTCACCTTGGTCGGATCAACGTTGTCAGGCAAGACAAAGCTGCGCACAAAGCGGCCATAGGCACGTTCGATGCGGTGGAACTTCTTGCCCTGCTCCTCTTTTTCCAGTTTGCGCTCGCCGCTGATGGTGAGCACACCGTTTTCCGCGCTGACGCGCACGGCATCCCTGGGGACCTCCGGCAGATCCAGCTTGAGGAGGAATGCGTTCTCATCCTCGCTGATGTCCGCCATTAGAGCCCAGTCCGCCGTGGTCTTGGCTTCGTTGCCGGTACGGGCGCCCTGTCGCTGGGGTATTCGTCC
This sequence comes from Cronobacter sakazakii, assembly GCF_000982825.1. NCBI lineage: Bacteria > Pseudomonadati > Pseudomonadota > Gammaproteobacteria > Enterobacterales > Enterobacteriaceae > Cronobacter > Cronobacter sakazakii. The sequence continues at coordinate 4,465,407 of NZ_CP011047.1, read as the reverse complement.
GAACATCGTCGCCAGGCGGTTTTGCAATTCATCCAGTTCCCGGAAGGGGTCCCACGGAGTCAATGCAGACATATCGGTTCTCCTTGAACAATGCCGACGAATTGGATGACGCACTGAACAGAGCCGTCGGTTTACTCTGAATGGCAGCTACTACTGTTTTCAGTTCCGAACAAGTCCTTGAGTCAATTGACGGATATCGCTTTCGTCGAGCGTTTCCCGCGCCAGCAGCTCGCGCGCACAGCGCTCCAGCACCGCGCGGTTGATGTCGAGAATCCGGTAGGCGCGCTCGAACACGCCCATCACGATGTCGCGGATAGCCTGATCGATGCGCGCCTGGGTCGATTCGGCCACCCGGCAACAGCCTTGGCCAGCAATGTCTTGCCGGTGCCCGGTGGGCCGACCAGCAACACGCCCTTGGGAATGCGCGCCCCGAGACGGCCATAGTCCTGCGGATTCTTCAGGAAATCGACGATCGCGACCAGCTCCGCCATGGCCTCATCCCCCCCCCCCCGCCACATCGGCGAACGTCACACCGGTGTTCTTTTCCACGAACACCTTGGCGCGGCTCTTACCGATATTGAGAAACCCGCCCATGCCCTGCTTCTCGGCGAAGCGGCGGAACAGGAAGAACCAGACGCCAAAGAAGGATACCGCTGGCAGGATCCACGACAGCACATCGCTCAGCCAGGTGCTCTCCAACACGCGGGCATAGGGTACGTCGTACTTCGACAGGCGATCGGCAAGATCGGGTTCGACCCTCGTTGCCACGATCGTCGTCTTGCCCCGGCTGTCCGGCGACTTCAGGCGCCCGGTCACCGTACGATCCGACACCAGCACTTCGGCCACGCGCCCCTCGTCCAGCGCCTTCTCGAACTCGCTGTAGGGCACCGGCTCGACGGTTTTCGCCGTCTGCCAGTAGCTCTGCAAACTCAGCAACAGCAGGAGGGCAACGATCCAGTAGCCGGTATTCCATTGATTCTTTTTTTCCATGGACCGTGTTCCTCGAAAGTCGAGTTGCCAGAGGATCAGGTGAACAGACGGGCCGCACCGTCACGCAAACGGATGGCCAGCGAGCGGGAGGGCAGTGCCGCCGCTGATGAGCAGCCCCCACGGCGTGGCCGACCGCGGATCACGCTTGTAGACGACCGCGTGACCCGCGGCCACGACCGCCACCGCGATCGATGCCAGGGAGGCTGCCCATGCCAGGCTGATGGAGTCGGACACGGCAGCCTCGCCCGCCATCAAGATGCGTCGCTCGCCGACTTCTTCTTGCGCGAGCCTTTGCCAGCGTCGCCGTGCGGCGTCTCGGTCGCCTTCGCGACATCCGGCTGCTCCGGCTCGGCCGGGGTCTGCGGTGGCTCTTTGCGTTCGAACACCACGCGTTCGGCCTTGTCGTCCCAGCGTGCGCTGGCGTGATCGCCCTTGCCGATGCCGCCACCGAGCATCTCGCGCGCCAGCGCAGTTTCCAGCTCGCTGCGGATCAGGCGCTTGAGTTCACGCGCACCGAACTCGGGCTTGTAGCCTTCTTCCGCGAAATGGTCGATCAGCGTCTGATCGAAAGTGAGCGTCACGCCCTGGCTGGCGGCGCTGCGCGCCACGCGATCGAGCTGCAGGCCGACGATGTGGCGGATCTCCTCCTTGCCCAGCGCATGGAAGACGATGATCTCGTCGATGCGGTTGAGGAACTCGGGCCGGAAGTGGCCGCGCAGCACGTCCATGACCTCGGCCTTGGTCTTTTCGTACTCCTCGCCAGCCGCCTCACGCGCCTTCAGCCGTCGCTGGATGATGTCCGAACCCAGGTTGGACGTGGCGATGATGATGGTGTTGGTGAAATCCACCACCCGGCCCTTGCCGTCGGTGAGGCGACCGTCGTCGAACACTTGCAGCAGGATGTTGTAGACGTCAGGGTGTGCCTTCTCGATCTCGTCGAGCAGCAGCACGCTGTAGGGCTTGCGCCGCACCTTCTCGGTGAGCTGACCGCCTTCGTCGTAACCGACATAGCCCGGAGGCGCGCCCACCAGCCGCGCCACGGTATGGCGTTCGCCATATTCCGACATGTCGATGCGCAACAGGGCGTGCTCATCGCCGTAGATCGATTCGGCCAATGCCTTGGCGAGCTCGGTCTTGCCCACCCCGGTCGGGCCCAGAAACAGGAAGGTAGCCACCGGTTTACTGCCTTCGCGCAGGCCGGCGCGGGATAGCCGCACGGCATCGGCCACGGCACGGACCGCCTCGTCTTGTCCCACCAGGCGCTCGTGCAGCCGTTGTTCCAAGTGCAGCAGCTTTTCGCGCTCTTCCACCGTCAACTCGTTGACCGGGATGCCGGTCAGGCGCGAGACAACCTGCGCCACGTGTTCCGCCTTGACCTCGGCACTGCCGGAGGCCCGCTCCCGCTCCCAGTCCTCGACGAGCTTCTTGAGCTCGGCCTCCTTGGCTTCGATGCGCTTGCCGAGCTCGGCGGCCTGGTCGTACTGCTTGCGCGCGGCCACGTAATCCTGTTCACGCCGTAGCTGGTGCAGTTCGGACTCCAGCTCCTGCACGGCCACCGGCCGGGCCGTGGCCGACAGCTTCACGCGCGCGGCCGCCTGGTCGAGCAGGTCGATCGCCTTGTCCGGCAGGAAGCGCGCCGTGATGTAGCGGTCGGACAACTCGGCCGCCGCGATGATCGCGTCCTCGGAGATGCTGACCTTGTGGTGCGCCTCGAAGGTGTCGCGCAGGCCGCGCAGAATCATGATGGCCTGGGCCACCGTCGGCTCGGGCACCGTCACCGGCTGGAAGCGCCGCTCCAGTGCGGCATCCTTCTCGATGTATTTCTGGTACTCGTTCAGCGTCGTGGCGCCGATCAGGTTGAGTTCACCGCGCGCCATCATCGGTTTGAACACGTTGGCCACGTCCAGCCCGCCTTCGCCACCGCCCTGGCCGGCACCGACGATGGTGTGCACCTCGTCGATGAACAAAATCAGCTCGCCCTGGTGCTCGGTCACCTCCTTCAGCACCTTCTGCACGCGCTCCTCGAACTCGCCGCGATATTTGGCGCCGGCCACCATGGCGTTGATGTTGAGTTCCACCAGGCGCTTGTCGCGCAAGGTCTCGGGCACTTCACCCGCCACCATGCGCTGCGCCAGCCCTTCGACGATGGCGGTCTTGCCCACACCCGGCTCGCCGATCAGCACCGGGTTGTTCTTCTTGCGCCGGGCCAGCACCTCGATGGTGGTTTCGATCTCCTGCGCGCGGCCGATCACCGGGTCGAGCTTGCCGTCGCGCGCCATCTTGGTCAGGTCGCGCGAGTACTTGTCGAGTTCTGGCGTGTTGGTCGGCGTCTCAGCGCGGCCATCCTCGGCGCCCTTGCCGACCACCTTGCTGACCTGTTGGCGCAGCGCCTGCGGCGTCAGGCCGTAGCGGCGCAGCAGGTTGGCGGCCAGCCCTTCGCCTTCCTCGGCCAGACCGATCAGGAAATGCTCTGGACCGACATAAGAATGGCCGAGTTCATTGGAGGCCACGAAGGCGCGGCTGAGCGCATCCTTCACGCGCGGCGACACGCCGATCTCGCCCTCGAAGGGCTTGTCCCCGCGCTTGGCCTCAGACTCGATCTGCCGCTTGAGGTCATCGACCTTGATCTTGAACTGACCCAGGATGGTCTTGACCACGTCGCTGTCGGCCAGCGCCAGCAGCAGATGTTCGGTATCCACCTCGGAGCGGCCAAATTCGGCAGCGTGTTTGGCGGCCTCCTGCAGCAAGGCTTCCGACTGTTCGCTGATGCGGCTGGCCAACCCACTGCCGCGACGGCGCGGCGCACCCGAACCTGCGGTGGCGGGCTCGCCAAACGAGGCATCGACCACGTCATCGGTATCGGCGGCAACTGGCGTCGCGTCTTCGCCGATGCGGAAGAAGTCACTGCCGAGGAAGTCCTCGAACAGGCCGCTGCGCGAGCCGAACAAGGCTTCCAGCGGCGAAACGGTGCGCTTTTGCTGGCGCACTAATTGCCGGTAATGGTCGTCGCACAACAGCATGGTGCTGTTACGACCGTTGAGATTGGCTTCCACCCGCACGGTGGCGGGTTGGCCGCAGACCTGGCATTGTTTTCTGGCCATGCTGATGCTCCTGAGAAGGTTGAAAAGGTTGAGGCGACGAGGCATCGCGAGCCGCGACTCCTCGTCTCGTGCCGGGTTTTTCTTGTGACGAACGAGCCGGCGACGTCAGCCGTTGATCGGGATCGAGCGTCCCTGCTTCGGCGCGCTGACCTCGCGCTTGTCGATCGTGACCGTGAGCACCCCGTTCTTGAACGATGCCTTGATCGAATCCTGGTTGGCGTCGTCAGGCAGGTTCAAGGCACGCTGAAAGCTGCCGTAGGAGCGCTCCACACGGTGGAAGCCACCTTCCTTCTTCTCCTGTTCCTGGCGCTTCTCGCCACGCACCATCAGCACGTCGTTGTCGAGAGTTATCTGGATGTCCTTCTCCTCGACACCGGGCACTTCCAGGGTAATCTTGTACTGCTTGTCGGTTTCCTGGATGTCCAGGGCCGGCTTCAGCATGCCCGACCAATCGGATGGCCACTGCGGCATGTTCAACGCCGGAAAACCGAAGCCCCGGAATGCGTCATCGAACAGCCGGTCGATTTCCCGATGCAGTTGCAGGATCGGGCTGACTGGCCCGCTCGCCGCTGGCAGGTCATTGCGCTGCACCGGCAGGGAAGAGGCGGTCTGCTGCTCTTGCTGCTCGTTCTTGAACCAGTTCCAGGGAGCCAACTTCTTGAAATCGATGTCCATGTCATACCTCCAGAAAAATTGGAAAACGAGTTACTCAAGCCCTTTGCCTGCTGCGACGGGCAGTGCGCCCAGGCGACACGGGCTGCTCGGATGACTTCTGCTGTTCACGCTTGCACATCACCTCCTTCTTTGCTCCGGCTCAGGTCTGATCATTGATGCACTGATCGATTTCACTTTGACGAAGTCGCCACGTCCCGCCCACCTTGAAAGCCGGAATTTCCCCGTGTGCGGCGAGCCGATAAAACGTCCGCTTGCCGACTTTCAAGTACGCAGCCAATTCATCGAGCGTGAAAATCACCTGTAGGTGCGCTTTCATCTCACCCTCTCCAATCGCGTCGCTTTGCGGTTCCGGCCAAGGAAATCCTTGCAATACTTTGTAATATTAGACCTACCATGACAAACTTCAAGAGTCGAGAGTGAATGTACAGCGTTCTCCCGCCCCATTGATGCAGGTCAACTGCTCAGGCAAGGCACAGGGGGGCGGCCTGATCAGGCAATGGACAGCGCCTGGCTCGTCAGCCTGCGTGTGCCACAGGCGCCTCGATCAAACACCGATCCTCACGTTGTAGCCGAGTGCCCGCAGCCCCTTGCTTGTCTGCATGTTCCTTGGCGGAAACTCGTCTGGGCGCGCCCAGACGACGATTTCCCCGAGGCTGCTCAGGCCAACGTGCGGAATTGCCCAGTCGTCGCTGCGGATCGCGTTCCAGAGTCGGGCCGAAACACTTCCGTTGCCCCAGACAACGTAGTTCAACAGTATCCGTCCGGCCAACACACCTTCCCGACACCGCCGCCGAAGGCCATGGCCCATCAAGCGGATTTTCCATGCGCCCTCAGCGCCGTACCTACAGCAAATCTTTCAAGGCTCAGGTCATTCAGGAGTGTTCTGAACCCGGTGCCTCCATCGCAAACATCGCCTTGGGCTACAGCCTCAATGCCAACCTCGTCCACAAATGGATTCGCCTGCTTACCCAGAAAACCACGGCTATCCAGACAGCGTTCATCCCGTTGCCTTCTCAAATGCTCGGCGCGGGTTCGCATGCTCAAGCGCGCTGTTCCGATCATGAGTTTGATCCAGTCGGCCCGTAATAATGGGCACGATCCGTATGCCTATCTCAAGGATGTGCTGAGACGGTTGCCGACGCAGCGAGCTAGTGAGATTGCAGAGCTGCTGCCGCATAGGTGGCATCCGGCATAGTCGCGCAAGACGGTTTGCCCGCATGCTTACGTTCAACAGCTCAAGCACCGTCCGCCCTTCGCGGGATCGTTGCCGCCAGAGCCACACGCCGAACTTTTCCACCTTGTCGTCGCCGGCCTGCGGTCAGTCAGGCAAGCCCAGGTGCGAGCCTGTACATAGATTTATGTAATTGCCTGATTTTGATATGTTCAATTCAACATCAAATGAAGGTTAAATTATGGACGACAAACAATTGCAGGCTCTGGCTAACGAACTGGCCAAAAATCTCAAAACCCCTGAAGATCTCAGTCAGTTCGATCGCCTGCTCAAGAAAATCAGTGTTGAGGCTGCTCTCAACGCTGAACTGACTCACCATCTGGGACATGAAAAAAATCAGCCCAAATCGGGAACCAACTCCCGTAATGGCTATTCCACGAAAACCGTCACCACTACCGACGGGCCGATGGAATTACGTACTCCACGTGATCGTGATGGTTCCTTCGAACCACAACTGGTGAAGAAAAATCAGACCCGCATTACCGGCATGGACAACCAGATCCTGGCGCTGTATGCCAGAGGGATGACTACCCGCGAAATTACCTCAGTCTTCAAAGAAATGTACGATGCAGACGTCTCTCCGGCGCTGATATCGAAAGTCACCGATGCCGCAATCGACCAGGTTGTAGAATGGCAAAACCGTCCTCTGGATGCGATTTATCCCATTGTTTATCTTGACTGTATTGTCCTGAAAGTACGGCAGGACAGCCGGGTTATCAACAGAGCGGTGTTCCTGGCTCTGGGTATTAACCTTGATGGTCAGAAAGAGCTGCCAGGTATGTGGCTGGCCGAAAATGAAGGTGCAAAGTTCTGGCTGAATGTACTGACGGAACTGAAAAATCGCGGGCTGAACGATATCCTTATCGCCTGTATGGACGGCCTGAAAGGCTTCCCGGAAGCGATTAATGCCGTCTACCCGGAGACGCAGATCCAGTTGTGCATAGTACACATGGCACGCAACAGCCTGCGGTTCTTGGCGTGGAAAGACTATAAAGCGGTAACCCGTGACCTGAAACAGGTTTACCGCGCAGCCACGGAAGAAGGCGCGTTGCAGGCGCTGGATGCGTTCGGGAAGGAATGGGATGCACGGTACCCGCAGATAAGTCGCAGCTGGCGGGCAAACTGGCCGAATGTTGCCACCTTCTTCGTGTATTCGGAGGCGATCCGCAAGGTTATCTACACCACTAACGCAATCGAATTGAAGTGGTTTACTGAATTTGGCCACCTGAACAGAGGTGATATGCTCACCTCAGAACATTACAGGTGCCTCAATGAAAAAAAGAAATTTCAGCGCAGAGTTTAAACGCGAATCCGCTCAACTGGTCCTTGATCAGAACTACACCGTTGCAGCTGCGGCCAGTGCTATGGATGTCGGCCTTTCTACCATGACGCGATGGGTAAAGCAGTTGCGGGATGAACGACAGGGCAAAATACCTAAAGCCTTTCCTATAACCCCGGAGCAGATTGAAATACGTGAGCTGAAGAAAAAAATACAACGCATTGAAATGGAAAACGACATATTAAAAAAGGCTACCGCGCTCTTGATGTCAGACTCCCTGAACAATTCTCGTTAATCGGGAAACTCAGAGCGCAGTATCCTGTGGTCACACTTTGCCACGTGTTCGGGGTTCATCGCAGCAGCTACAAATACTGGGGAAAAAGCCTCGAAAAGCCAGATGGCAGGCGAGCTGTGTTACGCAGTCAGGTTCTGGAGCTGCATAACATCAGTCATGGTTCTGCTGGCGCAAGAAGTATCGCGATTATGGCAACCCTGAGAGGCTTTAAAATGGGACGCTGGCTTGCCGGAAAGCTCATGAAAGAACTGGGTCTGGTGAGTTATCAGCAGCCTACCCACCGATATAAACGTGGTGGTCATGAACACATAGTTATCCCGAATCGCCTTGAGCGACAGTTCGCAGTGACTGCACTGGCTCATCGCGACTGGACACGCTTTGTTGAGATAGAGATTGGCTTGTATAGCAATCGATTTGAAGTTATTAGCCCAGGGGCGCTGAATAATTCGATGTCGGTTGAAAAGATGGTTGCAGGTCAGCGTTCACCACGTAATACGATTATCATGGAAGTCTTACGTGATTATGGTTACGTTGATTTCAGGGGATGGGAGTCAGGACAAAGATTATTCCACTAACACAGGCCATGAATGGCCAACTCCCTGAGTTTACTGCAACAGATGATTATTTGAAAACAATACTTTATCGCTCACCATCGTCTTGATATATAAGGTCTGGCCTTTCCATCCATAAGAAAGGCCATTGCTGAAAAAAATAAATTACCCGCGACTGCAGCCGAAGCTACGGTCGCCATCTCCATAAGCTTTTGTATCGAGTTTAGCTAGGTAGTCGAGACGATTCAGTAATTTATTGTATTCTCCTTCAAAGTTAAAATCATTGACGTCTAATATATAACGACAATTTTCAGGGTAGTGAACCAATCCCGGATAATCATCCAGTTCCAATCCCAGTGCGCTATACCATGCTCTTACAATCATCATTCGTAAATTGCTTTCAGTCTCATAATCACCCAAATGGTAATAAGCATCTTTATTAAAAAAAAGACCAAGATGAAAGTGGCATTTTCCTTCTTCGGAAAACTCACGTACCCAAACGTGACGAACACGGTTTGGATAAATTCGTTTACCGTTAGCTGCTCTGGCTTTCTCATTGGCCTCCAGCATTGCATTTAACGCATTACGGAAACGGGATATAGCACCAGGCTCTAGATTAGGAAAACAGCAAACAGTGTCACCTCTGTCTAAAATGGGTGGATAATGAACATCAACACGTAACGCCATCGTTCTAGGGAATTCACTGATAGCATCATTGACGACTCGTTCAATATGTTTTTTATAGGCGAGCACATGCTCACCATGGGAACCATGATATAATTCCATGCTTCGATCCTGTAGTTAGCCCTACGGCTTATGATAGCCGTATACAGTAAAATGATCAGACATAGCTGAATGTCTGTGGTTAGTTATATTAATTAACTATTAATAGTAATGACTGTTATATAATACCTTTCCAACAATAAAACTTGTTATCAACCCATTACCCATGCAGTAAAATACTTAAAAAGCAACTCTGCAATTATAATCACCCAAAGATGCCGTTATCCCAGTGTCTTTTTACCGTGGAAATACTTATTCCTAAGATCTTTGCCACCTTGGATTGAGAGTAATTCTTAGCCTTCTCACTCTGAATTAAATGGTAATATTTACTTCCTTCAGGCCTTCCTAGAATTTTCTTTGATTTTGCTTTGTTAGTAGGCATCTTTTACCCTCATCAAGCTATTAGGTACTAACTCCATACTGTCGAGATGTATGCAACTAAGTGGTTATGCTTAACATTGGTATCAGAAAGTATGGTTTACTTCACCGTTAAAGGGGTTAATAATGATGGCATCTCCTCCTTTCATCGCCTTTTGAGGTGTATCGCCTTCGGCAATCACCGGGACCATTACCGCTAGATCATTTGTGTAATAAATTGGTATCCAGCAATAGCATGATTGTTTATGGTGGATTTTATTTCTTTTCAATACCTCTTCAATTCCAAATGTAATAAGTTCAAAGATTGGCATAATCACAATGCTGCTCAAATCAAAAAAACAACCATCGTAAACTGTTTCCTTTATCAGTATGATATTTGACAACCCTCCTGCAATTAGATGTTTGTGGTTCACGCGCCGATCTGTGTAAATAAAAATTGCTTTTTTTACATTGAAGCTTTTTATAATGTATGTGAGCTTTTCATGAATTAATTTTTTTTCACTCTTCCCCATCTTATCATGAGATATTTTGTGTGCATAAAAATTCTGGTCGATAACCTCGTTCCGGTGTCGAATGTGAGTGTTCCAGACGGAATGAAAAAACTCTTCGTAAGTTAATTTTGGCTCCCCCCGTGCTATTGACGGGGCCTTCTCTTCAAAAATACAGCCTAATGTTGACTCCAAAGTTTGAGCTATATGATATTGCGATGTTATTTTATTCAATGCTGGGACTGTGGCGTTTAATAAAAATGATATCACCTCTGACCTGGAGTATCCTTTTGCATTGCTATAGTCGTCAATTGCATCAATAGTAGAACTATTGTTTACGCTGAAAGTGATGCGTTTTTTCATATGTGACCTTGAATTTTGTTAATGTGAGATGTGATAAATAGTATTAATCTCCCCCCATTGTTAATGGATGGTTTGTATTAACTAACCCGGCTATTCTTTAGAATAGCCGGGGGAGGCCTCTATTAGTTACTATATACTGAGAAGGTTAATAGGTATCTATCAATGTCTTTACGTGACCAATAATGTCGGTTTTTAATTTTCTTCGGTCGCGGTAAACCATTAGGCAGTTTGTCTTTGCAAAGCCAAGCTCGAATAGTTTGTACTTCATAGCCAATAATATTAGCTAACTCGCGGGTAGAAATTAGTTGTGACTGAGAGGGTTTTTGATGTTTGATATCGCTCATTTCATCACCCCAACATTTGATATGTGGGCAAATAAGACGATCATTGTTTTTAACAGAGATGAAAGAATGAAATGAAAAGGGGTGAATATGGGGTCTCTATCGGGATCGGGGTCGCTACTACTACCATCCGATGAAGATGATGATGAGTTTTTTGATGACGTTGTTGAACTTCGGCGTGAGCGGGAAGTATTCCCCTTTGGTGGAAAAGGGCATGTTATAGTATTGACTACATTCCTAATAGCAACTAAAAGTTTTGAAACACGGTGCCAAAGAGGTAGTATTCGGTCAGTACTACTATTATTAAAACGCTGAATTGTTGTTTCCCAAAAATTAGAACTTTTGTTTTTAGTCGGATGTAAACCCCATCTCGCTCTGATTTCCGCACTTCGGTCTTCTCTTGATACAGTTATTGGGTTAGTCACTGTAGTTAATCTCCTGCTTAGTGAGTGAATGTAGTTAGCAGTAATAAAAGATAACTGAAAAAAAATTTCTGTCAACACATGTGATTTTATGTAAGTTGTTGATATTTGATAAAATCAACGCTTATCAACGTTGTTTTTTATTTTTGCTTCTTCTAAGATCCATAATTCAACTTTTTCATGCCATTTTCTTAGCAAATCTAATGGACGGCGGCGATAGTGCTTTTCAGCAAGAGCGCTAGGCTTATGGCCCATAATCTGCGCAACAATACCTGTTGGTACTTCGACCCATTCAGCGAGGGTCCCAAAACTACGGCGCAATCCGTGCAAGCTGATATGTGGTAACTCCGCGCGAGTTAATGCTCTATTATGTGCTGAACGCGGTTCAATAATTTTGCCACTTTTGCTGTTACTTCTGAAAACCCAATTCTCCTCGTTTGTACCACGATTGGGGATCTCCATCAGTGAGCGTAACAAGTCAGAAACATAGGGAGTGAGGGGGATAATTCGCTCGCCTTCGATCTTGTCTTTAATTCTCATGCTTGACCATTTGAAATCTATGTCAGACCAGCGAAGTGAGGAAATTTCTTCACGCCGTGCACCGGTGAGCAAAAGCACTTGGAGATAGGCTGATGCAATGGGATTATTGAGGCTACGCACGGCACTGAACCAGCTTTTGAGCTGTTCTTTTTGTAAGCAATCTCCCGCTTTGCTCGCTGATATTGGAACCATTTTTCTCACGTTATGATCTTGTGTAAGATCGCCATGGATTATTCCCTGATATTTTTTCTGGTAATTAGCCCATTTGATGAATGCACGCAACAGACGGTAGGCATGAGCAGTGACGGTAGGCCGATTTTGTCTCTCTGTACTTAGCCATTCGGCAATGTTCTCTGGTGTTAGTTCTGATAATGGTCGGTCGAGCAGGCTAGCCAGTGGCCCAGGTGAGGTTGGGCCCCGGCCTCTTTTTTTACTTTCGCCTCCACGACTGGACAAGTTAACGTGATCGGCAATGTAGCGTGCAGAGTAGGGGCGTTTAGTTTTTGCGCTGATTCCGGTTCTCAATTCATCAAGATAATCTTCCCAAGCGCTTGAAAAGGTTGCCTTCGTTTTACGAGATTCAGCCTGCTGTGATTCCGCTTCAGCAATTTTTTCCGCCTTAGCTATACGCGGATCTATCCCAGTATCGATTAATGTTTGCAGTCGCCTGGCTTCGGCCCTCGCATCATCAATCTTCCAATCGTTAATGTTGCCAATGGTCATGCGAAGGGTTTTTCCCGCATACAGGCTTTGGAATACAAAGGCTTTTGCTCCACGAGTTGCTCGACATGCCAAGCTTGTTACGTCCGTATCCCAAAGGAAAACTTGGTTTTTCCCTTCAGGTAAAGTAAATCTTCGAATTCGTTCGAAGGTTAGTTTTTGTCTTGAAAGCGCCATTTTTAGGGTTCCTGTTGGGGATTACGGTTTACAGTAATGTAACGGCTGGTGTAAGTAAATTGAAAGGATAAACATCAACACTCATCAATTTACATCAACAGGTTTTTTGTTTTAATATTATGATTTAAAATGATAAATTTGTGATTTCTGATGGTTGTTCAAGCAGTTAAAATATAAAAACTTCGCATTCGTAATGCGAAGGTCGTAGGTTCGACTCCTATTATCGGCACCACTAAATCAAGCACTTAACATCTGGTCTTTCCTCTTCATTTCAACCATGAGACATATTTGGGACATTAGTTTTCTTATTGCTTTGATTAACTATATGTCTGTTCCTGTTCCTGTTCCTGCTCCTGCTTAAAAAGCCGGCAGGAGGCCTAAGAAATGACAACCAGTAAAATTCCTTTCAATTTTTTCATTCTGGTTTTTAGCACGCTAACTCGGCAGTGGCGCGGGCTGGCGATACCGTCCGTAAAAACTCAAAACTGAAAAAATTTTGTGATCCATAACCCGCAGACGGGGGCGGTGTAGTGCGACTTTTGTCATAAAGAGAAAATTTGGACATGATTTTATTGAGTGTCGGATGTAAGGTATAAGAACTTATGCTCACGTCACAAAACGTCTAAGCACTTATAAATAATAATCTAATTTACTAAAAAATGTTTGGAAGGAAATAAATGAACAGACAGCAAAAAGAACAAGTATTAGAGCTTTTAGATGCATTCGATGCTATTAACTTTAATGACAAGGTTGCTGAATCATTTAAAGATAGTGAGGATATATCACAAATTAACCTTGGTGATATTAATTTAAATGATTATGTTACTCTGGTCAATAAGGTTCGAAATCATTTTAGGCAGGAATTTGATGGTTTGAATTATGTAACATTGCCGTTTTCTTATAATTTTAGTGGTGAAATTGGTTCAGGCAATCTGCAATCTGATCTCTCCAATATGAATGCATATATATCTAGTGCTAATTATACTAATTCACTTTCATATGTGTATAGACTGGCAAATTATCAGAGGGTTAATGGCTTCTGGGAGTTAAATACTAGAAGGGCTTTTAAGAAGACAGAAAGAAAGCTTCAAGAAGAATATGAGCTTCTCGAAATGAAGAAGTCATTGATTGAATTAAGGATTTTAGAATTAGATGGTTTTGTTGGTAAGGTTGCGGATGCTGAAGTTCGTGTGAATACATTTCTTGAGGAAAGCCAGTCTCAAATTAAAACGTATGAGGCTCTACTACAAAATTTAGTATCGCAAAACGATTCCATTAATAATATGTTCAACTCTGCAACAGGCGTTGTTGAAAAGATTAACTCACAATTGGCTCTTGCTGAGAATAAAAATAGCAGCATTGATAAGATCTTTGACGATTCAGAAAAAGCTTTGGATGCCATTAAATTAAATATTTCGCAGTACAAAGATGAATATGGCGAAATTAGTAAAAAGCTAAACGTGCTAAATAGCTCATTCGATGAAAAGTTAACTTTTGTCGCTGACAAGGAATCGTACTTTAAAGAACGAAATGATTATCTCGATGCCTTGATTGGAAGAGAGGTTGGTGCATCACTTTTTGAAACGTTCAAACAACGAAAAAATGAACTTGCACCTTCTGTCAATTTTTGGAAGTTTGCAGTGCCTGTGCTTGCAATTTCAACTGTACTCTGGATATTTTTCCTGTTCCATTTATCCGAAGGACAGGCCATGGATTATAAATTGATAATAATAAACTCTATTAAAGCATTGCCTGCAATAGGCTTGCTTCTGTTTGGTATTGCGCAATATAGCAAGGAGCGTAACTTTCAAGAAGAATATGCTTTCAAATCGGCTGTGGCATTGACATTAAAAGCATATGCTGAACAGCTAATAAGCGAAGAGAATAAGGACGCTTTAATCCTATCTTCTGTATCGTCAATATATAAATCACCAATATATCATTCTAAACTAAAAGTTGAGGACGGTAAAAGTGCTATAAATTCTGTGTCTGATTTACTAGGTAAATTTAAAGATATTAATTTCACGAAAAAGTAGACTCCTGTAAATAATTACTTTTTTGATTTGATGAGATCGGATAGGATAAATTATGATTGATTAGCAAAAAATACTAAATAATATTGGGGGAAGGTCAGTGAATCTTTAAAAAATTAAAAAAAGATTGTATTGATCATGGTTCATAAATAGTGAGATCTCTGATTCGGCTTATACAAAGGAAATAGCGGTAAGTTAAACAATTACTATTAATATGGCATAAAGCGTTAAAAAACATGCTTATTCGGGGTGATTTGATTTTTATACAAGCTTCAATCGAAGTGTTATATCTTTCTGTTGCATAAAAAGATTGAATGTTATAATCATTTATTCGTGGTGATTTCCCTGTAAATTTTTTTATTTTAATTTTTAGGTTTTAAGCCTAATCGTTTCAATTCTTCCCGCCCCAGGTTTTTAAACCAGTTTCCAAGGCTCATTCCCTGCGCCTTTGCAGCTTCCTCAAACTGCGCTTTAAGTTCAGGGGTAATCCTAATCTGAAAAGCGGGGGCTTTGCCGTTTCCTTTGGGTTGTTTGTCACGTTGTACAGTTGACATGTGTGTACCTATAGGAGGAGTATAATTGCAATAGGTACACACCATAACAGGGTTGACCTATCGAAACAACGCTCCGGTGTGCTGCAACACAACCGGAGCGTCTGACCACAAACGTTATTGGAGCTAACGCTATGGCTAACGTCAATAGTAACACACCCGCACACCCTGAAAATGAGGGCCATAATCTCAATCTGAACGCTCCCGCCACTCCGATGCCGCCGTCGGCGCATTCCAGAATGTTGAGCCTGCATACGCTGTGCGAAGGGCCGATCACGGCGGAAATGGATTTCTTCACGCTCGCCACGCTGTGTGAAGAAACAGTTAGCGAACTGATTGAGTGTAAGGACGCGACGCTGTTTCTGGCGCTGGCCGGGAGACTGGCACTGATGCTGGAATCCCTCGCCGCCGCGCTCGACAGACCTGTGCCGGCGCATCTGTTTGCTTCACTGACGGCCGACACGCTCCCTTCAGAGGTGCCGTTCTGCATCGGCAGCGACGCGCAGATGCTGAGCCGCTACTGTAAAGCGCTGAATATGGCGTTAATAAGCCGCGCGCTCCCGCCGGAAATGGCGGAAACGCTCACGGGGCTGCTGTTTGATCTCGTGAATCATCTGGTGGAATTTGTGAGAGCGCCCTGTTTTGTGCGCACGGAGGAGGGCTATAAAGACTGGGCCGGGCAGCACATCATGTCGCTGAACTGACAAAAAGGCCGGGGGTTCCCGGCCTTTGTTTATCTGGCGCGCCAGTACAAGGCAATAATCAGAAAGGGATTAAAACACCTTTTATTCCAGGCTCGTTATGTGAAGCATCTGTATTTCTTTAATACGCTGTCTGTTCATATTGATGTTACAACCTACTGATGCCGCACCGAGAAAGTGAGTACCCTGCGCTGCGGTAGTCGCTACGTCGCAGTAACCGTCCCGATAGGTCAGCCAGTCATGCTGGCTTTTGCGAAAGGCCTCAATCATCCTTTTTTTACGATCTTCATCGCCCATCCACCATTTGGTGTAATCAACACGCTCCAGCGCTTTAAGCTTCGTCTCATACGCCTTTGTGAGTTCGGCTTCGGTTTTATCGTTGAGATCTTCCAGACACTCGCTGCTGAATTCGTAATACTTATCTAAGCACTGGTCGACGGCGTTATCCGCGGTAATATCTTTCTGATCGGCAGCCATTAAGTTATGGCTGATCAAAAGCGTGGAAACGAGAAAGACGATTTTTCTCATTGCGGTAATTCCTTTACTTTTATCCTTTATCCCGGCGTTACACGCAGTCTGTAGAGAGCGTAACTATCAGGGAGTTAGCCCGTAAAGACTTTCAATTTCATGCTGCCGTGCATGATTCATGTCGATAACACACTGAGTTTCAAGGTCGTACTGCGTGGGTGCCCATTCCCCGACAAGGGAAGCGCGCGCCGCACAGAATGCCTCTCTGGATAGCAGCCAGAGCGCATGTGAGCGCGCAAATCTTTCCCGGAAGACGGCGCTCATTGTCACGCCTCCCAAATCGTTTAATTTGAAGGGATCGTCATAATTGTTATCGATTGTTTTATAGAGCCGTTCAATGGCTTTACTGAGCGCCAGATCTGAACGTTCTCTCGCCTGCGCTTTGCACTCTGACTGGCTTTTTCCGTTTTCTGCATATTCCGGCAGAGAAAAGCAGGGAGCGAGTTCTTTACCAAACTGGAAAGAAACGGCCTGTGCGGCAGCGGGAATAAAAGGCACCGCGATGAGAAGTACCGTTGTTAATTTCATCTCTATCAGGCTCCGTTGGGATAGCGTTCAGGCATCGTCTTTCACCGTGTCGTCTCAACCACAGTCAACTGTATTTCTTTGATGCGCCGCTTGTTCATATTGATGGTACAGCCTGTCCACGCTGCGCCAATATAATGCGTTTCCTGCTCGCCGATAGTCGCTACCTCGCAGTAACTGTCCCGATAGGTCAGCCAGTCACGCTGGCTTTTGCGAAAGGCCTTGATCATCCTTTTTTTACGATCTTCATCGCCCATCCACCATTTGGTGTAATCAACACGCTCCAGCGCTTTAAGCTTCGTCTCATACGCCTTTTTGAGTTCGGCTTCGGTTTTATCGTTGAGATCTTCCAGACATTCGCTACTGAATTCGTAATACTTATCTAAGCACTGGTCGACGGCGTTATCAGAAGTAATGTCTTTTTCATCTGCCGCCAGCGAAGCGGTAGCTATCATTAACGCCGGGATTATTGCCAGGATCCTCTTCATTTTTGCAGATTCCTTATTCTGATCTCTGTCCTTCTTGGGCTAAAACGTGCGCTGGGGCTGCTACGCAGATAATCTATGATTTTATCTCTTCCGCCCCCCGAGGCTATAATACTCACCATCTCTTCTGCAGTGCTATTACCCTGAAAAATGGTATCGATAAATGTATCTCTAATCACGGTATCAATGCGGCCCCAGGGTAACGCATTCGGTATATTTAAATGACGGGCATGTCGGTCATAAACCCCCTTAGCATATATGACATTTTCCTGATACGCGATTTCAAATAATCGGATTTGTTGCTGATGCGTAATCTCGCCTACCAGAGGCCCATAAAATTGAACAAACGTCTCCGCTTCTCGTCCGGTCAGATAAGCGGCTTTAGAGCAAATGACAGCCTTATATTCCTCAATATCTGCGTGTCGCAGCGTAGCGAGTATTTCGCCGGCGCTACGCTTCTTCATATCAAATCCACGGCCAAGCGTTACACCAGACTCAACGGTGGGATGGTGGAGTATCCTCGAAAATTGCAGCAGATGTTTCGGTTGTCTGAAAGGCGCAACGGCGGTGATGTAATCCACGCCTTCACTGTCAAACGTCGTCTGGCCTTGCCGGACAATAAGGGGCCCTGCGACATGCCGTGGCCGCCAGCGGGGCGTTGTGGCTTCATGCAGGGCGTGCATAAACCAGTAATCAACCGGATGAATCAGCCCGGATGGTTTCATATTCAGTAAGCGCTGATACCAGTAAATGGCCTCCTGCGTTTGCAAATCACAGCGTCCATTTACGGTAATGTATCGCCCCGTCGTTTGACTGTAACCCGCATCGGCGATGAGTTTTTGCAGTGTTTTAACTTCATCCGGATTATTCGTTCCGCAGAAGCCAACCGAACCTGTGAGTCTGAATACCCTCGGATTAGGATAATGACGTTTTGGCATATTTTTCTCCCTGCCTGCCTGACAATCCGTTATTCCCGGGATGGTAGGCAGCGGGAGTGAACAGAAATATGATTCCTGTCATTCTTTAAAAGGGTATTATACCGTTCAGCATTCAATGCTAATGCTATTAATCAATGCTGTTAGTGGAATCGTTCATATATTTTATGAATGCTTTTTATATTTTCAGTTGGCTGGGGCATAGTGATTTAATAAATATTATGAAGCCTCTGCTTCCTGCCTCAATGCGCGTAAAGCGCGTTGCGCCAGCGCCATTAACGCTGCGTATGCTTGCTGAATCCGCAAAGGCGGGCCACTGGCTTTATGAGTAATCAACGGGCTGCAACTGATAAGGCCGGAGTCTTCCGGCCTTTGTATGTGGCGCAGGTCAGAAGAAATCATTTACGGAAGAAAGCGCTCATGACCCGAAGAGGCCTGTGTATATCGGTATTGTTCTTTATGCTGGCAGGCTGTGTCACGTTGCCGCCGAGGCATACGGCCAGCGTGACAGCGGTCAGGGGAAATATCTGCATCCGCTTGCCGGCACAACAGGGCGAAAGGCTCGACTGGATGGAAATCATGGAAAGCGCTAAGCCCTCCAGCACTATTATTCATTATGACGTTGCTCACCCGGTTTGGATTGCCGCCGGGGAGTGTTTACCCGTTAAAGGGTTTCACTTTGTTGCAGGAAAATCTTATACAGTGCTGATTGCGACCGTTATCAACGCGAAAGAGGCGCGTCAGTACGAATCAACATTTACAACGGGGCAAGGGCTAACTGTCATTCAGGAATAATTGAACATGCAGGCGCTGTATAACACGTTGAAACAACGTGACGGCAAACCGCAGCGGCCTGGCATAGTATATAACCCGATAAGTTTTGGATGGCCTGCAACAGTGATCAGTAAATACGAAGCCCTGCGCATCGCAAAAGCCTGTGCGAAACAGTATCGCTTAAGCTGGAATGAGAAAAACCTGACGGTAACGAAAGGCCGGCTTGATGAAACGCCCTGTTTTATTGTTTCGACGCTCGACGACGGTATGGCAGAAACCGGCTCGTGGATGGATTTTATCTTTTCGACGCCGGTGCGTTTTTATATCGATGCGTTAAACGGCACGTTTTTGGGGTATGAAGCAGGCAACCGCGGCGTGAACCGGGTCAGGCCTGCGTCATCTTAAGTCCCGAGATTACCCCGCCGCGAGCAAACAGATCTTCAGCGCCACGTTATACGACGCCTCAAACGATTTCACCGGCAGAAACTCAAAGCGCGAATGGAAGTTATGCGCGCCGGTAAAGAAGTTCGGCGTTAACAGGCCTTTCGCGGAGAGCGCCGCGCCGTCGGTGCCGCCGCGCATCGGAATGGTTTTCGGCGTAATGTCGAGCGCCTCCAGCGCCTGGTAAATCAGATCAATCGGGCGGCGGTCGTCGCCAATCGCGTTGCTGATATTGCTGTAAACGTCGCTGATGGTGATTTCCACTTTCGCGGTCGGGTACGCGGCGGCGATTTTTTCCGCTACGTCATGCAGCTGCTGTTTACGGCGCTCAAAGGCCTTAAGGTCGAAATCGCGAATGCTGGCGTTCAGCGTCGCGCTGTTCTGGCTCGCCTGCATTCCGTTAAACCACACATAGCCTTCGCGCCCGGCGGTGTGCTCCGGCGTCTCCTGGCGGTCGAAGTGGCTGATAAAATCGGTCGCCATCAGCAGCGGGTTCACCAGCACGCCTTTCGAGGCCATCGGGTGCGCCGTCACGCCGGTAAAGCGGATCTCCGCCTGCGCCGCGTTAAAGTTCTCATACACCACTTCGCCCAGCTCGCAGCAGTCGATGGTATAAGCGAAATCCACATCAAAGCGCGCGAGATCCAGCGCCTTCGCGCCGCGCAGGCCAATCTCTTCATCCGGCACAAACGCCACCACGATATCGCCGTGGCGCATCTCGGGCGTCAGGTTCTCCAGCAGCGTCATCACCACCGTCACTGCCGCTTTGTTATCCGCGCCGAGCACGCTGGTGCCGTCGCTGAAAATAATCTCTTCGTTCGGGTAAGCGGTTATCTCCGGGTGCTCCGCCACGCGCAGCCAGATATCTTCTCTGGCGTTCAGGCAGAGATCTTCACCGGTAAACGTCAGGATCTGTGGATGAATCTCCGGTGACAATCCGACGTCCACAGTGTCGATATGCGTGATAAAACCGATGCGCGGCGCGCCCGGCACCGTGCCCTTTTTCACGGCGGTGACGGTCGCGTGTTCATCAATAACAATCTGCGTGAGACCCAGTGTTTGCAGCTCATCGGCGAGGGCGCGGGCCATCTCGTGCTGGCCCGGCGTGCTGGGCAGCGTGGTGGCGGACGCATCACTCTGGCTGGTGATTGCCAGGTAGCGAAAAAAGCGGCGGGTTAATTGACTGCCGAGCGGTGATGGCATGGTGGATCCTTCTTTATTTGTGTTATCAGGTGTTTGCGTTGTGATTTTAATGTTATTGATGAAGTGACGAAGAGTCAGACTCCTTTGGCACGAAATAAAAAACATAAAGGAATTACAATGATTAGCAAGCACACGATTCACGCGCTGGCGCTCGCCGCCCTCACCACCAGCGCCGCGGCAGGCGCGAGCACGCTGGTGTATTGCTCTGAGGGCTCGCCGGAGAACTTCAACCCGCAGTTGTATACCTCCGGCACCAGCGTCGATGCCAGCGCCGTGCCGGTCTACAACCGTTTGGTGGATTTTAAAACCGGCACCACCGAACTCGTGCCGAGCCTGGCGGAGCGCTGGGAGGTCAGCGACGACGGTAAAACGTACACCTTCCATCTGCGCAAGGGCGTGAAATTCCAGAGCAACAAATATTTCAAACCGACGCGCGATTTCAACGCCGACGACGTCATCTTTTCGTTTATGCGCCAGAAGGATCCGAAACACCCGTATCACAACGTCTCGAACGGCAACTATTCTAACTTTGAAAGCCTGGAGTTCGGCAAGCTCATCACGGCTATCGATAAAGTGGATGACCACACCGTGCGCTTTACGCTGGCCCACCCGGAGGCGCCGTTCGTGGCGGATCTCGGCTGGTATTTCGCGTCTATCCTGTCGGCGGAATATGCCGACGCGATGCTGAAAGCCGGCACGCCGGAGCGCGTGGACATGGATCCGATCGGCACCGGGCCGTTTAAGCTCGCGCAGTACCAGAAAGATTCACGCATCCTGTTTACGGCGTTTGACCAGTACTGGCAGGGCAAAGCGAAGCTCGACCGGCTGGTGTTCAGCATCACCCCGGACGCCTCGGTGCGCTACGCCAAACTTGAGAAAAACGAGTGCCAGGTGATGCCGTTCCCCAACCCGGCGGATCTGCCGCGCATGAAGCAAAACCCGGATCTCACGCTGATGAGCAAATCGGGGCTGAATACCGGCTTCCTCGCGTTCAATACCCAGAAACCGCCGCTTGATAACGTCAAAGTGCGCCAGGCGCTGGCAATGGCCATCAACAAGCCCGCGATTATCGACGCCGTTTTCCAGGGGACCGGCACGGCCGCGAAAAACCTCCTGCCGCCGGACGTCTGGAGCGCGGATCAGGGGCTTAAAGATTACGACTACGCGCCGGAGCAGGCCAAAGCGCTGCTGAAAGCGGCGGGGATGCCGGATGGCTTCAGCATCGATCTCTGGGCGATGCCGGTGCAGCGGCCCTATAACCCGAACGCCAAACGCATGGCGGAGATGATCCAGGCCGACTGGGCGAAAATTGGCGTGAAGGCGCACATCGTCACCTATGAGTGGGGCGAATATTTAAAACGCGTGAAAGGCGGCGAGCATCAGGCGGCGCTGATGGGCTGGACGACCGCGACCGGCGATCCGGATAACTTCTTCGGCCCGCTCTTTACCTGCCAGTCCGCCAATGGCGGCTCGAACTCCGCGAAGTGGTGCTATGCGCCGTTCGATAAGCTCATCAGCGAGGCGAAAGCCACCAGCGATCGGCCGAAGCGTGAAGCGCTCTACCGTGAGGCGCAGCAGATGATGCACGATCAAATGCCCGCCGTGATGATCGCCCACTCAACGATCTTCGAACCGGTACGCAAAAACGTCACCGGTTATGAAGTCGATCCGTTCGGCAAACATATTTTTTATCAGGTGGATCTTAAGAAATAAGCCTGCGCAACCGCCTCTGCGGAGGCGGTTTTATCACGGCGACGGGCGGAGGAGATTACGCGAAAACGCCACATTCGCCACCGACTGCACTTTCCAGGCATTCCCTTCTTTGACCATGCAATCAATCACCATGTGATCCTGTTTTTCGCCAAACGCGATATAGACCTGCTCGCAGGCCGCATCGACATCGCTGGCGACGGCGGCGATTTATCACTCCCCGCCTTCCCCCGCCACACTTCCGACCCATGCTTTTTGCGTAAGGGCGCGCCACGCCTCACCCTGGCGTTCAAAAAACGCGGTGGTTTCATTTAACAGCGCATCTGGGGAAAGATGCGGCGACTGCAACAGCGCCAGCAGCCCTTCGTAGCCTGCGCAGGTGTGCCACTGGCACTGCGCCACGTAACCGATATTATTCTCCACCCGCATATGCTGGAAAAACGGCGCCTGGAGCGCAGTGACGGCCTCGCGCTGTGACGCCGCAAGCGGCATGAAAAGGAGCAGGGCGCTGTCGGTGCCGTTCGCGGGCAGGGTAAAACGGTGCGGCGCGGGCAGGGTAAAACGGTGCGGCGCGGGCAGCGGGCGCGGCGGCGTCGGGGCGACGATCGGGAAGGGGAAATCGGTTAAGCGGCGCGCGAGCGCGTCGCGCAGCAGCGGGCCGCCGCCCTCAAGCGTGGCCTGCCACGCCTGTGCGCTGGTGTCGCCTGCCGCCTTCAGCAGCTCGCGGGGAAGCTGCGCCAGCAACCGGCGTACCGCAATGGCCTGATCTTCCTGCGTCTGCGCGCGCGCCGCCAGCCGTTCGGCTTCCGCGCCGTAGCGGTCATCCGGCTCCCACAGATACGTCATCATCTCGGTCGTCAGCATCATCAGCAGCGCCTCATCGCCGCAAAGCGTGATGCGCCAGCGTCCTTCAATAAGACCTGTGCGCAGCGCGCCGCCGTTCAGACGCGCCCGGTCGCACAACGGACGCAGGCGTGCGAGCAGCTCCATGCCGCGACGATCGCTGACCCGCGTGCCCGGCGCGGGCTCAAGCGTCAGCGTGATGCGCTCCGCTTCCGGCCGCCATGCCAGCGGCGCGCTGTCGCCCGGCAGCGCCACGGAAAGCGGCGGCGGAAAGTACGGCGCGGGCGCAAATAGTGTCACAGGTGGCGCGACGTCCGGTGTATCCGGGAAATCGCCTGTGGTGAGCGTTAGCCCCTGTGTCGTCACCGTCGCGCCGTGTACTTCAGGAGAGAGCCACAGGCGCGTCGGGCGCTGGGCCAGGAGTGCCGCCAGCAGCGGGCGCAGCGCATTGCCTTCCACCGGCGGCAGGCCGAACGCGCGGGCGCGCAGATGGTCCATCGGCGCGAGTGCATTAACGTCTTCGTCGGCGAGGCGCAGCAGCGGCGAAAGCGCGTCCTCCGGCAGCGCGGCAAGCGCCGCTATCCACTGGCGTAACTGCGCCTCCACGTGCGCCGGGTTCACGGCGTCACTGGCGAGCGCGAAAGAAAACCGCAGCCAGAGCGTGTCGTCATCCAGCGCATCGGCCTCAAGCGTGGCGTCATCGGTGAGCGTCTGCGCGCGCAGCGCGGCCATCAGCCCGCCGGGCGCTTCGCTGTGCAGGCACTGCTCCAGCAGGCGCAGGGCCGGACGCACGTCAGCAGGCAGCAAAAAGCTCAGTTCCAGTTGCGCAAAGCCCGGCTGCGCCAGCGCGCCCGATTCACCCGTGCGGGCATTGATGGCGAGCGGTGCGGCCACCCCCGGCTGGATGCGCGCGGCGGCCTCGCAGGCAAGTTTCTCCAGCGTCTCCAGCGGTTGCGGGCCGCAGAGCCACAGGTGCAGGTTCCCGGCGTGATAGTGCTGATGATGAAAGGCTGTCAGTGCCGCGCGCAGCCGCGCCGGATCTTCGCCGAAGGCTCTCTTATTGCCGATGCGCAACCGCGTGAGACGCGCATCGCCCGCCATTAACGCCAGCAGCGCCGCCTCGCGCCGGGTGGCGGCGTCCTGCGCCAGCAGCCGGTATTCGGCGTCAATTACCTGCGCCTCCTGCATCAGCGCCGCTGGCGTGAAGCGGGGCGCGGCGAGCATGTCGGTCAGGCGCGAAAGCCCGGGCGCAAGCGCCTGCGCAGGCACTTCAAAGAAAAACGCGGTCTGGCACAGCCGGGTGGAGGCGTTAAGCCGCCCGCCCTGGTCCGGCACCCAGCGCATCAGGCGCTCGTCATCGCGGTAGCCCTCGCTTTCGCGAAACAGCATATGCTCCAGCAGATGCGCCAGCCCCGGCCAGTCATCCGGTTCGTGCAGGCTGCCCGCGTTCACGCGCCACAGCGCCGCGGCCTGTATGGCCTGCGGCTGGTGGATAAGCGTGAACGTGATGCCGCCAGCCAGCTTGCGCGTGCGGATCATTGCGGCGTTTTGAAAATCAGCTGTGAGTTGGCGCGGTTGCGAAACCGCAGGTCGTCGATGCCCATCTGCGTGCGGTTGGCCGCCTCGCGCGCGGCGAGGATCGTGCCGTGGTGCGGCGATTTACTGCATACCGGGTCGGCGTTGGCCGCGTCGCCGGTCAGCATAAACGCCTGGCAGCGGCAGCCGCCGAAATCCTGCTCTTTTTCCGGGCAGGAGCGGCACGGCTCTGGCATCCAGTCGTTGCCGCGGTAACGGTTAAAGCCGAACGATTCATACCAGATATGCGACAGCGTCTGCTCCAGCACCGACGGGAATTTCACCGGCAACTGGCGCGCGCTGTGACACGGCAGCGCGGTACCCTCCGGCGTGACGGAGAGGAAAATCGCGCCCCAGCCGCCCATGCAGCCTTTCGGGCGTTCTTCGTAATAATCCGGCGTCACAAACAGCAGGTTAGCGAGATTGCCGGTGTCGGCCATCTTCTCGCGGTAGTGTTTCACCACCTCCTCGGCGCGCGCGATCTGCTCGCGGGTCGGCAGCAGCCCTTCGCGGTTCAGGTGCGCCCAGCCGTAAAACTGGCAGGTGGCGAGCTCCACGTCGTCCGCGTCAAGCTGAATGGCGAGCTCGATAATGCGGTCGATCTGGTCGATGTTGTGGCGGTGCAGCACGAAGTTCAGCACCATCGGGTAGCCGAGCGCTTTTACGGCTTTCGCCATCGCGAGCTTCTGGTGGAACGCTTTCTCATTGCCCGCCAGCGCCGCGTTCAGCGTCTCGTCGCTCGCCTGGAAGCTTATCTGGATATGATCCAGCCCGGCGTCGGCGAAGGTCTGGAGCTTTTTCTCAGTAAGCCCGATGCCGGACGTGATCAGATTGGTGTAAAAGCCCATGCCGCGCGCGGCGGCGATAAGCTCCGGCAGATCTTTACGCACCAGCGGCTCGCCGCCGGAAAACCCGAGCTGCACCGCGCCCATGGCGCGCGCCTGGCGAAACACATCAATCCACTGCTCTGTCGTCAGCTCATTCTCCTGCGCGGCGAAATCGAGCGGGTTTGAGCAATACGGGCATTGCAGCGGGCAGCGGTAGGTCAGCTCCGCCAGTAGCCACAGTGGCGGGTTTACGGGTTTCGCGTCACTCACGGAAAATCACCCATTTTTGTTGATACGCGAGGCCCAGAAAGCCCAGCACGTCGTCAGTCAGCGGGCCCGCTTCCGGGAAGCGCGCTTCCAGCGTGTCGATTATCGCGCCCGCGGTCTGCTGGCCGTCCACCAGTTGCAGAATGGCGGCGGCGCTCTCGTTCAGCTTCGCCATGCCTTCCGGGTAGAGGATCACATGCGTGTTCTGCGCCTCTTCCCACTGCAGGCGGTAGCCGCGGCGAAATTGCGGAATATGATGGCGTTCAGGCTGCATCAGACCAGTCTCCGTTTGTGCCACACCGCCTCGCGGGTGACGGTGTGATAAGGCGCTCTGTCCAGCGTATAGGCCATGGTCATGGCGTCGAGCATGCTCCAGAGAATGTCGAGCTTAAACTGCAAAATCTCCAGCATTCGCTGCTGGCGCTCCATCGTGTTGCAGTATTCGAGTGCGAGCGAAAGCCCGTGCTCGACGTCGCGGCGCGCCTGGCTTAAGCGGCTGCGGAAGTAGTCATAGCCTTCCGCTTCAATCCAGGTGTAGTGCTGCGGCCAGCTGTCGAGGCGCGCCTGGTGGATCTGCGGGGCGAACAGCTCGGTCAGCGAACTGCACGCGGCCTCTTCCCAGCCCGCGCGGCGGGCGAAGTTGACATAGGCGTCCACCGCGAAGCGCACGCCCGGTAGCACGCGCTCTTCAGAGAGCAGCGACTCGCGCGACAGCCCGACCGCCTCGCCAAGACGCAGCCAGGCTTCAATACCGCCTTCGCTGCCGTCATAGCCGTCGTGGTCGAGAATGCGCTGCACCCACTGGCGGCGCACTTCCGGGTGCGGACAGTTCGCCATAATGGCGGCGTCCTTGATGGGAATGCTGGTCTGGTAATAAAACCGGTTCGCCACCCAGCCCTGGATCTGCTCGCGGGTCGCCTCGCCGTTATGCATGGCGATGTGATAAGGGTGGTGAATGTGATAGAACGCGCCTTTCGCGCGCAGCGCCGCTTCGAATTCGTCGGGCGTCAGCAGTCGTTGCTCGGTCATAAAGCCTCTTATAGCGCGATTACCATCCCGTCGTGGCTCACCTCAATGCCCAGCTGGTGCAGGGACTGGCGCTCCGGGGACTCCTCGTTGAGGATCGGGTTGGTATTATTAATATGAATGAGAATCTTGCGCTCCGCGGGCAGGCGCGCCAGTAAGGCCGCCAGACCCTGTTCTTCCGACAGCGCCAGATGGCCCATCGCTTTGCCGGTGTTATGGCCAACGCCGGTGGCGGCAAGCTCGTTGTCGCGCCACAGCGTGCCGTCAATCAGCAGCACGTCGGCGCGCTCAAGCCACGGCAGAATGGCGTCGTCCGGCTCGCCGAGGCCCGGCGCGTAGAGCAGGCTTTTGCCGCCTTCTTCTTCGATAAACAGCGCGACGTTATGGCCCGGTAGCGGGCGATCGCGGTACGGCGAGTAGGGCGGCGCGTTGCTCAGCAGCGGAATGGCGGTGAAATGCACGCCAGGGCAGACCCGCACCTGAAAGCGCGACAGCGGCGCAATCGGGTGATGAACCAGCCCGCCGTTCCAGTGGGAGAGCATCGGGAAGACCGGAAAGCCGGTGCAGAGATCGTCATGCACTTCCGGCGTGCACCAGACATGGTGCGGGCAGCCTTCACGTAAATTGAGTAATCCCGCGCTGTGATCTATCTGGCTGTCGGTGAGAATAATCGCGCCGATGCCGGTGCCGCGCAGCACCCCGGGATTATGCAATTCGGGTGAGGCGAGAAGCTGGTGGCAAATGTCGGGCGAGACGTTGCACAGCACCCAGTTTTTCCCGTCATCGCTGACGGCGATGGAAGACTGGGTACGCGCGGACGTTTTCATCGTGCCGTTACGCACGCCCTGGCAATTGGCGCAGTTGCAATTCCACTGAGGGAAACCGCCGCCCGCCGCCGAGCCGAGAACTTTGATTTGCATGTGCAGAACCGGAAAGGAAAAGAGAAAAGGTGCCCGCGAAGCCGCGGGCACAGGCGATTAACGGTTGGAAATGTACAGGGTCACTTCCAGACCCAGGCGCAGGTCAACAAACGCAGGTTTAGTCCACTTGGTCATAGTCTTACTCCTCATCTAACGGGTGATTTTTTACCACCCTGGTGAAACCGATTACCGGCGCGCTTATGTTGCGTAAATGTGATCGAGATCGCAACTTAAATGCTTATCCATTTATTGCGATTCTCCCCAGGCGAGCTTTTCCAGCAGCGGCGCGTCGAACCCTGCCGCTGCCAGCGCCTGCATCAGACGCGGTAAACCGGCGACATCGCCCATCGCATCCGGCAGGCTGATGCCGTCGAAATCCGATCCGAACGCCACGCGGTCTTCACCCAGTTTAGTAATCAGATACTCAACGTGCGTAACAATTTCGGATAAGGGCGTATCACCGTTGCGCTGTCCGTCGGCGCGCAGAAAGGCGGTGCCGAAGTTCACGCCGACCAGACCGTCGCTTGCGTTAATGGCCGCGAGTTGCTCATCGGTAAGGTTGCGCGGCTGCGCGCAGAGCGCGTGCGCGTTGGAGTGGGTCGCCACCAGCGGTCCGCCGCCGATGGCCGCGGTATCGAAAAACGCCTTCTGATTCATATGCGAAACATCCACCAGCACATGGCGTTCGCGACAGGCGCGGATGAGCGCTTTACCGGCAGGCGTTAACCCGGCGCCGGTATCGGGCGAGCCAGGAAACGGCCCGCTGACCCCTTCGCCAAAAACGTTCGGCGTGTTCCAGAACGGCCCGATGCTGCGCACGCCCTGGGCGAGCAGGGCGTCGAGCGGCTCCAGTTGGGCGTCGATCGCCTGCGCGCCTTCGAGATGCAGCACCAGCGCCACCACGTCATCCGCCATGCACTGCTCGATATCCGCCACCGTCTGGCAGACGCGCATTTTCCCGCTGGAGGCCTGCGCCATCGCGTGAAACAGCTCAATCTGCGCCTGCGTGATGGCGAGCGGATCGTGCATCGTTTCGGCATCCGCCAGCGGCAGATTGCGCATCTGCGCGACATACTCCGGCGGCGGCACAAACACTGCGAACAACCCGCCGGCAAAGCCGCCCTGACGCATGCGCGGATAATCCAGATGGCCGCCTTCCAGGCCGCTGAACACCGCCCCGACAGGCTCGGCCTCCGCGCGCAGCCACAGGCGCAGCAGCAGATCGTTATGGCCGTCAAACACGGGTGGGAAAGAAGAGTGAAGGGCGTGCATCGGCGCTCCGAAGTAAAAAAACGGTTAACTTATTGTGGCATGGGCGAGGGGCGACTGCTTAAACGTGGGTGCGGTTTGAGGCTTTATCGGGCCAGGTTTATAATCGTCGGCTGACCATATTTGTAGACAAAGGAATGTATGAGATGCGCAGTCAGGTAAGACGTGTACTTATAAACATCACGGCAGTAGGCGTAGTGCTGACGGCGGGCTGGCAATTGTGGGACGCCCTTGCACCGACAACAATTATCCGCGCGGATAACCATACCGTATATATTCAACACCCGCCCTTAACAACACGCGCCAAAATCGCCTGGTGGAACAAAAATAAAGATGTCCTGCAAGAGAAATATCATTTAATCGATGATCCTGAAAACATTGCAGTAAACGTCATGTATTTTGGTGGCTATGTTGCTGCACCGACAGGCAGTAATGACGGTTCTATAGACGACTATAATTGCTTTGATGATATAAAAAGCGATAAAAATTGTATTTATAACGATGTCGTGATGAGGGCTGGTGGAGATTATAATAATAAATTATTTTTTGGTGTGGATGGAAAATTCTACAGACAAACTCCTGATGGTCAACTGACGCTCCTGGAACGGTACCGTTAATAATTTTTCCATAGGTAAAAGTAAGACATTGAGCTTGGATATTGTTCAATGTCTTACTTAGAAAATAATAATCACTTGATCTGTAAAGGTTGCTGACCCGGTTCTTGTAACCAGATCTCGTCATCTATGCGGTATTCAGTTTTGCCGCTGCGGGTTTTACTGACAGACATCAGAATATTTTTATCGATGCAGTTACGAGGCGGAGCGACATCCGCGAAGCATAACCTGTCTGCTTTGCCTTCTTCCTGATACCCATTACCCCAGGCGAAGATATAGATATCTTTATCATTCAGGTGATATTTATCTAAAAGAGGTTTGCTATTCTTTATCCACCAGTCGATTTTGGCTGAAGAGGAGAGCGGTAAATCGTTAACCAGGATTTGTGCCGTAAAATAATTTTGGTGCACATCAATAACTTTTATTGGCTTATTGACCCAGTAAATGATTGTAGCCACAGCGGCCAGAAAAACAGGGATAAGGGCAATGAGCTTCTTTTTCATTAGGTTGCCTGTGGTTAAGCCATACCGCACGGTAGTTAACGTAGTGAAAGTGCTATGGGAGAAGCGTTATCATCCATGTCGCGACAACCATTTTTTCCATAATAATTTAACCACAATAAACAACACCAGCGCGACGATGAAATCAGTCGTTGCCATCAGAAGCCACCATAATTGCTGTGCATTCAGGAAACCAAGACATTCTGCGCTATCCACCAGCCAGTCAGTTTCCCGTCGGGTAAGCGGGCGCCAGAAATGTACAAGGGGGATAGTGATCAAATA
Organism: Cronobacter sakazakii; assembly: GCF_000982825.1. Taxonomy (NCBI): domain Bacteria; kingdom Pseudomonadati; phylum Pseudomonadota; class Gammaproteobacteria; order Enterobacterales; family Enterobacteriaceae; genus Cronobacter; species Cronobacter sakazakii. The sequence continues at coordinate 4,435,064 of NZ_CP011047.1, read as the reverse complement.
AAGCACAACGAAAAGGAGAATATTAACCAACAGGACAATCGCTTTCATACGCCACCACTTCAATTTCTCCATAAGTCACGATGCCTTTCCCAAGTACAACTTTATTTGTTGCCAGTAATGCATTGCGCAACACCGCAAAATCGGAAGAGTGCTGCAACGTGATACATCCCAGTGATAAACCTTGCCCACCCACAGGGTGAAGACGAAAATTACCTCTTTTCACGTAGTTTATCCAGGTATAGTCATCAAGCTGACTATCAGTGCGGTAGAGAGCAAACCATTGAGAATGATCAGAAGGAACGCCTGATATGCTGTTCCATGAGTCTATGACGCTTGTTCTCATTCTTGCGCCTGCGCCACCTGTAGGTCTGTCTACAATCAGATAACGGCCTGGCGGTAAAGGGCCTTTATCAGGCAGAGCGATACATCCGCCTTGATTTCTGTATTTCGCGTCTCCTGAAAAAGCCATAAATGTTCCAACGCCATACATCAGTAACGGCGAAAAATCAGCATTATTTATTGTGAATTTACCGAAAAGCGCCACAGCAGTATTCCTTTTTTTAAATCATCCATTAACTTAAATCGTTCTCTGGTAAGACATAACAAGGGCTAACGGCGATATATTACTTTAATCCTGAGAATATGGCGGCGTGGAATGCGAGTGCTCCGCTCTTTTAGGAATAATAATAAGGGGTTGTTGTTAGTTGGTGAATTAATATTATTGCGTCATCGGGTAATTAAATTGAGTGTTCGCTGAAGTTGTTATTTTTACTATTTTGCTGACCTTGATTTATTGCGCTTTTTAGCGCTTCGGTTATTCTACACGGCCCCGGCACATTCCGCTTCCCTGTACTACCCTTTATTTTTAACCTGTTGAAGGAGGCACGATGGCACAGCCGCATCTGATCGATACCCTGGAATTTGGGCCGGAAAACGCGCCTGAGTGTAAATATGAAATCTACGGCGAGGATGACAAGCAGCCGCAATACGCCACGCGGTTGGTGCGTGACGATAACGGTGAATGGCAGCCGCAGCAGGATGAGATCCGTTTTGCCGCGCAGCAGGAGCAGCAGGCCGCCAGCAGCACGATGGATTACGGTTACAGCGACGGCGCGCCGGAGCTGCGTGATCTCCTGGCCGAAGCGAAAGAACACTGCGAGCGCGACTGGCAATCGCGGCAGTAACGTCAGCCCCGCTGCGCCAGCGGCGGGAATTTCCTGAAATAAAACGCGGCCTCGCGATAACATCAGCGCGCTCTGTTTCCTCTCTCACTAAAACCCGCCTCCCTTTTATTTATTGCGATTTTACTTATTCCACAAAGCGTTATCTGTGCTCAATGCCGGGCTGAGCACGCCATCACACGCTCTGAAACCGCCATACTGTTAAGCGCCTGTGTTGACTTAATTTGTATAAAGCGTATTTTTCAGGACATGAAAACTATTCTTATTATCGCCCCGGAAGGGGGCATGTTGCTGGAAGCGACCGGCATCGCCGATATCTTCACCCGGGCCAACCAGTTGCGGTCTGCGGATGCCCCTGAGCCACACTATCAGGTGACGCTTGCCACCACCCAGCCGCATCATGTGATCCACGGCGCCTCCGGTTTTAAATTGCTGGCGGAGCACCGCCTGTGCGATCTCGCGCCGCACACGCCGTTTGACACCATCATGGTGACGGGCCGCGGGCTGACGGAAGAAGAGGGCGACCAGGTGGCGCAGTGGCTGGCACAGGCGGCACCGTATGCCCGGCGCGTGGTCTCGGTGTGCGGCGGGGCGCTGCTGCTGGCGCAGGCCGGTCTGCTGGACGGGCGGCGCGCCACCACCCACTGGCGGCTGCTTGATACGCTCGCCGCGCGTTTCCCGGCGGTGACGGTAGAGCGCGGGCCGATTTACGTGCAGGACGGCGATATCTGGACGTCGGCAGGCGTAACCTCGGGGTTTGATCTGACGCTGGCGCTGCTGGAAGAAGACGGCGGTTTTGAGCTGGCGCGTAACGTCGCGCAGGAGCTGGTGATGTACCTGCGCCGCCCCGGCGGCCAGTCGCAGTTCAGCCGCTATCTGCTGACTCAGGCGAAAACGCCTGGCCCGATCCGCGATCTCCAGGGCTGGATCCTTGAGAACCTGGCGCAGGATCTCAGCGTTGAGCGGCTGGCAGAGCATGTGGCGATGAGCCCGCGCAATTTCACCCGTGTTTTTACGCGTGAAACCGGCGTGTCGCCCGCCCGCTATGTGGAGGAGGCGCGCCTTGACGCCGCCCGCCAGCGCCTGGAGCAGGGGAGCGAAAGTATTGAGCAGGTCGCGACGCAGTGCGGTTTCGGCAACGCTATCAACCTGCGCCGCGTCTTTGAGCGCAACCTGCATCTCACGCCGTCGGATTACCGCGAACGCTTCTGCGCACGCATGATGGCGTAAAGTGATCTAATCTCGTCATTTACGCCATTGGCTCTCTGTTACACACTCTCTACAGAACGTTAACAGAGGAGCTTCATCATGGTTAAAGTAGGCATTAACGGATTTGGCCGTATCGGCCGCAACGTACTACGCGCCGCGCTGGGCAATGAGGCGTTTCAGGTAGTGGCGATTAACGATCTCACCGACAGCAAAACCCTGGCGCATCTGCTGAAACATGACTCCCTGCTCGGCACGCTGCCGGCGACCGTGGAAGCGGGCGAGGGCGAGCTGAAGCTCGACGGGCGCGCCATCCGAGTCTTCTCCGAGCGCGACCCCGGCAATATTCCGTGGAGCAGCGTGGGCGTGGAAATTGTTATCGAAGCCACCGGCTTCTTTACCGATAAAGCCCAGGCCGAAGCGCATATCACCAAAGGCGGCGCGAAACGCGTCATTATTTCGGCCCCGGCGAAAAACGACGACCTGACCATCGTGATGGGCGTTAACCATGAGCAGTACGATCCGGCGCTGCACCGCGTGGTCAGCAACGGTAGCTGCACCACCAACGGTCTTGCGCCCGCAGCCCAGGTGCTGCATCAGCAGTTCGGCATTCAGCACGGCCTGATGAACACTACCCATGCCTACACCAACAGCCAGGCGCTCCACGACCAGCCGGAGAAAGATCTGCGCGGCGCGCGCGCGGCGGCGCTCTCCATCGTGCCGTACTCCAGCGGGGCGGCGAAGGCGATTGGTAAAGTGATCCCTGAACTCGATGGCCGCATGACCGGCTACTCGCTGCGCGTACCGGTGCCGGTGGTGTCGATTGTCGATCTCACCGTCACGCTCGCCCGCGATGTTACCGTGGAAGAGGTCAACGCCGCGTTCCTGAAGGCCTCCCAGGAAGGGCCGCTGCAAGGCATTCTTGGTTACAGCGATGAACCGCTGGTCTCCAGCGATTACCGCGGCGACCCGCGCTCGTCCATTATCGACGGCCTCTCGACGCTGGTGATTGGCGGCAACATGGTCAAAATCCTCGCCTGGTATGATAACGAATGGGGCTTCTCAAACCGGCTGGTGGATCTGGCGCTGTTAATGGCGCGCCGCGGCCTGTAACGTGTAGTGGCTGATAAAAAGGATGGCCCTGAGCCATCCTTTTTTATTATGCGCGCCGCCCGTCCGGGATACGGGCAATCACCTTGATTTCAAAGTCAAAACCCGCCAGCCAGTTCACGCCGACTGCGGTCCAGTTCGGGTACGGCGGCGCCGGGAAAATGGCCTGTTTAACCGCCATAATGGCCGGGAACTGGCGCTCGGGATCGGTATGAAACGTGGTGACATCCACCAGATCGTCAAAGGTACAACCGGCGGCGGCGAGCGTTGCGCGCAGGTTCTCAAACGCGAGGCGTACCTGTGCTTCGAAATCCGGCTCCGGCGTGCCGTCGGCGCGGCTGCCCACCTGGCCTGAAACAAACAGCAGATCGCCGCTGCGAATGGCGGCGGAATAACCGTGTTCTTCATACAGCGCATGACGGTTAGCGGGGAAGATAGGTTCGCGAGAAGTCATAGGGTGTCCTGTTAGCGTTGGGCAAGAAGCCGGATGCGCCTTGCCGGGAATTGATTTAATATACGCGGCGTATGTGAATAATCATTACACATACGCCGCGTATGTCAATTGAAATACGTCGCGTATGTGAAAAGGAGATCCTATGGCCGCAAAACGGCGCATCGACACCATGGAAGAAAACCGCGCGAAACTCATCGCGGCGGCGCGAAAGGCGTTCGCTGAGAAAGGGTTTGCGGCGGCTTCAATGGATGAGCTCACCGCCAGCGTCGGGCTGACGCGCGGCGCGCTGTATCATAATTTCGGCGATAAAAAAGGGCTGCTCGCCGTCGTGGTCGCCCAGGTGGACGGCGAGATGGCGCAGCGCGCGAAAGCGGCCGCGGCAGGCGTCGAAGACCCCTGGGAAACGCTGATCGCCGAAGGCGTCGCCTATATTCAGATGGCGCTGGATGAAGAGGTGCGGCGCATCGTGCTGCTGGATGGGCCGGCGTTTCTCGGCGATCCGGCGCAGTGGCCGAGCCAGAATAGCTGCCTCGACGTCACGCGCGAGACGGTTATCAGCATGATGGCGCGCGGGATAATCAAACCGGTGGACGCCGACGCCGCCGCGCGGCTGCTGAACGGCGCGGCGCTCAATGCCGCGCTGTGGGTGGCCGCAAGCCCACAGCCCGCAGAAGCGCTGCCGAAAATGATCGAGGTGTTTACGCTGCTGGCGGGCGGTCTGCGCGCCTGAGTGGTCGGCGTTTTCCCTGAAAGAAAAAGGATGGCCTGGTGCCATCCTTTTTTGTCAGCGAAACCGAAAGAATGGATGTATCGCAAGAGGTTTCTTTCAGGCCACACGTCACGGCTAAGCCAGCCATCATTGATTAACCGCGTGAAACAGTCTCACTAAGACAGGTGCGAATGTGATAACGCCCTTTTGGTATGAGGCGCTTTTAGCATGACCGGGCTGTAAGCGATACTGAGCCGTTCGCAGGCCATTTACAGGTCTTTCCAGTCAGGCAAATTATTGGCCTTTTTACGCCAGCTATGAAACGCTGCCATGATTATGCCAAACAGAAGCCCACCTGCGAGACTCCTTAATATCGCCGAGGAAGGTTGGACGCCCATTGCTTGCCATGTGAAAAACCACATAACGAGCCCCCATACAAGGCTAAACCCGAATCCCATAATTAATGTTACTTCCCAGAACGACGCGAAAGGTAAGGGAGGGATTTTTAATCCTGACTTCCATAACAGACGCAACAGAGGAGGGGCATAGTTGCTGCGCCACATGTTTTTACTTTCCATCATGGTAAGTGCACGTTCCTTCTTTCGCTCAAAACTCATCTTTGTTCTCCCTGAATGACGCTTTATCTGTTTGTACAATTTGTATTGTGATTGCTTGCATTCACATCTGGGCTGAACCGCGCTGACTTCACCTGGTATCATAACTCAAAAGATACTGTTTAATTCCGCCCCACGCCCATACCAAATCCTTAATACCCGTCTCCCCTCAAACGAACCGGTTTTAAGTTCAGGATCAGCTGGCGAATAAAAGCCATCTTTTTGCGTTCTGCGCATCCCGGTCCAGACTGAAAGCTGGGCCGCGCCGCCCTTCAGGCCTGAAGCGGCGCGGCAATCTGCTGATAAAAAGAGGGGCCGCTATGTCTGAAGAACGAATGATCAATACCACTATCGTTATCACCGGGGCGTCGAGCGGTTTTGGCCGCGGGGCTGCGCTGGCGCTCGCTAAACGGGGTGCGAACGTCGTGCTGGCGGCGCGTCGGGGCGAGGCGCTGGAGGCGCTGGCGCAGGAGATTAACGCTGACAACGGCCACGCGCTGGCGGTGGAAACAGACGTCAGCCAGCCGGATCAGGTGGAGCGGCTGGCGCAGGCGGCGATCGCGCGCTTCGGGCCGATTAACGTCTGGATAAATAACGTCGGTATCGGGGCGCTCGGCTGGTTCTGGGAGATCCCGATAGCCGATCATGAGCGGCTGGTGGATGTGAACCTGAAAGGCGTGATTTACGGCGCGCACGTGGCGATGAAACATTTTATCGCCCAGGGCTTCGGCGTGCTGATTAACACCGGCTCGGTGGACAGCGAAGTGCCGCTGGCGTTTCAGTCGAGCTACGCCGCCACCAAAGCCGCCGTGCTGAGCCTCGGTCGCACCATTAACGAAGAGCTGCGGCTTAACGATTACCACGACATCAAAGTAGCGACCATCATGCCGTGGGCGGTGGATACGCCGTGGTGGACCCACGCCGCCAACTATACCGGCCACGCGCCGCGCATGGCCGCGATGGATTCGCCGGAGAAAGTCATCGACGCGATGGTCAAAGCCTGCTTCAAACCGCAAGAGGAGATCCCGGTGGGCTGGAAGGCGCGCTCGTCGAATTTATCGCACCATCTTTTCCCGGATATGACGGAAAAACTCTCCGCGAAAGTGATTAACCGCTCGGTGGAAAAAGCGCAGCCGCTGGCCCCGACGACCGGCGCTATCTATACGCCGATGGCGGACACTACGACCATTGACGGCGGCATTCGCGCGCGAATGAAGCAGGAGGATAAAGCGCGCTGAGGCTCAGCACTCGCGCAGGGCTTTCACCAGGCGCGCCATCTCATCGAGCAGCCGTTCGCGAGAGGCGTTGCGGTCGCCCAGCGGCGCGGTGGAGCGGCGCTCGATAAAGCGGGTCGGCAGCAGGGCAGATCCGCTCTCGCCGTGTCCCGTGAGGCGCGCCACCATGCGGCTCACCGCCTGCGCGCCCAGCTGGTTGAAATCCTGCTCAACGGTGGTAAGCGGCGGAATGAAATAGGCGCTGTCCGGCGTGTCGTCATAGCCAATCACCGAGACATCCTGCGGCACGCGCAGGCCCAGCTCATCCAGCGCGCTCATGGCGCCGAACGCCATCTGATCGTTCGCCACCACCAGCGCCGTGATATCGCGCCGGGTGCGGAACAGGCTCAGCGTCTGCTGCCAGGCGTCTTTCGAACTCCAGTCGCCGTGTAAAACCGCGCAGGGGGCCAGCCCGTGCGCGTCCAGCACCTCCTGCCAGCAGGCGAGACGCATGCCGGACGCCACCGAATGTTCGGGCCCCGCGAGCAGCGCGATGCGCTGATGCCCGCCGTTCAGCAGAAACTCCACGCTCTGGCGCGAGCCGTCGCGCGGGTCAAAGCTTACGTGAAAGACGTCGCTGTCGGCGGGCACGTCGAGAAACAGGCACAGCAGATCGCTGTTGTCGTTAACGAGGCTTGCGGCCGCCTCCGCCCCGAGCGGCAGGTTGATAATGACGCCATCCACTTTCTGCGCGCGCATTTCATTGAGCGAGCGCTGCAACTCCTCCAGCGTGCCGGTTTCCAGCGTGGCGATCACCACGCTGTAGTTCGCCCGCGCGGCGTGGCTTTTAATGGCGGCGGCAATCTGCGACGGCGCATGCAGCGCCAGAGAAACGGTGATAAACCCGAGCGTGCGGGTGGTTTTCCCGGCCAGCAGCTGCGCGCTGCGGTTTGGCACAAACTGTAAGGCGTCCATCGCCTCCAGCACCCGCTGGCGCGTCGCGGGCGAAACCATCTCTGGCTTATTAAGCACGCGCGACACCGTCTGGTGCGACACCCCGGCTTTCTGCGCCACGTCATCCAGCGTGCTGAGTCGTTTTTTCATCGCCATTCCTCTGCCTGTGTAGCCTGAATCATCGGCGATGGCGCGCGATAAAGTCAATTTCTGGCGCGTAATGTCGTGCGCTAACATCATCGCTGTGACGCAGATCGCAATTCACGATCCCGCATGCGCTGTGATGTGATCCAGGACAGCATTCTGCAACGCCGCCATTCGCGATCTGTCCGGTTTCCCGCCATGCTGATTCTTTATGTTAGCGCACGACATTTTTATTGTTTCCAGGGAACCATCATGACAGAAAACCCCACCACGACCGCTTTTAACGAACTTCAGACGCGCCCGCTGGCGACGATCCTTGCCCGCAACGACTGGCAGAACCCGGCGATCACCAGCGTTAACCGTCTGCCGTCCCATACGCCGCTGCACGGCTGGCGCGACGCCGATCGGGCGCGCCGGGGAGAGTCGTCCGACGCCGTGCTGTCGCTCGACGGCGAATGGCAGTTCAGCTTTTTCACCAGCCCTCACCAGGTGCCGGAAGTCTGGCTGGCGGCCGATCTCAGCGACGCCCGCGCCACGCCGGTGCCGTCAAACTGGCAGATGGAAGGCTACGACACGCCGATCTACACCAACGTGCGCTACCCGATCCCGGTGAATCCGCCGTTTGTGCCGGACGACAACCCGACAGGCTGCTATTCGCGCGATATCGAGGTGCCGCAGGCGTGGCTGGAGACGGGCCGCACGCGCATTGTCTTCGGCGGCGTGAATTCGGCGTTTTATCTCTGGTGTAACGGGCAGTGGGTGGGGTACTCGCAGGACAGCCGCCTGCCTGCGGAGTTCGATCTCACCGGCGTGCTGCACGCGGGCCGCAACCGCCTGTGCGTGCTGGTGCTGCGCTGGTCGGACGGCACTTATCTGGAAGATCAGGATATGTGGCGCATGAGCGGCATTTTCCGCCCGGTCAGCCTGCTGCATCTCCCGGAGCAGGCGCTGGCCGATGTGCGCGTGCATACAGAGCTTGCGCCGTCGCTGCGTCACGCCACGCTGTTCAGCGAGGTGGAAGTGACGCCCGCTGCGTGCGGGCTTAGCGTGACACTCGCGCTGTGGCACGGCGAAAACGAAATCGCGAGCCAGACGCAACCGCTCGGCTCCGCCCCGATTGATGAGCGTGGCAACTACGCCGAACGCGTCACGCTCTCGCTTGACGTTGACAACCCGCTGCTGTGGAGCGCCGAAGCGCCGCACCTGTACCGCGCGGTGGTGACGCTGCTGGACGCCGACGGCATGCCGCTGGTCTCTGAGGCGCACGACGTCGGCTTTCGTCGCGTGGAAATCAACAACGGCCTGCTGACGCTTAACGGCCAGCCGCTGCTGATCCGCGGCGTTAACCGTCACGAGCATCACCCGGAAAAAGGCCAGGCGGTGGACGAGGCGGCGATGGTGCAGGACATCCTGCTGATGAAGCAGAACAACTTCAACGCCGTGCGCTGTTCGCACTACCCCAACCAGCCGCGCTGGTATGAGCTGTGCAGCCGCTACGGGCTGTACGTGGTGGACGAAGCCAATATCGAAACCCACGGCATGGAGCCGATGAGCCGTCTCTCGGACGATCCGGTGTGGCTTGGCGCGTACAGCGAGCGCGTCACCCGGATGGTGAAATGCAACCGTAACCACCCAAGCATTATTATCTGGTCGCTCGGCAATGAGTCGGGCAACGGCGCGAACCACACCGCGCTCTATAACTGGATCAAGCATCAGGACCCGACGCGCCCGGTGCAGTATGAAGGTGGCGGGGCGGATACCCGCGCGACCGACATCATCTGCCCGATGTACGCGCGCGTGGAGACCGACCAGCTGATTCCTGCGGTGCCGAAATGGTCGATCAAAAAGTGGATTTCAATGCCTGGCGAAACCCGCCCGCTGATCCTTTGTGAATACGCCCACGCGATGGGCAACAGCCTGGGGAATTTCGCTGATTACTGGGCCGCGTTCCGCCAGTATCCGCGCCTGCAGGGCGGCTTTATCTGGGACTGGGCCGACCAGGCCATTACGCGCGTCGAGCCTGACGGCAGCCGCTGGTGGGCCTACGGCGGCGATTTCGGCGACACGCCGAACGACCGTCAGTTCTGCATGAACGGGCTGGTCTTTCCGGACCGCACGCCGCACCCGGCGCTCTTTGAGGCGAAGCATCAGCAGCAGTTCTTCCAGTTCCGTCTGGTGAGTGAAAACCCGCTGCAAATCGAGGTGACCAGCGAATACCTGTTCCGCGAGAGCGACAACGAGCGCCTGCTGTGGAGCATCGAGGTGCGCGGCGAGACGCGCCTGAGCGGGGAAGTGGCGCTGGAGCTAGGCCCGCAGGCATCCCGCGTGCTGACGCTCAGCGACACGGGCTTTAGCGCCCGCGCGGGCGACGAGGAAATCTGGCTGCACGTGCGCGTCGAACAGCCGCAGGCGACGCCGTGGTCGCCCGAAGGGCATCTCAGCGCCTGGGCGCAATGGCCGCTCGCCGCACCGCTCGCGCTGCCGGAGCCGGTTGTGGCAGGCGACGCGCCGCAGCTTGAGATCACCGACGCGGAATTTGTCATTCGCCACGGGTGTCAGACCTGGCGCGTGAGCCGCGCCAGCGGTCAACTGATACAGTGGAGCGACGACGGCGTGGATCAGATGCTGACGCCGCTTGCCGATCAGTTCATCCGCGCGCCGATCGATAACGATATCGGCGTCAGCGAAGTGGAACGCATCGATCCGAACGCCTGGGTGGAGCGCTGGAAAGCCGCCGGGCTGTATAACACCGAACACCGCTACCTGGCCTGCGACGCGCAGACCACCCGCGACGGCGTGGAGATCGTCGCGCAGCACGCGTACTTCGTAAAAGGCGTGGCGGACGGCCCGGCTATTCTCAGCCGCTGGCGCATGGTGGTGGATAACCAGGGCGCGCTGCACTGCGATATCGACATCGCGCGCAGCGCCGCACTGCCGCCGCTGCCGCGCGTGGGTGTCGTCTGCCAGTTACGCGGCGGCGAAGAGACGGCAAGCTGGCTCGGCCTCGGCCCGCATGAAAATTACCCGGACCGCCTGAGCAGCGCGTGCTTCTCGCGCTGGACGCTGCCGCTTTCAGAGCTCACCACGCCGTATATTTTCCCCGGCGAAAACGGCCTGCGTTGCAACACCCGCGAGCTTAACTGGAACGGCTGGCAGGCCGAGGGCGAGTTTCATTTCTCGCTAAGCCCTTACGGCACGCGTCAGCTGATGGAAACCAGCCACTGGCATAAATTGCAGCCGGAGGTGGGTATCTGGCTGACGATTGACGGCTTCCATATGGGCGTCGGCGGCGATGACTCCTGGACACCGAGCGTGCACCCGGAATATCTGCTGACCGCGCGGGAATACCGCTACCGCTTTACCCTGCGCAGACGGCAAGGCTGACAGGGCGCGACCGCCGGGGCGCGCCCCGGCGTTAACAACAAAAACAACCTCCACACAGAAGGTGAAAGATGAATAAGCCTGCCCTGACCCCGGTTGAAAAACAGAACTTCATATTCTTTTTGCTGTTCTTCTTTTTCTACTACTTCATTATGTCGGCCTACTTTCCGTTTTTCCCGGTGTGGCTGGCGGATGTCGCGCATCTCAGTAAAACGGATACCGGCATTGTCTTCTCGTGTATTTCGCTGTTCGCGATTATCTTTCAGCCGGTGTTTGGTCTCATCTCCGACAAGCTCGGGCTGCGCAAACACCTGCTGTGGACGATAACCGGCCTGCTGGTACTGTTCGCGCCGTTTTTTATCTTTGTGCTCAAACCGCTGCTGGCGTTTAACATCTGGGTTGGGGCGTTTGTCGGCGGCTGCTATCTCGGGATTGTCTTCTCAAGCGGCTCCGGCGCGGTGGAGGCGTACATTGAGCGCGTCAGCCGCGCCAATAATTTTGAATATGGCAAAGTGCGCGTCTCCGGCTGCGTGGGCTGGGCGCTGTGCGCCTCGATGACCGGCATGCTGTTTGGCGTGAACCCCAATATTATCTTCTGGGTGGCGTCGGCGTGCGCGCTGATCCTGGCGGGCGTGCTGTGGTTCTCGCGTCCGGCGGGGGAGAGCGGCAACCTGATCTCCGGCACGAAGGAGACCAGCCAGGCGTTCTCGATGAAGCTCGTTAGCGAGCTGTTCAGAATGCGCAGCTTCTGGGCGTTTATCATCTACGTGGTAGGCGTGGCGAGCGTGTATGACGTCTTTGACCAGCAGTTCGCCAACTTCTTTAAAGGCTTTTTCTCAAGCCCCGAGCGCGGCACCCAGATTTTCGGCTTCGTTACCACCGGCGGCGAGCTGCTTAACGCCACCGTGATGTTCTTCACGCCGTTTATCATCAACCGCATTGGCAGCAAAAACGCGCTGCTTATCGCGGGCGCGATTATGTCGATGCGCATTATCGGCTCGTCATTCGCCACCGCCGACTGGCAGGTGATCATCCTCAAAACGCTGCATATGTTTGAGCTGCCGTTCCTGCTGGTGGGTACGTTTAAATACATTTCCGCCGTTTTTGATCCGCGCCTTTCCGCCACGCTGTTTCTGGTGGGCTTTAACCTCTCCAAACAGCTCTCCGGCGTCGTGCTCTCCACCTGGGCGGGCCGGATGTATGACACCGTGGGCTTCCAGCAGACCTATCTGGTGCTCGGGCTGATTACGCTTGGCTTTACCGTTATCTCGTTCTTCACGCTCCAGGGCCGCCCGCGCCCGGCGCTTGAGAAATCGCCCGATTCTTCGCTGGCCTGACGGCCACACCGTTCATGGGGGAGTGCGTCTCCCCTAAATTCTTCATGATGAATAAATTGCATGGTATTGATGCGACAAATCTGTCCATTAAGGGAAGAGTGCCGGGCCGCTTTCTTATACACTATGTGCCGCTATGGTAATCCGCCCGTTCCGACGCGGCTCCCAGAAAGCCAATGGTGAGGCTTCTGCCGCGCAAAAAAGAGTGAGACAGATGGAAATCAAACACAAAAAAAACCGTTCGCTTTACATTCCCTACGCCGGCCCCGTTCTGCTGGAGTTCCCGCTGCTGAACAAGGGCAGCGCCTTCAGCATGGAGGAGCGCAGCAACTTCAACCTGCTGGGGCTGTTGCCGGAAGTGGTGGAAACCATTGAAGAGCAGGCGGAGCGCGCGTGGCGACAGTTTGAAGATTTCAAAACGGATATTGATAAACACATTTACCTGCGCAACATCCAGGACACCAACGAAACCCTGTTTTATCGCCTGCTGGAAAACCATCTTGAGGTGATGATGCCCATCATCTACACCCCGACGGTGGGCTCGGCCTGCGAACGTTTTTCTGAGATCTACCGCCGCGCCCGCGGGGTGTTCATCTCCTGGCCGAACCGCCACAACATGGATGACATCCTGCAGAACGTGCCTATCCATAACATCAAAGTGATCGTGGTGACGGACGGCGAGCGTATTCTCGGCCTCGGCGACCAGGGCATCGGCGGCATGGGCATTCCTATCGGCAAGCTCTCGCTCTACACCGCCTGCGGCGGCATCAGCCCGGCGTATACGCTGCCTATCGTGCTGGATGTCGGCACCAACAACCAGCAGTTGCTGAACGATCCGCTCTATATGGGCTGGCGTCACCCGCGTATCACCGACGACGAGTATTACGCGTTCGTTGATGACTTTATCCAGGCGGTGAAACAGCGCTGGCCGAACGTGCTGTTGCAGTTTGAAGATTTCGCGCAGAAAAACGCGATGCCGCTGCTTGAGCGCTATCGCGACGAGATCTGCTGCTTTAACGATGATATTCAGGGCACCGCGGCGGTGACGCTCGGCACGCTGATTGCCGCGAGCCGCGCGGCGGGCAGCCAGCTCAGCGAGCAGAAAATCGTCTTCCTCGGCGCAGGCTCCGCCGGGTGCGGCATCGCCGAGCAGATCATCGCGTGGATGCGCACCGAAGGCGGCTTAAGCGACGAACAGGCGCGCGCCCGTGTCTTTATGGTCGACCGTTTCGGCCTGCTGACCGACAACATGCCAAACCTGCTGTCGTTCCAGTCGAAGCTGGTGCAAAAACGCGACAGCCTGCAGGGCTGGGATACGCAGAGCGATTCGATCTCGCTGCTGGATGTGGTGCGCAACGCCAAACCGGACATTCTCATCGGCGTCTCTGGCCAGACCGGGCTCTTCACCGAAGAGATCATCCGCGAGATGCACAAGCACTGCGCCCGCCCGATTGTTATGCCGCTCTCTAACCCGACCTCACGCGTCGAGGCGACGCCGCACGACATCCTGAACTGGACCGACGGCGCGGCGCTGGTGGCGACGGGCAGCCCGTTCCAGCCGGTGACGGTGAAAGAGAAAACCTACCCGATTGCGCAGTGCAACAACGCCTATATCTTCCCCGGCATCGGGCTTGGGATTATTTCGTCCGGCGCGCTGCGCGTGACCGATGAAATGATGATGGCGGCGAGTGAAGCGCTGGCCTCGCATTCGCCGCTGGTCAATACCGGCAGCGGCCTGGTGCTGCCGCCGCTGACGGATATTCAGCAGGTGTCGAAGGATATTGCATTCGCGGTAGGCAAAATGGCGCAGCAGCAGGGTGTGGCGGTGAAAACTTCCGCCGAGGCGCTGTTACAGGCCATTGAGGAAAACTTCTGGCTGCCGGAATACCGCAGCTACCGCCGCACCTCTATCTGATGCGGCTTCACGCTGGCGCGCCTGCGCCAGCGTCTCTTCCCGTTGTTTGTTTCATCTGCCCCAGCGCGCCCACAGCGTTCTGCCCGCCACGGTCGTTATCAGCGAACAGATAACCGACACCACCGCCAGTTCAATAAAATAGGCGTTAAAGTCATCAAGGAAAGGCACCACGTTCACCACGGCGGCGACGTCGCGTAGCTCGGCGGTATGCAGCAGTGCGAAAAGCACCGGCGGGATATTCAGAAAGAAAAAAATAAACAGCAGGCAAAAGATAATGGATTCAAGGGTGTTGGCCGGGGTGACTCTCATTGACGCGCTCGGTTCTGAATAAAGGACAACCCCGACGACGCCTGTCGCCGCGGGGTCTGGCCTCGCATCATACCTGAAACCGCGCCCCGACCACAGGTGATTTTATCGCCGGTTTTCGGGCGCGCTTAGCCCTCAGGCCACGTTTTCTTGCACCAGCGCGATGCTGTTGACTATCTCCCGCTCAATATCCGCTTCGCGCCATGACGCTATGGATGAAGAGAACGGCTCGAACGCGTAAATGCCCTGATAGCCGCGCGCCTCAAGCGCCTTGATCTGCGCGATCGTCTCCAGCCTGTCGTCCGGCATCAGCATCAGGCGCTGATCGTCGGTCAGCGTCTCAAGCGGGCGCGGATCGTTAACGCCGGAGAGGTGCACCAGTCCTATCATCGACACATCCACCTGGGAAAACGCCTGCGCCGCCTGCGGGTAGAGCGCATGGTGGAAGGTGTCGATCAGCAGTTTAAACGGCACTTTCGCGTCGCGAATAAGCGTCTGCGCTTCGGCCGCCGAGCGCAGCGAGCTTTGTGGAAAACCAAGCGGCTCCACCAGCCCCTGAATCCCGTAATGGTCAAACAACGGAGCAAGATCCTGCAATGCCGCCAGGGTTTCCGCCGGCCCGACGGGCGTGCCGTTGTTTAACGGACAGAGCACCAGCCCCGCCGCGCCCACCGCCTGCGCGTCTTTCAGCAGCGATTCGGTCAGCTCGCGCACCGCGGGTGTGCGCTGGTTAAACGGGTAGACGGCGTTAATGGTCACAATGTCGATGTCGTAACGCGCCGCCAGCTCGCGCACCTGCGCTGCGCTCAAATCGTCGGTGACGTTACCGCCGGGCATATCGTTACGCAGCTCGACCTTATTCAGCCCAAGCCGGTTGACCAGTTTAAAAAACGCCGGGATATCCAGCGCCGGGGCGATTTTGCGGTTAACGCAGAAGCGGTGCAGTGCAATGGTCATCGTACTCTCCTGGAAGTCACAGAATGAAAGCTGGCCTGCCTGTAATCAAAACATTTATTTCATAATTGGCAATATTTGAAATTTCGCTTCTTTGATCGGCTTCGCAAAAAAGCCATCGTGGAGGCAGCGTTTCCTTGCCAGAAGCGTAATATTCCGCGTTTTTTCTCAGGATAAGGGTGAATGTGGCAGAAGCAGAGAAGCGGTTGCGTCGAAAATGCGACAATGCTCACCAAAATTAAATTTCATTTATTGGTTTTATTGAAATATTCATTTCATTTAGCCAGGATGAAGACAGATGTTTTTACGCGAGCCGCCACGGCTCCCGCATTGACCCCCTCCAGACGACGAGGCTAAGCATGAATATCACAGGAAACTTTATCGGCGGGAAAATTTGCAACAGCAGCAGCGGCCAGACGGTGCCGGTCTTCGATCCGGCCACGGGCAAACCGGTGCGCGAGGTCACGCAATCCACGGCGCAAGAGGTCTCGGCGGCAATCCAGGTCGCCCATGAGGCGTTCCACGGCTGGGCCAACACGACGCCGCTGCGCCGCGCCAGGGTGCTGTTTCATTTCAAAATGCTGCTTGAGAAACATGCCGACGAGCTGGCGGCGATTATCGTCAGCGAGCATGGCAAGGTCTGGTCGGACGCTATGGGCGAGCTGACGCGCGGCATGGAAGTGGTGGAGTTCGCCTGCGGCATTCCGCACCTGATTAAAGGGGAATACTCCTCTGATGTCGGCACCCGCGTCGACAGCTACTCGCTGATGCAGCCGCTCGGCGTGGTGGCGGGGATCACACCGTTTAACTTCCCGGCGATGGTGCCGATGTGGATGTTCCCGATAGCGCTCGCCTGCGGCAACAGCTTTGTGCTGAAACCGCCCGCGCTGGCGCCGACCGCCGCGGTGCGCCTCGCTGAGCTGCTGTCAGAAGCCGGGCTGCCGGATGGCGTGTTCAACGTGGTGCATTGCAGTAATGAAGACGCCGAACAGCTCTACACCGATCCGCACATCGCGGCGGTCAGCTTTGTCGGCTCGTCCGGCGTGGCGGAGCATATCTACAAAACCGCCAGCGCTTACGGTAAACGCGTGCAGGCGTTCGGCGCGGCGAAAAACCACGCCATTGTGATGCCGGATGCCGATCTCGACGCCACGGTAAACGCCATTATGGGCGGCGCGTTTGGTTCTGCAGGCGAGCGCTGCATGGCGCTGCCGATTGTGGTCGCGGTGGGCGACGAAACGGCGGATAAACTGATTGCGCGCCTCACGCCGCTGGTGGAAGCGCTGAAAGTCGGGCCGGGCTGTATGCGCGGGCCGGAAGAGAACGAAATGGGGCCGGTGGTTTCCGACGTCCACCAGAAAAAAGTGCTGGGCTATATTGAAAAAGGCGTCAGCGAAGGCGCGAAACTGGTGGTCGATGGCCGTAAATTCCGTCTGCCAGGCTATGAAGCGGGCTACTACGTCGGCGGCACGCTGTTTGATAACGTAACGCCGGAGATGGTCATCTGGCGCGAAGAGATCTTCGGGCCTGTGCTCGGCATCGTCCGCGCGCCGGATTACGAGCGCGCGCTGGCGCTGATTAACAGCCATGAGTTTGGCAACGGCAGCGCGATTTTCACCAGCAACGGCCATACGGCGCGCGAATTCGTGCATGACGTTCAGGCGGGGATGGTGGGCGTCAACGTCCCTGTGCCGGTGCCGATGGCGTTCCACAGCTTTGGCGGCTGGAAACGTTCGGTTTTCGGCGCGCTGAATGTCCACGGGCCGGACGGCGTGCGGTTCTATACCCGCATGAAAACCGCCACGGTGCGCTGGCCGCAGGGACAGCAGACCGTCTCTGAATTCAGTATGCCGACGCTCGGTTAAGTTTTTCCAGGAGGAGCCATGTCGTTACTTGCAAAGGCGCAGCGCGACGCGCGCCAGATACAGCACATCACCCCGGAAAGCGCCGGCTGGCGCTATATCGGCTTTGATGTCTGGATGCTGAAACAGGGCGAAACGCTCACGCTTGAGAGCGGCGACCGGGAGCAGTGCCTGGTGCTGGTGGCGGGGCTCGCCTCGGTGAAAACCCGTAACGCGGAGTTTCCGGGCCTCGGCGGGCGGATGTCGCCGTTTGAGCGCACGCCGCCGTGGGCGGTCTACGTGCCGCCGCAGGAGCGCATTGAAGTGACCGCCGATTCCGATCTGGAGCTTGCCGTGTGCAGCGCACCGGGCAAGGGCACGCGGCCTGCGAGGGTGATTTCGCCTGAAGAGGTGGGCGTTGAGCATCGCGGTAAAGGGCGTAACCAGCGGCTGGTGCATAACATCCTGCCGGACAGCGGCGAGGCGGACTGTCTGCTGGTGGTGGAGGTCTATACCGAAGAGGGCGCCACCAGCTCCTGGCCCGCGCACAAGCACGACACCCCGGTGCCGGGGAAAGAGACGCAGCTTGAAGAGACCTACTACCACCGTTTCGATCCGCCGCAGGGCTTCGCTTTTCAGCGGGTCTATACCGATGACCGTAGCCTGGACGCCTGCATGGCGCCTTACAATCACGATGTGGTCATGGTGCCGCGCGGCTATCATCCCGTGGCGGCGATCGCGGGTTATGACAGTTACTACCTGAATGTGATGGCCGGGCCGGAACGCCAATGGCTGTTTACCTGGGAAGAGGACCACGCCTGGATCAACAGCGATGACTATCCGCGGCGTTAAGCCTGAATAAAAAAACGGCCCGGAAGGGCCGTTTTTTTATGGTCGCGACGCGTGGGGCGTTACGCGGTCTGTTGCTGCGTGGTTTTGCTGTTGTCGAGCGCCAGCGAGACGGCGAGCGTCTGGGCGAGACAGAGCGACGCCACCTGCGAGCGAAAGCCGTCCACCTGCGCTTCGCGCACCACAAAGCAGACGTCGCTGAAGGCGGCAAGCGGGCTTACCTGGCTGTCAGTAATTGCAATCTGGCCCGCTTTGCGCTGCGCGCCCAGCTCTACCAGTTCAACCACTTCACGGGAGTAGGGCGAGAAACTCACCGCCACCACCACATCTTTCGGCCCCACCAGGCTTAGCTGTTCGGTAAACATGCCGCCCAGCCCGTCAATCAGAAACGCTTTACGGTCGAGATGGCGCAGCGCGTAGGTGAGGTAGGACGCGACGCTGAACGACCGGCGCAGGCCAATCACGTAGATATTCTCGGCCTCAGCCAGCAGCTTCACCGCTTTTTCCAGCTCTTCCGGCGCCATCTGCATCGCCAGTTGTTGCAGCGCCTGGGTATTAACCATCGTAAACATGCTGAGAATTTCGCCCGGCGTTTCCGGCGCGCTGGTCTCTTCGCTGGCGGTCTGGCGGAACAGGCGCGCGCGTTCGGTATAGTTGGCGGTCTCTTCCATCAGATGCTGTCTGAACATCTGCTTCATTTCATTAAAGCCGCTGAAGCCAAACGCATTGGCGAAACGGATAAGCGTCGAAGGCGGCACATCCGCCTGCCGGGCGATAGAGGCGACGGTATCGAACGCGACGCTGTTGCTGTTATCGAGAATGTAGCGCGCCACCTGTTTAAGCCGTTTGCTGAGGTCGTCATACCGGCGACGAATTTCATCCTGAAGGATGGAGAGCTGGGTCGGATTATTTGCCATGTATCGTGCCTGATAAAAGGGGGAAAAGAAGGAAAGCTCGTGTCAGTGTATCAAATGAAGCGAATTTTTCATTTTCCCGGATGAAATACGCGATTCATTTCACGAAGCAGGAAGGCGCGGAGCGACGGGGCCGCCCCGCGGGAAGGTTAACGGCGCGCTTCGCGCCAGAAGTTGATAAGCGTCAGGTAGTTGTTTTTCACTTCACGGACCAGCGCCTCGTCGCTAAGCTCGCCCTGCATCCAGCGGCGCGACGGCTGGCCGAAAATGGTGCGCCCGACCGCGAAGCCTTTGATGATGGGATGCGTCGCCGCCTCAGTGAAGCCTTCGCGCAACTGCTCCTGCGGCGCGTCGAGCCCGAGCAGCAAAATGCCGCGGCAGTACGGATCTTCCTTTTCAATCAGCGCGCTGATGGCCTGCCAGTGGTGGCTCGCCAGCGGCGGCAGTTTCCACCAGTCCGGCTTAATGTCGAGCTGATAAAAATGCGCCAGCATCGTGTGGTAATGCTGTTGGTCTTTATCCGGCCCGTTTTCCGGCAGGATCACTTCCAGCAGCAGTTCATGGCCCGACTGCTGGCAGGCGCGCCACACCTCCAGCAGCAGCGCGTCCTGCTGTTCGCGAAGCGCGGCCGGATCGTGCGGATGATAAAACACCAGACATTTCACCACATGCTCCAGCGGCCAGCTTGCAAGCTGCGAGCCGATATCGCCATGCTCAAGGCGCAGCGGGCGCGAGCCGGGCAGCTCAATCGGGCGGCCAATCCACCAGCCCTGGCCGGTGATGGCATTGAGCGTGCGCTGGCCGTAAGTGCTGTCCGCCAGAATACCGCTGCGGCCCGCGAGGCCCGCCTCCTGCGCCGCGTCTTTCGCCGCCTGTAGCAGCAACTGTTTCAGCGCCGGAATACGTGATTCATCGCAGCCGGTGTCCAGGGCCAGATCGGCGAGCTGTTTGCGGTGATCGAAGGCGAAAATACAGAGCTCCGGCCACGCCTGGCGGCGGGAGGTGACGCGATGCAGATGGTTTAAGCGCGCGTCGAGATCCGGGCGCGGCACCAATTCGGCGCGGGCCAGGTAGTCATCAAGTTCGGCGCGCGTCGGCATCGCCGGGGCGCAGCCGTGGCGGGAGACCACCAGCGCGCCGCAGGCGTTGGCGTAGCGGCAGGCCTGCTCCCAGCCTTCGTCGTTCAGCCAGCCGCGCAGCAGCCCGGACATAAACGCATCGCCCGCGCCAAGCACGTTCAGCACCTCCACCCGCACACCCTGATAAAGCGGGATGGCGTCCCAGCTGTCCGGCACCGCGCCTTCCAGCACCACGCACCCCATCGGCCCGCGCTTGCAGACCAGCGTGGCGCCGGTGGCGTGGCGGACGTTTTTCAGCGCGGTCAGCGTGTCGGTACTGCCGCCCGCGATGTGAAACTCCTCTTCGGTGCCGACCACCAGATCGAACAGATGCAGCACTTCCTGAAGCTGGCGCGTGACCTGCTCCGATTCCACATAGCGCGTTTCGCCGTCGCCGGGCGACGTCAGCCCCCACAGAACCGGGCGGTAGTCGATATCCAGCGCGGTACGCAGCCCGTGGCGGCGCGCGTATTCCAGGGCTTTCAGCACGGCGGCGCGGGTGTCCGGGTGCGAGAGGTGCGTGCCGGTCACCGCCAGCGCGCGGGCGGAGGCGATGTAATCTTCGTTAATATCCTGCGGCGTGAGCGCCATATCGGCGCAGTTGTCGCGGTAGAAGATAAGCGGGAACGTCTCCTGATCTTTAATGCCGAGCATCACCAGCGCCGTCAGCCGCTGTTTATCGGTGATCAGGTATTCGGTGTCGACGCCTGCGCGCGACAGCGTTTCACGCAGGAAACGGCCATTATGTTCATCCCCCACGCGGGCCAGCATCGCCGATTTCAGCCCCTGGATTGCGGTGCCGAACGCGACGTTGCCTGACGAGCCGCCGAGATATTTGGCGAAGGTCGCCACATCTTCAAGCCTGGCGCCGATCTGCTGCGCGTAGAGATCCACGGCAACACGGCCAATACAAATGACATCGAGCCGCTTAACTGCTGCATTCATAGCTACGGTTTCCTTTTGCATGCCTGCTTCACGAGAGGGCCGGAGAGCCGGCGGCGCGCCCGCAAGCAGCCTGAGGGTTAACGGTTGAACGTAGTATGAGAAATAAATATTTCATTTACAAATTACTTTGAAACTAAAAAACCAGAAATGTGAACGCTATTCCACTCTGCGTATGGCCAGGCGCGGTCAGCCGGGTCTGGATCGGGAGCGCTGGCACACTGCCGGACAAGCCGAGAAAACGCATAGCCTGTGCGGGTTTATCGTTTGTCACCCGCTGTTGCAGGTTGCCGCGTTTCGCGATCTTCGCCACAGAAAACGTGGCCTGATGAAACAGAGTTTGATCCCTCTCGCAAAATGAAACATTTCATCTGTATTTGGGTTTTATGAAAAAAATGTTTGCCTATAATCCAGACAGATTCCGGCAGGCTGGTCGCGTTAAAAGAGAGTATCAGAGCGAGCCTGCATGACACTGGCTGAAAAAGGAAGGCGAAAATGGGCAAGCTGAGACTGACAATGGCGCAGGCGCTGGTGAAGTTTCTTGATAACCAGTACCTGGAAGTGGATGGCGAAACCGTCAAATTCGTAAAAGGCATTTTCGCCATCTTTGGCCATGGCAATGTGCTGGGGCTGGGCCAGGCGCTGGAGCAGGACAGCGGCGAGTTGCGTCTGTACCAGGGGCGTAACGAACAGGGCATGGCCCATGCGGCGACCGGTTTCGCCAGACAGTCGCTGCGCCGCCAGATCCTCGCCTGCACCTCGTCGGTAGGACCAGGGGCCGCCAATATGATCACCGCCGCCGCGACGGCGACGGCCAACCGCATTCCGCTTCTGCTGCTGCCGGGCGATGTCTTCGCCACCCGCCAGCCCGATCCGGTATTGCAGCAGATAGAGCAGAGCTACGATCTCAGCATCAGCACCAATGACGCTTTTCGCGCCGTCAGCAAATACTGGGATCGCATTACGCGCCCGGAACAGCTGATGAGCGCCTGTATCAACGCCATGCGCGTACTGACCGATCCGGCGGAAACCGGCGCGGTGACGCTGGCGCTGCCGCAGGATGTGCAGGGCGAAGCGTGGGATTACCCGCAGTCGTTCTTCGCCCGCCGCGTGCATCGCCTTGACCGCCGCCCGGCAAGCCAGGCGCAGCTTAATGATGCCGTCGCGGCCATCCGCGCCAGCCGCAAGCCGCTGATTATCTGCGGCGGCGGGGTGAAATACTCAGGCGCTGGCGAGGCGCTGGCGCACTTCGCCGAACGCTATCGTATTCCGTTTGCGGAGACGCAGGCGGGGAAAGGCACGCTTATCTCGTCGCATCCGTATAACGTCGGCGGCGTCGGCGAAACGGGCTGTCTCGCGGCTAATCTGCTGGCGAAAGAGGCGGATCTGGTGATTGGCGTCGGCACCCGCTTTACCGATTTCACCACCTCCTCGAAATGGATCTTCCAGCATCCCGACGTGCGCTTTCTCAATATTAACGTCAGTAACTTCGACGCCTGGAAACTCGACGGCATTCCGCTGCTGGCCGACGCCCGCGAGGCGCTGACGGCGCTGGACGGTGCGCTTGGCGATACCGCGTGGCAGGCGGGCTGGGGCGAGCAGATCGCCGCCGTGCAGAGTCGCCAGATGAAAGAGACGCACCGCGTTTATCAGGCCTCGTTTCAGGAAAAAGGGTTTATCCCGGAAATAGACGACCATCTCGATCGCGAGTCGGTCTACCGGGAGTTCCGCGCGCTGACTGACTCCACACTGACCCAGAGCAACGTGCTCGGCATCCTTAACGAAACGCTGCCGCAGGAGGCGGTGATCGTCGCGGCGGCGGGCAGCCTGCCGGGCGATTTGCAGCGCGTCTGGCGCACCCGCGCGCCCAACGCTTATCACGTCGAATATGGCTACTCCTGCATGGGGTATGAGGTGAGCGCGGCGCTTGGCGTCAAACTCGCCGAGCCGCAGCGCGAGGTCTACGCGATGGTTGGCGACGGCGCATTCATGATGCTGCATTCGGAGCTGGTCACATCGATTCAGGAGGGCGCGAAGGTCAACGTGCTGCTGTTCGACAATATGGCGAACGGCTGCATCAACAACCTGCAAATGGAGCACGGCATGGACAGCTTCGGCACTGAGTTCCGCTTCCGCTCGGCCGAAAACGGCCAGCTGAACGGCGGGCTGGTGCCGGTGGATTTCGCCGCCATCGCGGCGGGCTACGGCTGCAAAACCTGGCGCGTCACCACGCTCGATGAGCTGAAAATCGCGCTGGAGGCGGCGCAGCGCGAGACGGTAAGCACCCTTATCGATATCAAAGTGCTGCCAAAAACCATGGTGCACAAATATGGCAGCTGGTGGAACGTCGGCGTGGCGCAACAGGCGCTCAGCGAACGTATTCAGCGGGTGGCACAACAGATCAACGAAAAACGCGCGCAGGCGCGGGATTACTGACCTTTTTATTCAACAAGACACTTACCTTAACCCTGATTATTCCGGAGATAACCCTTATGTCGCTCAGATTAGGCGTAATTGGCGCAGGCGCCATTGGTAAAGAACATATCCGTCGCTGCACCCAGGTTCTGCAGGGCGCGACCGTCGTTGCCGTATCGGACATCAATCTGGATAACGCGCGCGCCGCGGTGAACGCGCTCGGCCTGAAAGCGGAAGTGTATGCCGACGGGCAGGATGTCATTAAGGCGCAGGATGTGGACGCGCTGATTGTCACCTCCTGGGACCCGACGCATGAAGCGTTTACGCTCGGCGCGATTGAAGCGGGCAAACCGGTGTTCTGTGAAAAGCCGCTCGCCATGACCGCCGAAGGCTGCCGTCGCATTGTCGATGCTGAGATGAAAGCGGGCCGTCGGCTGGTGCAGGTCGGCTTTATGCGTCCTTACGATGAAGGCTATCAGGCCCTGAAAGGCGTTATCGACAGCGGCGAGATCGGCGCGCCGCTGATGCTCCACTGCGCGCACCGCAACCCGGAAGTCGGCGAGAACTACACCACCGATATGGCTATCACCAGCACGCTTATTCATGAGCTGGATGTATTGCGCTGGCTGCTAAACGACGATTACGCCTCGGTGCAGGTGCGCTTCCCGCGCGCCACGTCGAACACCCATGCCCGGCTGAAAGATCCCCAAATCGTGATGCTGGAAACCCGCAAAGGAACCCTTATCGACGTCGAGATTTTCGTGAACTGCCGCTATGGCTATGACATCCAGTGCGAAGTGGTCGGCGAGACCGGTATTGCCCGTCTGCCGGAGCCGTCGTCGGTGCAGATGCGTAAAGCGGCGAAGCTTGCCACCACCATTCTGACCGACTGGAAAGACCGCTTTATTAAAGCCTATGACGTCGAACTGCAGGCGTTCATCAACGATGTGAAAGCCGGCGAACTGCGCGGGCCTTCGGCCTGGGACGGCTTTGCGGCGTCGGTGGCGGCGGACGCCTGCCTGAAAGCGCAGGAGAGCGGCGCGCTGGAGACCATCAGCCTGCCGGAGCGCCCGGCTTTTTACCTGCGCTAAGCCCGCAGCCCAATACGAATCTGACGGGGGTTTACATGAAAATCGCATTTGACGTCGACGTCATCAAAGACCTCGGGATCACCCGCATGGTGCAGCAGGTGGCGGAGTGGGGCTATCAGTACATTGAGCAGTCGCCGCACCCGCAAATTAACCCGTTCTATAAGCACCCGAAAGCGGGCCGTGAGGTGATTGCCGAGTATAAAAAAGCGCTGCGCGACACCGGCGTCGCGCTCTCTTCTTTTATCTGCGTCTACCGCTGGTCCGGTCCGGACGAACTGCGCCGTCAGGCGGCGGTGAAAAACTGGAAGCGCCTTATTGAAATCGCCATAGAGATGGATGTGCAGGTGATCAACACCGAACTCTCCGGCGACCCGAACCAGCCAGAAATCTGCGAAGAGATGTTTTACCGCTCTATGGAAGAGCTGCTGCCGATTTTCGAGCGCGAGGGGCTGCGCGTGGAGATCCAGGCGCATCCGTGGGATTTCTGCGAAGAGAACAACGAAACCGTGGATATCGTGAAGTCGTTTCGCAGCGATAACGTGAAATATGTCTACAGCGTGCCGCACACCTTCTTTTATGACAAAGGCAAAGGGGAGGTGGAAAAGATGCTGCGCTACGCCGGAGACGATCTTTCGCATGTGCTGATTGCCGACACCATGAACCACACCCGCCACTGCCGCTATATCGTCAACCCGCCGGGCGTCGATGCCGCGGTGCATCAGCATGTTGGCGTGGGCGAAGGCGAAGTGGATTTCCAGGCGCTGTTTCGCACGCTGCGCGATATGGGCTTCGCCCGCCAGACCTTCAAGGTGGGCGGCGAGCCGATTGTCGCCGCGTCGCTCTTCGGCTACCCGGAGAAGATGAAATACCAGGCCGTGGAAACCCGTGAACTGATTGAGCGCGAACTGCTCGGCCGTTGAGCCGCCGTGGTTTGCCAGAGAGGCGCATTATGAATAAGCAACACGTAAGGCTCGCCATCGCTCCGATCGGCTGGACGAATGACGATATGCCGGAGCTCGGCAGCGAAAACACCTTCCAGCAGACCGTCAGCGAAATGGCGCTGGCGGGCTTTACCGGCAGCGAAGTGGGCAGCAAATACCCGCGCGATCCGGCCATTCTGAAACCGATGCTGGCTATCCGCGGTATCGAAATTTGCAACGCCTGGTTCAGCACCTTTTTTGCCGCCGGCGAGCGGGAGAAAACGCTCGACGAGTTTGTGAATCACATGAATTTTCTCCACGCGATGGGGGCGAAAGTGATTGGCTGCTCGGAGCAGAGCGGCAGCATCCAGTGCACCACGCTGCCGGTGATGGGGCCTGATAAACCCTGCTTTAGCGAGGAGGAGTGGGCGCGCGTGGCGGAAGGCTACAACACGCTCGGGCGACTCGCCGCCGAAAAGGGGATGCAGGTCTGTCTGCATCACCACATGGGCACCGGCATTCAGACCGCGCAGGAGATAGACACGTTTATGTCGCGGGTGGATGCGTCGGTGTATCTGCTCTATGACACCGGGCACGCCTGGTACTCTGAAGGCAGTGAAGCGGCGATGCTCGCGATCCTCGAAAAACATCTGCCGCGTATCAACCACGTACACCTGAAAGATGTGCGCCCGGCAGTGATTGATGAGGTGAAACGCGACGGGCTTTCCTTCCTGGATGGCGTCAGAAAAGGCACCTTTACGGTGCCCGGCGATGGCGCTATCGATTTCCGCCCGGTATTCCGGCTGCTGGATGAGCACGGCTACCAGGGCTGGATGGTGGTGGAAGCCGAGCAGGACCCGGCGCTGGCGAACCCGTTTGAATACGCCGTGAAAGCGCGTCGCTATCTGCGGGAGACCGCCGGGATCTGACGCATGCGCGTGGCGAGGCGGCGTGAGCGCGTCGTCTCGCCCGGCTGGTCGTAACCATTCGCTATTTCTTTTTGTGAAAACTATGTTTCATTATGGTCGGCGCTGTCTGCCTGACGGCGCCGTCACGCCTCGCGATCGCTTCACTTCGATGTTAACCGTTCTGCTTCGTTATTTTCCCTTTAATATCAATTGATAGAAATTTATTTGTGCGTTTTCTCGCACAGATGACCAGGGCGTTTTTCGCCGGGTGGCGTGCGGATTATCACAAATGCATAACAAAACATGACCCATCACTCAAAATTAAAATTCCAATGTTTATATAAATGAGATATTCGATCTAAATTGAGGGTGGTGAATATATCATCAACCGGGCCGGTCACAGGCAATGGCCGCCCCGTTTTCCCTGAACGGCAGGTTACTGGAGTCTTTTATGACTAAAGAACAATATCTCACCCTTAACAGAGCATCAGGGCCTAACAGCGACGCGCCGACGGCGCCGTTTGTCAAAGTGATTGCGATTATCGCCACGCTCGGCGGTCTGCTTTTTGGTTACGACACCGGCGTTATCTCGGGCGCGCTGCTGTTTATGGGCAGCGAACTGCATCTCACCCCGCTCACCACTGGCCTTGTCACCAGCTCTCTGCTTTTCGGCGCCGCGTTCGGCGCGCTGCTCGCGGGCCATATGGCAAACGCCGCGGGACGAAAGAAAATCATCATTTATCTGGCGGTCATCTTCGCGATTGGCGCAGTTGGCACCGCGATGGCCCCGGACGTGTCGTGGATGATTTTCTTTCGCCTGGTGCTCGGCGTGGCGGTCGGCGGCGCGGCGGCGACCGTACCGGTGTATATCGCGGAAATTGCGCCCGCCAACAAGCGCGGCCAGCTGGTGACGTTGCAGGAGCTGATGATCGTCTCCGGGCAGTTGCTGGCGTATATCTCCAACGCGTCGTTTCACGAGCTGTGGGGCGGCGAATCCACCTGGCGCTGGATGCTGGCGGTCGCGACGTTGCCCGCGGTGCTGCTGTGGTTCGGCATGATGTTTATGCCTGACACGCCGCGCTGGTACGCCATGAAAGGGCGTCTTGCCGAAGCGCGCCGCGTGCTGGATCGCACCCGTCGCCCGGAGGATGTGGAATGGGAGCTGATGGAGATCGAAGAAACGCTGGAAGCCCAGCGCGCCCAGGGCAAACCGCGCCTGCGCGAACTGCTGACGCCGTGGCTGTTTAAGCTGTTTATGATTGGCATCGGGATTGCGGTCATCCAGCAGATGACCGGCGTGAACACCATTATGTATTACGCGCCGACGGTCCTGACGGCGGTGGGAATGTCCGATAACGCCGCGCTGGTGGCGACCGTCGCCAACGGCGTGGTTTCGGTGCTGATGACGTTTGTGGGCATCTGGATGCTGGGCAAAATCGGCCGTCGCACCATGACCATGATAGGCCAGTTCGGCTGTACCGCGTGTCTGGTATTTATCGGCGCCGTCAGTTATCTCCTGCCGGAAACCGTGAACGGCCAGCCGGACGCGCTGCGCGGCTATATGGTGCTGGCGGGGATGCTGATGTTCCTGTGCTTCCAGCAGGGCGCGCTCTCGCCCGTCACCTGGCTGCTGCTGTCTGAGATTTTCCCGACCCGCCTGCGCGGTATTTTTATGGGCGGCGCGGTATTCTCGATGTGGATAGCCAACTTCCTGATCTCACTTTTCTTCCCGATCCTGCTCGCCTGGGTGGGCCTCTCCGGCACCTTCTTTATTTTCGCGGCGTTCGGGATCCTCGGGGCGACGTTCGTTATCAAATGCGTGCCGGAAACCCGCAACCGCAGCCTGGAGCAGATCGAACACTACCTGCATGACTGGCTGGACAACAGCCCGGTGGGTCAGCGCCGCGCCCGTGAACGCAAGGCCTACCGGGGGCAGATGGACAAAGCGCGCTTATAAGGTCATTGCGTCATATCAGGGGAAGCCGGGCGGCTTCCCTTTTTTTTGTGCTCAATTGTTATATTTCTGTAACACACTTTCCGTAGCCTCACGTGCATAAAAATGATTCCCCTTGAAATCGATATTTCGAAAGGAAACCGCAATGGGCAGACCGTTAAAAACCTTATTCAAACGTGAGCATAGTGAAGAGATCAGCAACCCGAGCGATAACCGCGCGTTTTCGCAGGTCGCGGAAGTCTATTTGTCGCGCCGCCGCCTGTTACAGGCAGGCGCGGTCGCCGGTGCCGCGGCAGCGTTCCCGTTTCTGCTGAAACCGGAAAACGCGCTGGCGAAAGCGGTCTCCAGCGCAAGCGGCAACCTCGGCAAAGCGACGGCGCTCGGTTTCACCAGTCTGCCGGTTTCCACGGAAGATACCGTTATCGTGCCGGAAGGCTACATCGCGAAGCCCTTCTACAAATGGGGCGACGCCACCGGGCTTGCCGGGAATCTGCCGGTTTTTAAAACCGACGGCAGCAACACCACGGAAGAGCAGGCGGCGCAGGCCGGGATGCATCACGACGGCATGGCGTGGTTTAGCCTGCCGCAGGGCGGGCACAGCGCCGATCACGGCCTGCTCGCCATGAACCATGAATACATCGACAACGGTCTGCTGTTTAAGGATGGCGACGCTAACTGGAGCGCCGAAAAAGCGCTGAAAGGCCAGAACGCGATGGGCGTGTCGGTCATTGAAGTGAAAAAAGCGGCCCAGGGCTGGGAAGTGGTGCGCCCGTCGTCTTTCGCGCGCCGCATCACCGTGAACACGCCGATGAAAATCACCGGCCCGGCGCTGCACAACCCGCTGATGCAGACGGCTGACGATCCGAAAGGCGAAACCATTCTCGGCACCATGCAGAACTGCGCCAACGGCTTTACGCCGTGGGGCACCTACCTGACGTGCGAAGAGAACTGGTCCGATATTTTCGTGAAGAAAGCGGAGATGAACCCGCTGGAAAAACGTTACGGCATCAGCGACAGCGACGACTCCTACCGCTGGAACGAAGTGGATAAGCGCTTCAGCGTCGACGCCACGCCGAACGAGCCGAACCGCTTCGGCTGGGTGGTGGAAATCGACCCGTACGATCCGCATTCGGTGCCGCGCAAACACACCGCGCTTGGCCGGATCAAGCACGAAGGGGCGGCGGTGACGCTCGCGCCGGATAACCGCGTTGTCGTCTATATGGGCGATGACCAGAAATTCGAATACATCTATAAATTTGTTTCGGAAGGCAAATTCAACCCGCAGGATCGCAAAGCTAACATGCACCTGCTGGAGAAAGGCACGCTGTATGTGGCGAAATTTAACGACGACGGCAAAGGCGAGTGGCTGCCGCTGGTGTTTGGCCAGAACGGGCTGGACGCCAGCAAAGGCTTTGAAAACCAGGGCGACCTGCTGATCAAAACCCGTCTGGCGGCAGATGCCGTGGGCGCCACCAAAATGGACCGCCCGGAGTGGATTGCGGTCGATCCGTACCACACCGGCAGCGTTTACTGCACGCTCACCAACAACAGCGATCGCGGCAAGGAAGGCAAAGCGCCGGTGGATGCGGCCAACCCGCGCGCCAAAAACGTTTACGGCCACATCATGCACTGGCTGGAGCAGAACGGCGATCCGACCGCGCTGCAGTTCGCCTGGGATATTCTGGTGATGGGCGGTCGCACCGATACCGACAAACCGGAAGCCAAAGGCAGCATGAAAGGCGCGGAATTCGGCAGCGCCGACGGCCTGAGCTTCGATCATCGCGGCGTGCTGTGGATCCAGACCGATGTGTCGTCATCGACCATCAACCGTAAAGATTACGAAGGCATGGGCAACAACCAGATGGTGGCGACGATCCCCGGCACCAACGAGTTCCGCCGCTTCCTGACCGGCCCGCGCGGCTGCGAAATCACCGGCATCGCGTTCACGCCGGATAACCGGACGCTGTTTATTAACATCCAGCACCCTGGCGAGCCGGGCGAAGGGCTGAGCGATCCGCAGCATCCGACGGCGGTGTCAAGCTGGCCCGACGGCGATAAAGCCGGCCGTCCGCGCTCCTCAACCGTCGTTATCGTTAAAGCCGATGGCGGCATGATCGGCACCTGATTTCTGCTTCATCCGTCATTAAAAACGCAGGCGCGGTTAGCCTGCGTTTTTTTATGGGCGCATAACGTATAGAGAGTTTTCTATTTCAAACATGCCGATATCTTTCGCTAAACCTCAGGAAATATTCAGATTCTGCTGTGATTTACACTAAAAAATTCATGTGTAACTATTCTTCTGATATTTTTCCGTCATTCAATAAGAGGTTATGGATTACGCGGCGCAACTGCAGGCGAAGCATGATAAAAGAGGCCATTTTATAACATTACGATTTGCTTTGAATGTGGATAACGCTACAGAGAAAAGCATGAGTGTCTGATTTCATATCAAGGAGAGAATGAATGAAAGGATTGCAAAAAGTTTATCACTTTTTAGGTTTATTTAATTCGCCCATGCAGAAGAAACCCTTTTTTAAGGTGAGCAGTGTCTGGGTTCTTTTTGCTCTGTATTTGGTTTTGACTATTGTTTACAAACTAACAGGGTTTGCACTTTTTTTTATAAATGGATTATCCCCTTTCTTTTTAGAAAATAAGCTGCGAATGATACGTTTGACGATATTGCTGACGTTCGATGGCTTTACGTTGTTGCTTGCAAGTTACGCATTTTTCCTGATTTTCACCAGTTATTATAAGTTCCTTAAATGTTGCCTGTTAATGTTAGTGACATGGCTTTTAGTGACTATGTTTGATAATCTGACCTTAAATGTGCCGCATTATTTCTATGAGCATGATTTTACAGTAGTATGGACGTTTGAAGGAATGGGATGCCCTGTTTTAATGAGTCTTTTATTTGCTATTTACTGTAAATATCACCGGAAGGTAAAAGCGGCAGTAACACGTTTTTGGGTTCGCAAATTTGCAGGTAGGATTTCTATTAAATCTACCCGGATTGACACACTGTCGCAGGATAAGCTTACAGGGCTAAGAGGCTGGTTGCTGGTGATGGCTATCCATCTGACCACTATGTTTGTCTATAACACCTATGCCTTCTTTAGTGCTTGCTTTGACCTGGCGGAAAGAAAGCCGGTTACCCCAACCCTATTATTCAGCCAAAACGTGATGACGTTTTTCTCATACATGGTCAGACTGACGTATTTGTTAACTGCGCTGGCTGCGGCCATCACGCTGATGGCTCTATGTATGAAAAAGAGCGCGTTTAAGACGTGGTATTACAGTTTTATCGGCTCGTCCTTTTTATTTCCTGTCACACTGGCTGCAATCTGCTTTTGGTATCAGTTACAAGTCGCTTCACCGATGCCAACAGCTATGCTGGCAGTCTTGTTTGCGTACCCTGTCGCGCTGTCTGCTCTGGCCTTACCTTATCTTGCGCACTCAAAAAGAGTCAGGTTGACCCTGATTAATTAATGTAAATCTTAAGAGAGTATTTGCACCGCGGGGGACGCTAACGAATGCTTCGCCCGCGCTGTCTCGCTTTAACTCTGTCCACACAAATCGCTGCTTCAGTACAGTCTTACAGAGGGTTACGGGCTTTACTTGTGTGGCTCAACGCTTTGTCGTGCGGTTTAGAATCATCTGTTATATAACATTCTCTTTTATTCATGTTTACATTCAGGCCTTTCGGTATATTCCTCCAGGATAAGCCTGAAAGTCAGAAAGCCTGCGCCTCGCGCGCCGCTGAAGGAAAGTAAAACCTTATGATAGTTTTAAGGAACATCTCGAAGCTGTTTCATCAGGGTAAGGACACCATTACGGCGGTAGATGACGTCAACCTGGAAGTCGAGCGGGGACAAATCTACGGCATCATCGGCTATAGCGGCGCGGGGAAAAGCACCCTGATTCGCCTGTTAAACGGCCTCGAAAAACCGACGTCCGGCAGCGTGACCGTGGCGGGTAAAGAGATTTCCGCCGCGCGCGGCGAATCGCTTCGTCAGGCACGCCTGAAAATCAGCATGGTGTTCCAGCACTTTAATCTGCTCTGGTCGCGTACCGTCAGCGAAAACATCGCCTTTTCGATGCAAATCGCGGGCGTGCCGAAAGCGGAAATCAAAACCCGCGTGGCGGAGCTTATCGATCTGGTCGGGCTGAAGGGCCGCGAAAACGCTTATCCGTCGCGCCTGTCCGGCGGGCAGAAACAGCGCGTCGGCATCGCCCGCGCGCTCGCCAACCGCCCGGATGTGTTGCTGTGCGACGAAGCCACCTCGGCGCTCGACCCGCAAACCACCGATCAAATCCTCGATCTGCTCCAGGACATCAACCGCCGCTTCGGGCTCACCATTGTGCTGATCACCCATGAGATGCACGTGGTGCGCAAGATTTGCGATCGCGTGGCGGTGATGGAAAACGGCCGCGTGGTGGAAGAGGGCGACGTGTTGCAGGTCTTCACCCATCCGCAGCAGCCCATTACACGCCAGTTTGTGCGCCAGATTAGCCAGGAAGGGGCCGACGACGCGTTCGATCCGACGCTTGCGGGCGAGCTTAACGGCGCGGTGATCAAACTGACGTTTGTCGGGCACAGCACGCACCAGCCGGTCGTAGGCGAGCTGACGCTGCGCTACGGCCTGCCTTTTAATATTCTGCACGGCAAAATGACCCAGACCGCCCACGGCGTGTTTGGTCAGCTCTGGCTGCATGTGGTGGCGACGCCGGAACAGCTTGAGAATATCCTCGCCGATTTACGCCTGCATGAGATCCACTGCGAGGTTATCAAACATGCTTGAATCCCTGTTTCCCCATCTGAAGATTGACCAACTCCTGGCCGCCACCCAGGAGACGCTCTACATGACCGCGCTCTCGGGCGTCGCCACCTTTGTGCTCGGTATTGTGCTGGGGCTGGCGCTGTTCTTAACGGCGCGCGGCGGGCTGTTTGAAAACCGTCTGGTCTATGGCGTTATCTCCATCGTGGTGAACGTGTTCCGTTCCATCCCGTTCATTATCTTGATAGTGCTGCTGATCCCGTTTACCAAAACGATTATCGGCACCATTCTCGGCGCGAACGCCGCGCTGCCGGCGCTGATTGTCGGGGCCGCGCCGTTCTACGCGCGTCTGGTGGAGATTGGCCTGCGCGAAGTCGATAAAGGCGTGATTGAAGCCACCCGCTCGATGGGCGCGCGCATGAGCACGCTGATTTTCCGCGTACTGCTGCCGGAATCGTCCCCGGCGCTGGTGTCGGGAATTACCGTCACCCTGATTGCGCTGGTGAGCTACAGCGCGATGGCCGGGGTGATTGGCGCAGGCGGGCTTGGAAATCTCGCTTATCTGGAAGGATTCCAGCGTAACCATAACGACGTCACGCTGGTGGCGACGGTCGCGATACTGGTGATCGTCTTCATCATTCAGTTCATCGGTGACGCCTTAACCTCTTATTTAGATAAACGCTAACAACAACAGAGAACACACATCATGAAAAGAGTACTGACGCTGATTGCCGCCGCCACCCTGAGCGTTTCCGCCTGGGCCGACACCCTGACCGTGGGCGCGTCCAACGTGCCGCACGCGGAAATTCTGGAGCAGGCGAAGCCGATTCTGGCTAAGCAGGGCATCGATCTGGAAATCCGCCCGTTCCAGGATTACATCCTGCCGAACACGGCGCTGGCGAGCCGCGACATCGACGCGAACTATTTCCAGCACATCCCGTATCTGAACAGCGTGCTGAAAGATCACGCTGACGATAAAACCTATGATTTCGTGAGCGCGGGCGCGATTCACATCGAGCCTATCGGCATCTACTCCAAAAAATACAAATCCCTGAAAGATCTGCCGGAAGGCGGCAAAGTCATCATGCGTGACGCCGTGGCGGAAGAGGGCCGCATCCTCTCTATTTTCGAGCGTGAAGGCGTCATCAAGCTGAAGCCGGGCGTGAACAAAGTGGACGCGCGCATCAGCGATATCGTCGAGAACCCGAAAAAGCTCAACTTCCTGCCGAACGTGGAAGGCTCCCTGCTGCCGCAGATGTATAACAACGACGAAGGCGACGCGGTGGTGATTAACGCCAACTACGCCATCGACGCGGGCCTCGACCCGGTGAAAGATCCGATCGCGGTGGAAAGCGGCGAGAACAACCCGTACGCCAACATCATCACGGTGCATAAAGGCGACGAGAAGAAAAAAGATATCGTGGCGCTGGTCAACGTGCTGCATTCCAAACAGATTCAGGACTGGATCCGCACCAAATATAAAGGCGCGGTTATTCCGGTGAATAACTGATTAGCGGTAACTATTCTCAGGGGCTGCCATTGCGCAGCCCTTTTTATTTTGAGCGCGGGTAAAGACGGAAATTGACGGCGGTATAGCGTATTGGGTGTCCATTTTGACACAGGCTTCGGGCCGTGCCGCAGGAAGGCGGGTGTTATGATTTGCACGGAAATCATACCAAAGCGCCATCAGGGAGAGTGGATATGGAAATTGAAAATGCCCGCCATTTAACGCCAGGCGAAATCAAAGAAGCGAAGCTTCTTTTTAAAAACTCAATAAATTACCAGAACGTTTTTATTCATAACGAAGCCTGGTTTCCTTTTGGACTGCAGACCGCGCATACCGCGGTTTCGCCTGATGGCGATATCTATTTTCTGCCCTCTGAATATCGTGAAAATTTCGCCAGCAGCACGCTCCGTTTACAGCATCTGTTCATGCATGAAATGATGCATGTCTGGCAATATCAGCACGGTTATCACGTCAAATTACGGGGTATGTTTTCCTGGGCGGTGAGCTATTTTTATACGCTTGAAAGAGGCCGCAGCCTGAAGACATACGCGCTGGAACAGCAGGCCTGTATCGTCGCAGATTACTGGGTCCTGAAATACTATTCTGTCAGGCAGTGGGCGCAGCTAAAAAAATGTCTGAACCCTTTTTCATTTAATGATGTCGCCGGATTGCTGAGCTTATATGAAACCGTTATTGATCGTTTCGCTGAGTAGCCTGCTGGGGTAATGACTCCAACTTATTGATAGTGTTTTATGTTCAGATAATGCCCGATGACTTTGTCATGCAGCTCCACCGATTTTGAGAACGACAGCGACTTCCGTCCCAGCCGTGCCAGGTGCTGCCTCAGATTCAGGTTATGCCGCTCAATTCGCTGCGTATATCGCTTGCTGATTACGTGCAGCTTTCCCTTCAGGCGGGATTCATACAGCGGCCAGCCATCCGTCATCCATATCACCACGTCAAAGGGTGACAGCAGGCTCATAAGACGCCCCAGCGTCGCCATAGTGCGTTCACCGAATACGTGCGCAACAACCGTCTTCCGGAGCCTGTCATACGCGTAAAACAGCCAGCGCTGGCGCGATTTAGCCCCGACGTATCCCCACTGTTCGTCCATTTCCGCGCAGACGATGACGTCACTGCCCGGCTGTATGCGCGAGGTTACCGACTGCGGCCTGAGTTTTTTAAATGGCGGAAAATCGTGTTGAGGCCAACGCCCATAATGCGGGCGGTTGCCCGGCATCCAACGCCATTCATGGCCATATCAATGATTTTCTGGTGCGTACCGGGTTGAGAAGCGGTGTAAGTGAACTGCAGTTGCCATGTTTTACGGCAGTGAGAGCAGAGATAGCGCTGATGTCCGGCGGTGCTTTTGCCGTTACGCACCACCCCGTCAGTAGCTGAACAGGAGGGACAGCTGATAGAAACAGAAGCCACTGGAGCACCTCAAAAACACCATCATACACTAAATCAGTAAGTTGGCAGCATCACCGCCTGCTGGCGGGGTGCGTGTGGTCAGGCGCCGATCGGCCGGTATTTTCTGAAACGGCTAACGTGGCGATCCAGGACAACGCCATTTGCATCTCGCTTCCCGACGCGGCAAAAAATGATGTCGTCACTTATTCCGCATTTTCAGACGGCAATGGCCTGTTTACTGAAACGCATAAAATTTTCCCTGCCTGGAAAACTTGCCTGCCCAATATCACATACAGGCGCGGCGAGCGCTATGAAGTCTGGATAACGCTCATGACGGCGTCGGGGGAATTACGGAAATACGCGGCGGAGTTTACTGCGCCATAAAACCACAGCGCGTCAGCAGGCGGGCAGCAATCCACCCGCCTGCTTTTTTACATCCTGTGCCCCGGATTGTCGCAGGACAGCGCGTTGGCGGCGCAGATAAGCGACAGATGGCTTAAGCCGAGTGGCATGTTGCCGCGCCAGCCGCCGGTGCGGGTGTCGTACATCTCGTTAAAGATCTGCACGTTGCCGCTCTGACACAGGGTGTCGAGAATCTCTTTCATCTCCTCCTGCGCCTGGTCGCGCTTTTTCAGCTCCGCCAGCGCCTCGACGCGCCAGAAGGCGCAGGCCACAAAGGTGCTCTCTTCCACCTCGACGCCCGAATAGCGGTAGAGCATCGGGCTGTTGTGGCCAAGCTCCTGATAAATCGCCTCAAGGGTGGATAGCATCCGCTTGCGGTTAATTTTGCTGCCATAATAGTGGGTTAGGCTGATGGCGGCGTCGAGCGTCTCGCTGCCCGCGTAGAAGGTGTACGCCTGGCGGCTCTCGCTCCAGCAGTGCGTTTCAATCCACTCGCTGATGCGGTCGCGTTCGCGCGCCCAGCGGCCTTTCCATGTCGGCTCGATATGGCCAATCTCCGCCAGCGCCACGGCCTGATCGAGCGCCAGCCAGCAGGCCATTTTCGAGTGCGTATAGTGACGCTCTTCGGGCAACTCCCAGATGCCGGAATCGGGCAGCCGCCAGCGATCGGCGCAGCGGTTCGCCAGATGGCCGAGCAGGCGCGAGGTGGCGAGATCGAGCACGTGCCCCATCTCAACGAACAGCCGCGCGGTGCCGAGCAGATCGCCATACATGCTCGGCTGAAACTGATCGCGCGCGTTATTGCCAACCCGCACCGGCTGCGTGCCCTGGTAGCCTTCGAGCTGCGGGTAGCGCTCCTCCGGCACCAGCCCGCCTTCCAGCGTATAGCAGGCGCGCAGATGGCCGTCGTGGCGGATAATCGTCGAGGTAAGCTAGGAAAACGCCGCCTTACAATCTTCAAGCGATCCCAGATAGACAAACGATTTGATAATCAGGCAGGCGTCGCGCACCCACGCGTAGCGGTAGTCATAATTTTTCTCTTTGCCGATGCCCTCCGGCAGTGACGTGGTGGCGGATGCCGCCAGCGCCCCGGTCGGCGCGTACCAGAGGAATTTGAGCGCCAGCGCCGAGCGCTTCACGTGATGCTCAAACGGGCCGTTCCAGCAGAGATTCTCCGCCCAGTCGCGCCAGGCGTGGTCGCTGGTTTCAATGCGCTGGTCGATTTTCTCAAGCGGCGGCACCGCCAGCGGCTCCTTTTCGGTCGCCACCAGCGCTATCAGCGAGCGCGAGCCGGGCGAGGTGGTGAGCGTGCCGCGCATGCCCGTATCGTCGCAGTAGTCGGTTTGCACATCATCCGTACAGCGCACGGCGACCATTAAATCGTCCAGGTGGAAAATCGTTTTCTCCTGCACGTGATCCAGCCACGGCGAACAGGTGCGGGCGCGCGTGCCGGGCTTAAAAACCACGTTCAGACGCACATGGCCCTTAATGCCTTCAACGCGGCGCGCCATCTCGCTCCAGGGCAGGCGGCCTGCGAACGTACTGTTGATGGATTCGGTAATCAGCACTTCGCCGGAGGCGGTTTTATAGCGCGTCTCCAGCACGTTGCTGTTCTCGCGATAGCTGCGCGACATCTCCCACGCTTCCTCCGGCGTCAGCGCGAAGTAGCCGCCCAGGGGCGCGTCGAGAATGCGGTCAAACAGCGGCGGCGAATCGAGATTCGGCACGCACCACCAGTCGATTGCGCCGTCCGGCGCGATAAGCGCCACCGAGCGGCCTTCGCCGATGACGGCGTAATCGCCGAGGCCCGCGTAGCCGTTCTCGCGCGCGGGGGAGCGGTAGGTCTTATTTTTCACAGGCGGGATAATCCTTTCTCTGAACAGGCGCGGGCACCTGCGACGAAACGGTAGTGCCTTAAGCGTAGACCATGAGAGCGCGGTCACAGTTTGACCAGAGAAGGGCGGTGAAAAAACGGCCCGCCGGGTGGCAGGCCGCAAGGGGCAGGATTAACGCAGGTTGTTCGGGAAATCCGCGGGCAGTTCGCTTGCCGGGCAGGCGATGACGCTTTCGTCATTGGCGCCGCAGTCGCGCACAAATGTGATGGTGGCGAATTCGTCGATCACTTCGGTCGGGTAAGCCGGGCCAGCTTCGCGGTAGGCTTCCATCTGTTCGATATGCTCGTTCTGGAAGCAGACGGTTTTCTTCGGATCGTTCATCACCCAGCGCGGGAAGAAAATCGTGCCGTGGAACAGACGGTCGCCGAGGTTAGCAATCAGGCTCACGTCGGTGCCGGTCGGTTCGGTCCAGGAGACTTTATAGATGTTTTCACCCACGCGGACGATATAAACGCGCTGATCTTTCACCCAGCGGTTGCCGACGATGCCGCTGTGGATGCGGTAGTCGATGGTGTTGTCGTTTTTAATGTACAGCTCGTAGTTCCAGCCGTTGTCGTAGGTGTAGACCAGATGTTTACCCACAAAACCGCTTAAATCGTGTTTGTCGAAGTGACTCATTGTTGGCCTCCTTTGTTTTGTTGAATTAAGCATAGACCTTTATTTTTTTAATGAATAACGCTAATTTTGCATAAAATTGATTCAAAATTTCGATGAGTTATGCATAAAACAACGCTGGAACAATGGGCTTTACTGGACAAAGTGGTCGAAGAAGGCAGCTTCGCCCGGGCGGCGGAAAGCACGCACCGCAGCCAGTCGTCGGTAAGTTACAACCTGGCGCTGCTACAGGAGCGGCTCGGCGTGGCGCTGCTCGAAACCCAGGGCCGTCGCGCGGTGCTGACGCCCGCAGGCGAACTGCTGCTGGCGCAGGTGCGCCCGCTGCTCAGCGCCTTTAGCTGGGTGGAGGCGCATGCCGCGACGCTTTGCGACGGCGTGCGCACCCGCATCGATCTGGTGGTGGACAACATTTTTCCGCGCGAGACGCTGTTTGCTATCCTGCGCGAGTTTCAGCGCCAGCATCCGTCCACGCAGGTGCAACTGACTGAAGTGCTGGAGAGCCAGAGCGACGTTATCGCCGCGCATTCCAGCGCCGATCTGCTGGTGCTCTCGCGCCGTGAAGACAGCCTCGGGCGCGGCGAATGGCTGATGAACGTGAACTTTGTGGCGGTGGCGCACCGCGATCATCCGCTGGCGCAGATGCCGGGGCCGATTGGTGAAGAGGCGCTCGGGCGCTTCGCCCGCATCCGGCTTGCGGGCGGGCAAACCCAAAGCCCCGGCGGCGCGCCGGAGCAGTGGGTTTTCTCAACGGTGGATGCGGCTATCGAAGCGGTGATGCATCAGGTGGGGTACGGCTGGCTGCCGGAGGCGCGGATCGCCGGGCCGCTCTCGCAGGGGCTGCTGCGCGCGCTGCCGCTCGCTCACGGCGCGCGGCGCGCAACCCCTCTGCATCTGATGGTGAAGAAAGATTTACAGGTGCCGGATGCCGCCGTCAGCACGCTGATAGCCCTGTTCAGCCGTCTGTGCGAGGCGTAGCGGTGCGCCGGTTGCCAAGATAAATCAGCGCCAGCGCGACGGCGAGACAGAGCACCGCGCCAAGACGGCTTAGCGAGAACGGGATAGCCGCGTTGCCGAGCCAGCCGAAATTATCGATAAGCATACTCATGGCGAGCTGGCCGAAAATCACCGCTACCGTCGCAACTGCCGTGCCGATGCGCTGCACCGCCAGCACCATAATTACGATATACGGCACGCCGCACAG
The DNA here is from genome assembly GCF_000982825.1 of Cronobacter sakazakii. NCBI lineage: Bacteria > Pseudomonadati > Pseudomonadota > Gammaproteobacteria > Enterobacterales > Enterobacteriaceae > Cronobacter > Cronobacter sakazakii. Next base: position 4,394,828 of record NZ_CP011047.1, on the reverse strand, counting down.
CGCGCCGGTGAGCTGCCACTTCGGCACGTCGAGCAGCGATGTCGTATGCGGCGGCTCAAAGAAGAAAATCAGCAGCGCGCAGACCAGCGCCCCCACCGAGAATGTCAGAAAGGCGCAGCGGAACACGCCGACTTTGCCGCCGAGCTGGCCGTTAATCGCCGCCTGAATACTCAGCAGCGCGCCACCAAGAATCGCGAGAATAATCATGATTGTCGTCATTATGGTTCCTTAGCTTTGCGCGACCAGCGCCAGGGCGGCGAGAATAAACACCAGCGCCAGCAGGCGCAGTTTATCTATCGGGCGGCGCTCAACGCCGAACAGCCCGAAATGGTCGATAATCAGACTCTTGAAGACCTGCCCCGCCAGAATGCCAATCATGGTCATGGCGATGCCGATAACCGGCGTGGCGACGGTAAGAATGACCACATACCCCGCGCCAAGCAGGCCGCCGGTAAGCTGCCAGCCGGGCTGGGCGAAAAACGACGGGCTGTTGCGCGGGCTGTAAAACAGCATCAGCAGAAAGGTAAGCGCCGCGCCGACGCCGAAAATGCTGAACGCCGCCCAGAAATCGCCGACTTCACCGCCAAGCGGCCCCAGCAGGCCCGCCTCAACCGAAAGCCCCATCCCGCCCGCAATCACGAGCGCTATTAATAAAAGCTGCATGATAATCCTTAAAAAAATGCCAGGCGGCGCAGTGTAGTGGAGCGCGGTGCGTTAAAAAACGCTACGATCGATGAAACACCTTTGCAGGAATCGCACAGATGAACGAGAGCGGGGCGGTGAATATCCGCGCACTTCAGCTTTTTATCAGCGTCTTTGACGGGCAGAGTTTTTCGGCGGTGGCGCGCCGGGAGGGCGTGTCGGCGTCGATGATTTCGCGCACCGTCCGCCAGCTTGAAGAGGCGCTTGGCCAGCAGCTTTTCTACCGCAACACCCGCGCGGTGATCCCAACCGAAGCAGGGCGGCTATTCGCGCAGTACGCGCGCGGCATTACCGAGCAGTTCAGCGAGGCGCGGCGCGAGCTTCAGGACCGCTCGCTTGAGCCGTCCGGGCTGCTGCGCATCAACGCGCCGGTGTTCTTCGGGCAGCGGCATATCGCGCCCTGGCTGACCGGGCTTGCGGAGCGTTACCCGCGCCTGCAACTGGCCTTAACCCAGACGGACGATTACGTCGACCCGCACCGCGACGCCACCGATCTTATCGTGCGTATCGGCACGCTCACCGATTCGAGCTTTCACGCCCGCGTGTTCTGCGAGCAGCGCTACTACTTCGCCGCCGCGCCGCGCTATCTGGCGCGTTACGGCGCGCCCGCCTCGCCGGAGGCGTTTCACGCGCACCAGTGCCTGGTGTACAGCGGCTCCTCGGGGCCGAACCGCTGGCTGGCGCGCAAACCCGGCGAGCCGTGGGTGCATTACCCGGTGAACGCGCGGCTGGTGTCAAACAACGCCCATTCGCTGCTGACGGCCGCGCTCGACGGCATGGGGCTGGTGCTGTTCCCGGACTGGATGACAGGCGAGTGGCTGGCGCAGGGGAAACTGGTGAAAGTGCTGCCGGAGTATGAGGCGGCGATCAACACCGAGGCGCAGCACATCGCGGCCATCTACCCGAACGCGCGTCACCCGCCGCTCAACGTCCGCGCGGCGATCGACTACTTTGTGGAGGTGTTCGGCACGCCGGTCTACTGGCAGCGCGACTGACTCGCGCCCATAAAAAAGGCCGCGCGGGGCGGCCTTTTTAGCGTTACGGCGGTTTATCGAGCGTCTGGCTCTGAAGCGCCGTTCTCTTTGTTCTCGGGCAACGCGCGCGTGCGTCCTGGCCCTGCGGAGAACGTGTTCCAGCAGGTGACAAAGAGCGCGGCGATAAGCGGGCCGACCACAAAGCCGTTAATGCCATAGACTTCCAGCCCGCCGAGTGTCGAGAGCAGAATCAGCCAGTCGGGCATACGGATATCTTTACCCACCAGCAGCGGGCGTAGCAGGTTGTCGGCAAGGCCTACCACCACCACGAAAAAGGCGGTCAGCAGAACGGCTTTAATAATCGCCCCGGTGGTGAAAAGATAAATCACCGCGGGCACCCAGATAAGCGCGGCGCCGACCGCAGGCACCAGCGACAGAAACGCCATCAGCGAGCCCCAGAGAATGCTCGCGCCTATCCCCGCGAAGTAAAACGCCACGCCGCCCAGAATGCCCTGGACCACCGCCACCACGACGGTGCCTTTCACGGTGGCGCGCGCCACGGCGGCAAAGCGGCGGAACAGCCGCTGTTTAACTTTGTCTGAGAGCGGCACCGCGCTCAGCACCACCGACACCAGCCGCGAGCCATCCTTCAGCAGGAAAAACAGCAGGTAAAGCATGATGCCGAAGCCAATCACCACGCTGAACGTGTTGCGGCTGATAAGGAAAATACTGCCCGCCACATACTGGCTGCCCTTGAGCGCCACGCCGGAGATCTTCTCCTGAATGGCGGTCGCGTTGTCGAGCTGGTTTTCCGCCAGCATCCGTTGCGCCCAGTTCGGCAGGATACGCACCACATCGGCCAGCAGCGTGGGAAGCGTGGTGTTATTGGCCTGCAAATCGCTGTAAACGGCGTTGAACTCGCTCACCAGCGACGACGCCACCACGGCCAGCGGCACGAAGACCAGCAGGCAGATAAGCACCACGGTCAAAAGCGAGGCGATGTTGTTGCGCCCGTTCATCATGTGGCAAAGCCTGCGCTTTATCGGATAGAAGATGACGGCCAGGATCACCGCCCACAGCACGGCGGAGAGATACGGTTTTACCAGGTTAAAAAAGAGGATCGAAACGATAAACAGGATCAGGATAAAAAAGGCCCTGGACATCTCTTTCGAGTTCATGATGCGTCCTTATTGTCATTAAAAGCAGCCGGATACTACAGCGTCGCGGCATCGGCTTCATCCCGGAGAGTCTTATAAACGTAGCTGAAGGGCGCAAAAAGTGGCGAAGAGGAAGGGCGGGGGCCAGTAAAAAGGCCCCCGGCAGGGTCAGGTCACCGGCCACTGCGTGAGGCGGATGCCGCGCTGCGGCGCATTCTGCGCAAAGTCGCTCAGGACGGCTTTCACATCCGGGTCGAAATAGTCGGCGTTATCATGCTCGGCAATCACCACGCTCTTCTCCGGGATTTTATCCAGCAGCGCCTGCAGGCGCGGGTTATGCATAAACGTCAGATTCTGGTGGATGCGCAGCACATAGTGATCGTCATAGCGCGCCAGTTGCAGCGCGTTGCGATGGCTGTGCCACAGGCTCAGCGCTATCTGGGCCACCAGCCCGATGCCGATCCCGGCGAGCATACCAAACGCGATAATGCCGATAATGGTGGCGAGAAACGGCACGTATTGCTGCGCGCCTGCGCGGAACTGCTCGACGAACAGGCGCGGCGTGGCGAGTTTATAGCCGGTGTAGAGCAATACCGCCGCGAGGCTCGCCAGCGGAATGGTCATCAACACCTCGCGAAACCACAGCACGCAGATAAGCAGCAGCGCGCCGTGAATGAAAATCGACAGTTTAGTCTGCGCGCCGGTGCTGACGTTCACGGAACTGCGCACAATGACTGCGGTGATCGGCATCGCACCCACGAGACCGGCCAGCAGATTGCCCGCGCCCTGCGTCAGCATTTCACGGTTCGGCGACGGTGGCGGGTTTTGCGGGCGCAGTTTTTTCAGCGCCTCCTGGCTCAGCAGCGTTTCCAGGCTCGCCACCAGCGCCAGCGTGACGGCAACGATATAGACCGAGGGATTGGTAAACGCCTGCCAGGCGGGCGATTCCAGCTCTGAGACCAGCGCGCCCAGGCTTGCGAACTCCGGCAGCGTGATAAGCGGCAGGCGCTCAAGCAGCGCGGGCGACGTGCGGCTTAGCACAAGCGTCGTGACGCAACCCACCAGCACCGCCACCAGCGGGCCGGGCATCCACGCGAGGCTTTTCACGCGCCGGATGGCGGGCGAGCCCCAGAGCGCCATCAGCAGCAGCCCGGCGGCGGCCACCGCGATGGAGACCGGCGAGAACGTGAAACCCTCGCGAAAGACCGCCAGCAGGCTGTTTTCATCCGCCGAGCCCAGCGCCACGGGGATCTGCTGCATAATCAGCAACAGGCCGATCGCCGCCAGCATCCCTTTAATGACGCTGCCCGGCACCAGCGAAATAAACCGTCCGGCGCGGATAAGCCCGAGCACGATTTGCAGAACGCCCGCCAGCACCAGCGCCAGCAGAAACGCGGAAAACGAGCCGAGCGTTTCAATCGAGGCCACCACAATGGTCACGAGACCCGCGGCGGGGCCGCTGACCGCGAAGCGCGACGGACTTAAGGCCGTGACCAGAAGCCCGCCGATAATACCCGTCAGCAGGCCGACAAACGGTGGCAGGCCGCTCGCCTGGGCGATGCCGAGGCAGAGCGGCAGCGCCACGAGAAAGACAACCACCCCCGCCAGGCTATCCTGGCGCAGCGTATTCATATTCATACGGCTTCCTCCCCGGTTTGTTCCGTCAGCATTTCAAGATGGCCGGACGCCAGGTCATAGACGCAGCCGTAAACGTTCAGCTCCTGGCCGCTGCGCCAGATATTGCGCACCGTGCGGGTCTGCACCAGGCGGTTAAACTGAGCGATGACGTTGGCTTCCACCAGTTGATTAAGGGTTTGCGCATCCGGCGGCGACGCGTCGCGCCCGGCGATGTGCTCTGAGAGCGCCTCGCGCAGGTGGCTGATGCGCCGCGCAAGCGATGAGGATTCCTGCGCGAGCGACATCTGCGGCAGCGTCAGCGCCGCCTGCACGCCGCCGCAGCCGTAATGGCCGCACACCACGATGCGTTTCACCTTCAGGTAATGGAGCGCGTATTGCAGCACGCTCATAAAATTGTCGTCGTCGGGGTTAATCATATTGGCGATATTGCGATGCACGAACAGTTCGCCGGGGTGGGAGCCGGTCAGCACTTCCGCCGGAACGCGGCTGTCGGAGCAGCCAATCCAGAGCGAGTGCGGCTGCTGCTGGTCAAGGTGTTTGCCAAAGTAATCCGGGTCCCGTTGAAGACGCTGTTGCGCCCAGCTACGGTTTTTGGCCAGAAGAGGTTTTAAGGTGGTCAAAATGCGGTCTCCATGAGGGATCCAACGAGCCAAATATTGACTGCCGGTAAAGGCGTTTTCCGTGGACTCGTTACGACGAAATTAATAAGTAGCACTGTTCAGTGATATTTATGTCTCAGGAAAATCCTATAAGAGGAATTAAAGTTTAAAGGTTTATCAGCTTTGTAAAGTTTTAAAAATAATGGGTAAGAAAATGCGAGTGGCTATAACAGAAACAGAAAGGTAATAAAGCGAGAAATGATGAGCGAGATGATAATTGTCACTGGTAACACATTGTTTTAAATCGGATAGCAATAAAGAGGCGTAATGATCTTCTCATAAACGTTATGGCGCACGCTGACGATGACCCGCTCTTTTTTATCCCGGCAGAGTGAGCACTCCGAATAATCACATTTGCTTATATTTAAACGGCCGAAAACATTTTTTCTCATGCGTCGCCGTGGAGTGACTGGTCTTAGGCTTCCATGACATCACGCGGTGAATATGCGAAGGTAGACAGATAAATTACGGTGAAACAGGGACAATACCGATGGCAGGGAATCTCCTCCTCTGGCTGATATCATCCGCAATGCTGCTGGCCTATTTCTGGTTTGTGACGCTCAGAAAACCGTTTAAAACGGTGAGTAAGCACTTTCTTATTCTGCTCGGCGTCCATGTGGCGCTCAGTATCGCCGCCATTCAGTTAAAAAAATCGGGCCATTTTTTGCCGGCTGAATATCGCACCGCGGGGCTGTGGTTTATCAAAGGCTATATGGCGGTCATTGTGGTGTTAATGGTTAATTTTTTCGCGGCGCTGGTCGAGCGGGGTGTCGCGAAAATGGCCGGATTTCATGAAAAATATAATGCGGCGAATCTGCACCGCCAGCCGCTGCGCGCGTTTATGCGCCATCAGTCCGCTGTCGTCTGGGGCTACCGGGTGCTCCTTCTCACGGGCGGTATCTACATGCTCTGGGCGATGTGCTTTCGGATGGGACTGTGAGCCAGGAGCGAACCCGCTTAAATTTCGCGGGTTCTCAGCGCATTTTTTTAAGAAATAAAAATAAAAGTTTATTACTACTAAAAAAGATCGTAGCGAAAGTAACCGATTATTTTGGCAAATTGAATGAAAAAGCGGCGATATCTGCCGCTCACTGCGCTGACCAGAATCTCTGAATAAGATAAAACTTAACCATCATCATAATTTTTCATAAAATCCGCGCTAAAAATGTCTGCGTGCCGTGAGGTTCAGCGTAAACTGCGTTTTCGCCAGGGATGCTACGTAAATACCAGACTGGAGGTGAATATGTATTCCTTTATCGCCAGGCAGCCCATCTTTGACGCCGCGCTAAATACTGTCGCGTATGAGCTGCTTTATCGCAATGGACTGTCTAATACGTTTCCGCTGGTGACGGAAGAATACGCCACCAACCATCTGCTGGCGGAGCAGTTCCTTGTCACCCCGCTGCAGCGCCTGGTGGGGCAACATACGTCGTATATTAATTTTCCTCATGAGATGATCGTCAATGGCCTGGCGCAAACGCTGCCGGCGGAAAAAGTCGTCATCGAAATTCACCAGAATGCGGCCCCGGAACCTGAGCTGTTAAAAATGGTGCGGGAGATGTACTACAAAGGGTTTCGTTTCGCGCTGGATAACTTTCGCCTTAGCGACGCGTGGGCCAATTTCCTGCCCTATGTGACGGTCATTAAGTTCGATATTCAGGCGTCAACACCACAGGAAATTGCCGCCTTTATCCGCGCGAATAATATCAGCCAGCGGAAATTACTGGCGGAAAAAGTCGAAACTCGCGAGCAGTTTACCCTTTACAAAGAGATGGGTTTCCAGCGTTTCCAGGGCTATTTTTATGGCGAGCCGGAAATGATTAAAACCCGAAAACTGCCGGAGCAGCAGATGTTTATTCTGCAACTGCTCAATGAAGTGGTCTCGGCTGACCCGGATATGCGCAAAATAGAAGAGTTGATCAGCCGCGATGTGGCGATTACGTATAAGTTGATGCGCTATGTTAATAACATCAAATATAAGATAAATCACCACGCCAACGCGGATGTGCTGCCGTTTCGCAATATTCTCTATTTCTTAGGCTTAAGCGAGCTGCGCCGGTTTATCGCGATACTGGCGGTCACTCACAGCAGCGAACCGGCCGTGACGGAGCTGTTTAACTACAGCCTCGCCTGTGGGCGCTTCTGCGAAAAAGCCGTGGCGCACACGGGGGCCGATATTAATGAAAACGATGCCTTTATTGCCGGGCTGTTTTCGCGGCTGGATATTATCCTCGGCGTACCGATGGCGGTACTGATTGAGCAAATCACCGTGCCTGCGGTGGTGCGCGAGGCGCTCTTAAACCGCAGTGGCACGCTCGGCGCGCTGCTGAATCTTTATGAAGGCTATGAGCAGAACCACTGGCAGGGGGTTTCGCAGGGCATGAAGCAGCTTAATTTGAGCGAAGCGCAGGTGACGAAACTCTTCCTCGATGCGGTGGAGTGGGGCGATCGGATAATCTAACGCTGGCACCGCTGCCGGTTTTTGCCCGGTTGTGGTGCCAGATGTGCAATATCGTGCATTATCCCTGCGGCACGTCCGCCAGCGAAAAGTAAACCTCAAGCCCGTGCTCGCGGGCGATTTCCACATCACGGTCAGCCCCCGAGGACGCGCCCGGCAGGCGCAGCACCGCGTCGCATTTCGCCACCAGACGGTGCGCGACCGGGTATAAAAAACGCTCGCTTATCGCATCGCCCGGCTTTTCGCTGCCCGCGGCCTGGGCGAGCGGCAGCGCAAGCCATTCGCCAATCACCGGCACGTGGCCGCGCTCAAACAGGACGAGCGCCGCCTGCTCAAGCCGCGCCAGGTTCTGGCGCATCAGGGTTTCATCGCCGTTGGTGCCGCTGCGCCACGGGCCCGCCACCAGAATCATTTTGCTCATGGTTTTCTCCTTACACTATCGCGTTCAGCGCCGCGTACTGCAGCAGCATGATGGTTTTGGCATCGACAATCTCACCCTCACGCACCGCGCGCAGGGCGTCATCGATGGGCATTTTGACCACTTCGATATCTTCGCCTTCTTGCGCGACGCCGCCGCCCGCGCCGCGCCGCCGCGCCGGATCGTATTCGCCGATGAAGAAATAGAGTTTTTCGGTGACGGAGCCGGGGCTCATATAGGCTTCAAACACTTTCTCGACGTTATCCACCAGATAACCGGTCTCTTCTTCGGCTTCGGCCCGAATACGCACTTCCGGTTCCGCTTCATCCAGCAGGCCCGCCGCCGTTTCGGTCAGTACGTTGTCGTAGCCGTTAAGAAAGACCGGCAGGCGGAACTGGCGGGTGAGAATGACGCAGCGCTCGGCGCGGTTATAGAGCAGAATCGTCGCGCCGTTGCCGCGGTCGTAGGCTTCGCGGCTCTGGCGCTGCCACTGGCCGTCACGGCGCTGGTAATCAAAGGTATATTTTTTCAGCACATACCAGTCGTCAGACAGGGTTTGCGTTTCGACAATGCGTACTTTTTCACGAACAGATGGCATGATGACGTCTCCACAGGTAGGATTGGCAACATAACGTGCATGTTCGTGCATGGTCAAGAAAATTCGTGCAACAGGAAACCGGTATGCTGACGTCACAACGTAAGAAGCTCATTCTGGAAAAGCTGGCGGCGGAAGGGCAGGTGCAGTCCCGCGCGCTCAGCGAGTGGTTTAACGTCTCCGAAGATACGATCCGCCGCGATCTGCGCGAGCTTTCTGCCGAAGGCCGCCTGCAACGCGTCCACGGCGGGGCGTTGCCCGCTTCGGCGGCGGTGGTGGATTACGCCGGGCGCAGCCAGCTTTCGATAGACTCCAAGCGGGCGGTCGCGCGCCGCGCCGCCGCGCTGATTGAACCGGGGCAGATCGTGATGCTCGACGGCGGCACTACGACCGGCGAGCTGGTGAAATGCCTGCCGCCGGACCTCGCCATTACGGTGATCACCCACAGCCCCGGCATCGCGCTGCAACTGGTGGAACATCCGTGCATTGAAGTGATCCTCATCGGCGGACGGCTGTTTAAACATTCCATAGTCTCGGTGGGGGCGGCGGCCATTGAAGCCATGAGCCATCTGCGCGCCGACCTGTTCTTTTTGGGTGTCACCGGCGTACACGCCGAAGCGGGCCTCAGCACTGGCGATTACGAAGAGGCGTGCGTGAAGCGCGCGCTGGCCTCGCGCGCGGCGGAAACGGTCGTGATGGCCTCGCGGGAAAAGCTGAACGCCGCCTCGGCGTTCTGCATTGGCGATATGTCGCTGGTAAACACGCTGGTTGTCGAGGGCGATACCGCTGACAGCCTGCTCGCGCCTTTTGAAAACCTGGGCGTGACGGTTGTCAGGGCGTAGCCCGCCGGCGTCACCAGAACGAACCCGACGGAAATTGCGCATGATCGGCCAAAGCTGTCTATCCTGAGAATATGCGCGTATTAAAACGGTTATGCGGATAATTTCAGGAGGGGCAGTATGAAGTTTTTCTATTTTATTTCACTTATCGCTGCGGCCAGTTATCTGTTTGCCTTTTTACCAAGGGCAAAAAGTGACCGCGAGCCGCTCGCGTACTGGGGGTGCTGGATTTATCTGGGCGCCTCTGCGATTTACTGGGCGATTTATGGTTTAAAGCACTACTTTTAATCACTCTCAACGCGCGCCGGGAAATAATACCCGGCGGTAAGGAATATTTCGTTTAAAAAGTAAATAGCGACAGTAATAATCCTAAAAAGTTTCTTTTTACCTTACCTCCATAATTCCATCGCATTCTTTACAAAATTACGCTATCTTTCCGCGCGCAAAAGCCTCACTCTGATGCTTAGCCTCATTACTGTGGTTAAAACTACCCGGGTTAACGCCGTGTTGTGTGAATAATTGCTTTAAACACAAGGTAATGCAGGATTCTGGTTGCAGACTCATCTGATGGCCGGAACGAATTTTCGTTAATGAAGGTTGTTATTATTAGTGGGATAATCTTTTTAATGACAGCGTCATGGCGCTGTTGTTGTCAGGAAATGTCGAATAATACGACGGAATGTTTCAGCGTTTATGGAAAGACCACTTTTTATTCACATCCTGAAACGGCTGTAATTAAAACCGAAAGCCTCACCGGCACGGGTTTATTTTTTTCCTCCATATTATTAGGTAGCAGGAAGGCTGTATCCCTGCTGAATGATTGTCTGTCTGGTTTGTACCGCTTACGGAACGGCTTCTTTATGCGATACATCTCTGTGCATAAAGGGGCTTTATGAATCACGTCACGCCTTTTTCCCGTGCGCTGCTGCATCCGCGCTACTGGTTTACCTGGTTTGGTCTTGGCCTGCTGTGGCTGCTGGTGCAAATGCCGCACCCGCTGCTGATGCGCCTTGGCGCATTCCTTGGCCGCAACTCGCGCCGCTTTCTGAAGCGTCGTGAGAAAATCCTGCGCCGCAATCTCGAACTCTGTTTCCCGAATTTCAGCGAGGCGCAAAAAGAGCAGCTGATTCAGGAAAACTTCCTGTCGCTCGGCATGGCTTTGCTGGAAACCGGCATGGCCTGGTTCTGGTCGGACGCGCGCATTAAAAAATGGTTTAACGTCGAAGGGCTGCATCACCTGCATCAGGCGAGCGCGCAGGGGCGCGGCGTTATCGTGATTGGCGTGCACTTTATGTCGCTGGAGCTTGGCGGGCGCGTGATGGGCCTGTGCAAGCCGATGATGGCGATGTACCGTCCACACAACAACAAAGCGATGCAGTGGGCGCAGACCAAAGGGCGTATGCGCTCTAACAAAGCGATGATCGACCGTAAAGATCTCAAAGGCATGGTCAACGCGCTGAAGCAGGGCGAAGCGGTCTGGTTTGCGCCGGACCAGGATTACGGCCCGCGCGGCAGCACCTTTGCGCCGCTGTTTGCGGTAAACGACGCCGCCACCACGCGCGGAACGTTTGTGCTCTCGCGCCTGAGCAACGCGGCGATGCTGACCATTGTGATGATCCGCAACCCCGACGCCAGCGGCTATAAACTGATTATTCAGCCGGAGCTTCAGGGCTACCCGCGTGAAGATGAAGCCGCCGCGGCGTGCTACATGAACAAAGTGATTGAGCGCGAAATCCTGCGCGCGCCGGAGCAGTATCTCTGGATACACCGCCGATTCAAAACCCGCCCGGCGGGCGAAGCGTCGCTCTATACCTGATACGCGTTTTCACAGAAAGCCCCGCGCCGTGCGGGGCTTTTTTTGCGTCTCTTTGAGAGATCGTGCGGCGCTTTTTGAAAAAACACGCGGAGTGTGGGTTAATAACATTTTGTTTACATATGGAGCTGCCGCGATGGCCCGGATTGCCGCCCCCTTTTCGTTTCGCGAAACCATGCAAATGCTGACGCAGCAAAAAGCGCTGCGCCTTGATAGCGACCAGACGCGGCTTATCAGCGAACTCGATAGCCTCGCCGCGCCGCTGCTGGCGGGCCACGCGCGGTTTGCCGGGTTGTATGTCTGGGGCAGGCCGGGGCGCGGCAAAAGCTTTATTGTTGATAACTTCTTTGCCTCGCTGCCGCTCGCGGCGAAAAAACGCGCGCACTTCCATGACTTCTTTCGCGAACTCCATCAGCGCATGGTGGATAAATCGCTGGAGCAGGCGCTGCGCGCGCAGTTAGGCGACGCGCGGTTGCTCTGCTTTGACGAATTCCACCTGCACGATCCGGGCGATGCGATGCTCGCGAAAAAGCTGTTAGAAGTGGCGCAGGCGATGAAAATTACGCTGATCCTGACCTCCAATTATTCGCCGCGAGAGTTGCTTTCACACCCGCTCTACCATGAGCTGTTTGTGCCTTCCATCGCGCTTATCGAGCGAGAGATGACGATTTTCGCCCTTAACGGCGAGCGCGATTACCGCCTTGAGGCGGGCAGCGACGCCGGGCTGTTCAGCAAGGGCGCGTGGCTGCAGCCAGGCACGCCTGACCAGCGTGCGGCGCACGGGCTTGCGGTGGCGCACGGTGAATTTGCGGTCACGGCCGGTTATCACACCTTTTATGCCGCATCACCGCCGGGCCATCTGCTGCATTTCACCTTTGCGGGAATATGTGAAGCGCCGACGGCGGTCATGGATTATTTAACGCTGTGTGAAACGTATTCCTGCTGGTTTATTGATGATGTGCCGCGGCTTTCGCGCGTTAGCCCGGCGGCGGCGCAGCGGTTTATTAATCTTATTGATGTGCTTTATGATAAGCAGCGGCAGTTATTTATTTCGAGCGCGAATTCGGTCGCTGAAATTACTGATGCCGTTGCGCTTGACGATATTGGACGCACCGCCAGTCGTCTGGCGCAATTACGGGTAATACAAGATCCTGTTACCGGCTAATAGAATTAATACGCGTCAGTAAATAATAAATAAGGGTGCCTGAAGGCATAAATCCGCCAGTCAAATCGCGGGGATGGCTCCCCGCGTCAGACGCTTACTCTCTGGGTTTACAAGCCAGTGAAGCGACAATCTCCATACCCGCGCCCCGCAAGCGCAGCTCGCAAAGCGTTTCCCGTGAAAGGGTGGTGAACATTATTACCGTCACACAAACAATAATAATGCACCAGATAAAAGTATTGTCCTTCATAGCCATTCTCCTTGCCGAAAGGCGAGTAAGAGGCTAACATATGAACTGTTCGGGTTCATGTGTCGGCCTCGGGTTAAGGTAATTAACTCGGGGCCTTCATCTTTCCAGAACCTGCATAATGCCTGAAACCAGAAAGCCTCAGGCACCCGCCGCGAATAATACGCTTCTTTTAAATTCGTAAAATCTTTTCTTTTTCGCTGTTTATTAAAATCAGCCAGAGTGAATATTCACTTCTTTTGTGCGCCGCGACTATTCCCGTTACCGCTTCCTGTTATTCTTTTTCTTATTTATGGCCGTGCAGAAGTGGCCCCCGCATCATGCGTCAGGGGCGCTCGTCTTCCCGCACGGCGTGGATCTTGCCGCGAAACACCCAGAACCCCCAGCTGTTATAGATAAGCGTAACGGGCACAAAAATGCCGAACGCGATAAGCATCAGCTTCTGCGTGGCGGGCGGCGCGGCAGCCTGAATAAGCAACAGATTCGGCGGCAGAATAAACGGAAAAACGGCCAGCAGCATCCCACCGAACGCCGCGATAAACAGCAAAAGCGTCATCGCGAGCGGCAGGAAATCGCGCCGCTGGCGCAGCGTCAGTATCACGCCCAAAAACGCCAGCAAACCCACCGCCGCCAGCGGCCCGCTCCAGCGCCACAGTTGCAGATGCAGCCGGTAGGTCTCATTGATCTGCACCGTCCAGACCAGCAGGCCGGCCAGCAGCGCGGCGGTGAGAAGGGCAAGCCACATGGCCTGACGCCGCGCCCACGCGTTGAGTTCCCCTTCGCAGCGCCAGATAAGCCAGCATGCGCCGAGCAGCGCATAGCCGACGCTGAGCGCCATCGCGCAGAAGACCGAAAAGGGCGACAGCCAGTCCATCGGGCCGCCGGTAAATGTCGCGCCGTTATGGGTAATGCCTTCAACCCACGCGCCCATCGTCGCGCCCTGGCTTAACGACGTCAGCCAGGAGCCTGCGATAAACAGCGCGTCGAACAGCCGCGGGCGCAGGTGGCGGTACTCAATCGCCACGCCGCGCACAATCATCGCCAGCAGCATGATATAGACCGGCAGGTAGAGCGCGCTGTAGAGAATGCTGAAGGCGACCGGGAACATCGCCAGCAGCGCGCCCGCGGTCAGCACCAGCCAGGTTTCGTTGCCGTCCCAGACCGGCAGCAGCGAAATGTTCATCTGCTGGCGCGCCTGCGGCGACTGAAACGGCGCGAGCAGCCCCACGCCGAGATCCGCGCCGTCAAGCAACACGTAAATCAGCACGCCCGCGGCGAGCGCGCCGGCGCAGAGTAGCGTTAACAGCGGCAGAGAAAGCAGTAGTTCAGTCATCTGAATGCCCCCGCAGACTGTGCGGCGTCACGCCGCTGCCGGTTTGCGCCGCCACGGACGGGTTGGCATCCGGCGCGTCGTCGCCCGGTGGTTTCGCGAGCAGACGCAGCATAAAGCCCATGCCGAGTGTGAAAATCAGCAGATAGACCACCACAATCGCGACAAATGAACCGAGCACCAGCGAGGGCGCGATGGGTGAGGCGCTCTCGCGGGTCAGCAACTGCCCGTAGACGGTCCACGGCTGGCGGCCCGTCTCGGTGACGACCCAGCCCGCGAGCATCGCGATAACGCCCGCCGGTGCCATCGCCACCATGCCGCGCTGCAGCCAGCGTGCCTCCCACAACCGGCCACGCAGCCGCACCACCAGCCCGGCGACGCCAACGAAAATCATCAGAAAGCCGAGCCCGACCATAGCGCGAAACGCGAAGAAGACGCCGGGCACCCAGGGCAGCTCGTCCGGCGGATACTGATTCAGGCTATGAATGGTGCCGGTGAGATTATGGCGCAGATAGAGCGAGCCGATGGACGGGATCGCCACTTCAACGTGGTTGCGCCGCGCCTCCATATCCGGGATCGCGAACAGCCGTAGCGGCTCGCCTTCGCCGGGCGGCGGCGGGTTCCAGCTGCCTTCCATCGCCGCCAGTTTGACCGGCTGGTGATCGCGGGTGTTTTCGCCATGCAGATCGCCCACCACTGCCTGAAGGGGCGCAAGCGCGAGCAATACCCACAGCCCCCAGGAGAACATTCGCCGCGCGCCCGGCTGTTGCGGATGCTTGAGCAGGTGCCACGCGCCGACCGCCGCCACCAGGCATGCGGTGGCGAGCAGCGCAGCGATGGACATATGTATCAGCCGGTACGGAAAGGACGGGTTGAAAATCACCGCCCACCAGTCAACGGGCTGAAAGCGGCCATCGGGCCCGATGATGAAACCCGCGGGCGTCTGCATCCACGAGTTCGCCGACAATATCCAGAAGGCGCTGAACAGCGAGCCTGCCGCCACCACGCAGGTGGCGAGAAAATGCACCCACGGGCGCACTTTGCCCATGCCGAACAGCACCACGCCCATAAAGCCCGCTTCGAGGAAAAACGCCACCAGCACTTCCATGTACATCAGCGGCCCCATCACGGCACCGGCGCGGCTGGAAAGCTCGCCCCAGTTGGCGCCGAACTGGAATTCCATCAGCACGCCGGTGACGACGCCGACCGCGACGTTCAGGGCAAAGATCTTGCTCCAGTATTTATAGAGATCGAGATAAATGCGCTGCCTGCGCCACAGCCACAAGCCCTCCAGCAGCATCAGCCACTGCGCGAGGCCTATCGTCAGCGCCGCCAGTACGATATGAAACCCGATGGTGAAGGCGAACTGGCTGCGCGCCAAAAGCAGCGCGGTTTCCGGGCTAATCATTGTCAGGCGTCGCTCGGCTTGCCGGTAAACGAGGAGATGGGTTTGTCCACCTCCTCTTCCATGCGGCGGGAGAAGGCTTTCAGACCATTGAGCAGCGGCGTCAGCGAGCGCCACAGCTCATCGTCATGCAGCATTTTCCATGCTCCGCGCGCGCCTGGCGCGTCGGCCTGTTCGCTTTCCGGGCGCGCTTCTTCGCGGCTCAGTTCCGCGGCGAAATCGCGCACGCCGAAGGCGAGCTTATACATCCGCTCCGGCGGAATGGTGGAGAGCGCCATCAGCAGCACAGAGATGTTCTGGATAACGTTCAGCGAACCTTTGCGGCTCAGGCCGTCGATGATGACCTTGATCCACTCGTTGTTGGACGCCACCAGATCGTTGGTCAGGCGCAGCACGCCATGTTCATGCAGCGTCTGGAGCAGGCGTTGCAGCTCTTCGTCCGCCGTCGGGCCGATGCGTGGCGGCTCGGGCTGATAGTCAATCGCTTTGGCCATTAAAATTTCTCCGGGTGAGGTTCCTGTTCGGGCGGCAGACGGTAATCGTCACGCTGCCATTTCTCTTCGACCGGCACGCCCGCCATCGGCGTGCGGGCACCATAGCGGAAGTTGTGCCGCGGCAGCGGGGACGGGTGCGGCGCGCGGGAGAGTTTCTCCAGTTTTACCGCGAGCTCTTTATACGCTGGCGTGTTGACGTCGGGGTCGTGGTGCTCGCCGGTGAGCGCGTTAATGCCGGGTTTGCCCTGATGAATAGAGATAAAGAGCGACTGGCCCGCCACGCGATCGGTGATGACCACCGGCACCTCCAGCGAGCTGCGTCGCGAGGTGAGTTTCACCCAGTCGCCCTCGGAGAGCCCACGCTCAGCGGCAAGCTGCGGGCTGATTTCCACAAACCAGTCGGGCGACAGCGACATTGTGCGCCCGCCGCGTCCGCTCTGGTTGGTCGACTGGAAATGCTCCAGCATGCGCCCGTTATTGAGCGCCAGATCGTATTCGTCATCCGGCGCTTCGGCGGGCGGTTGCCACTTCAGCGGGTAGAGCACGGCGCGGCCATCCGGGAAGTTAAACCCGTCGGTGTAGAGCAGCGGCGTGCTTTCGCCGTCAGGTTTCACCGGCCAGAGCTGGGAGTTCCAGCCTTCAAGACGCTCATAGCTGACGCCCGCGAACAGCGTGGCGATACTCGCCGCCTCCGCCATGATTTGCGACGGGTGCGTGTAGCCCCAGTCGTGGCCCATGCGTGCGGCAAGCTCGGTCAGAATGCGCCAGTCCGGGCGGCTGTCGCCGAGCGGCGGCATGGCTTCATAGAAGCGCTGAATGCGTCGCTCGGTATTCACAAAGGTGCCGTCTTTTTCAATGCTCGGGCAGGCGGGCAGCACCACATCGGCGAATTGCGCGGTGCGGCTTAAGAAGAGATCCTGCACCACCAGGAAATCGAGATCGGTAAAGCCCTCGTGCACGTTAGTACTGTCAGCGTCGGAAAACGCCGTCTCTTCGCCAATGACATACATGGCGCGAATCTGTTTCGTGCGCGCGTGCTCCACCATCTCGAAGTTATCCGAGCCTGCCTCCAGCGACAGTTTTTCCGGCGCCACGCTCCAGGCTTTCGCCCATTTGGCGCGCACGGTTTCATCGCTCACCGATTCATAGCCCGGGTAGTAGTTTTTCAGGCAGCCGAAATCGCTCGCGCCCTGCACGTTATTATGCCCGCGCATCGGGTAGCCGCCTGTGCCGGGGCGACCGTAGTTGCCCGTGACCAGTAGCAGGTTGGAGAGCGCGGTGCTGGTGTCCGCGCCGTGGCTGTGCTGGGTCACGCCCATCGCCCAGACGATGCAGACGGACGGCGCGTTGCCGATAAGCTCGGCGGCGGCGGTCAGCTCCTCCACCGTAAGCCCGGTCATGTCGGCGGCGAAGTCCAGCGTGAACGGCGCGAGCGACTGGCGGTATTCGTCCACCTGGTTGACGTGCGCGGCGAGAAACGCCTCGTCGGCGTAGCCGTGGTCAAACATATAGCGCGCCATCGCCGAGGCCCAGATCATATCGGTGCCGGGGCGAATGCGCAGGTAACGGTCGGCGCGCTCGGCCATTTCGTGACGGCGCGGGTCGACTACCAGAAGCTGCTGCCCGTGATGTTTTTTCGCGGCTTTCATGCGCGCGGCGATCACCGGATGGTTCTCCGCGGTGTTGCTGCCGACAATCACAATCAGCGACGCCTTATGCAGATCCTCAATGGTGCCCGCGTCGCCGCCATAACCGACGGTGCGGAACAGTCCTTTGGTGGCCGGGTTCTGGCAGTAGCGCGACGAGTTATCGACGCTGTTGGTGCCAATAATGAGGCGCGCGATTTTCTGCGTCAGGTAGGCCTCTTCGTTGCTGCCCTTGCTGGAGCCGATAAAACCGATGGCCTGCGGCCCGTACTGATCGCGGATCGCCAGCAGACGGCGCGCCACCAGCGCCAGCGCCTCGTCCCAGCTCGCCTCGCGGAAGCGGTCGTTCTCGCGAATAAGCGGTGTGGTGAGGCGTGCTTTATCGTTCAGAAAATCCCAGGCGAATTTGCCCTTCACGCAGGTGGAGATGCCGTTGGCAGGCGCGTCGGCGACAGGCTGCACTTTCAGCACGTGGCGGTCGCGCGTCCAGATCTCGAAGCTGCACCCGACGCCGCAATAGGTACAGACCGTTTTGGTGCGTTTGATTTCCGGCTGCCGCCAGTGCATGTCCATCACCGAAATGCCGGTAATGATCTCAGCGCCCGTGGTGTTTTCGATGGCTTTCACCAGATCTATCATCGGGCGCTTGAGCGTCTGCTTCATGCTGGTAAATGGCCCGGCGTCCGGCTGCATGGTTTTCTCAAGCAGGGCGTTGCAGGGACAGACGGTGACGCAATGCCCGCAGCTCACGCAGCTGGAGCCGGCGATAGTCTCGCCGCCGTCCCAGAGTACGCGCGGGTGGGCCATGGTGTAATCGATGCTCAGCGTCTCGTTGACCTCGACGTTCTGGCACGCCTCCACGCAGCGCCCGCACAGAATGCACTGATCTGGATCGTAGGTGTAAAACGGGTTGGAGTGGTCTTTAACGTAGGGTTTGCGCTGGTATTCGTAGCGCTGAATCGGGATGTGCATATCCGCCACGGCATTATGCAGGGTGCAGTCGCCGGTGTTGTGTTCGCAGACGGTACAGTAGAGTTCATGTTTGGCGAGCAGCCTGTCCATACCTTCATGCTGCGCCGCCTGCGCCTCAGGCGTGCGGCTGGCAATTTCCATGCCCTGCGCGCTTTTCAGCGTACAGCCGCGCACCAGCTCGCCCTGATACTCCACCCAGCAGACATCGCAGGTTTGCATCGGCTCAAGCGCGGGGTGGTAACAGACGTGCGGGAGCTTGACATCGCAGGCCGTCAGAAAATCGATAAGCGGGATATTCGCCGGGCCAGTCAGCGGCCTCCCGTCATAAAACAGGGTACAGAGCGACTCTTCATAGTGCTTCCTCAAACGTGCCTTGCCAGTGCCGCGAACGTGCGCCGCAGCGAAGAAGAGCGGCTTCTCCGCGGGGAGGCGCTCTCGTTATAGTGACTTAAAGGTAGTAACCGACCCCTGGCTTCGCCAGCGAAGGGTGTTGCGAAGTATGTATGCGGTGAATAATCAGGCGGCAGCAGTTGCGGATAAGTGGCTGAGCGCACGACGGCTTTTGCATTTCGCACCGCTTCCCGGTATAACGTTCAGTTATGGATGTTTAGACGTCTGAACGTATAGAAGGGTTTATGCAGGAATCGCAGCAGCTACAACGCACCATGAAGGCCCGTCATCTGGTGATGCTCTCGCTGGGGGGCGTTATCGGCACCGGGCTGTTCTTTAATACCGGCTATATTATTTCCACGACCGGGGCGGCGGGCACGCTGCTGGCGTATCTTATCGGCGCGCTGGTGGTCTGGCTGGTGATGCAATGCCTCGGCGAGCTGGCCGTCGCCATGCCGGAAACCGGCGCGTTTCACGTTTACGCGGCGCGCTATTTAGGCCCGGCGACCGGCTATACCGTCGCCTGGCTCTACTGGCTCACCTGGACCGTGGCGCTCGGCTCAAGCTTTACCGCCGCCGGGTTCTGTATGCAGTACTGGTTTCCGCAGGTGCCGGTGTGGGTCTGGTGTCTGGTCTTCTGCGTGGTGATTTTCGGGCTGAATGTTTTCTCCACGCGGCTGTTCGCCGAGGGCGAATTCTGGTTTTCGCTTATTAAAGTTATCACTATCGTGGCGTTTATCGTGCTCGGCGGGGCGGCGATGTTTGGCATTCTGCCGATGAAAGATGGCTCGCCCGCGCCGCTGTTCCATAACCTGACCGCCGCGGGCTGGTTCCCTGCCGGAACGCTGCCGATCCTGATGACGATGGTGGCGGTGAATTTCGCGTTTTCCGGCACTGAGCTTATCGGCATCGCGGCCGGTGAAACCGAAAACCCGCAGCAGGTGGTGCCGGTTGCGATTCGCACGACCATCGTGCGGCTGGTGATTTTCTTCCTCGGCACCGTGCTGGTGCTGGCGGCGCTGATCCCGATGGATCAGGCGGGTGTGGTGAAAAGCCCGTTCGTGCTGGTGTTTGAGAAAATCGGCATTCCGTACGCCGCCGATATCATTAACTTCGTGATCCTCACCGCGATTTTGTCCGCGGCGAATTCGGGGCTTTACGCCTCCGGACGGATGCTCTGGTCGCTCGCCAACGAGCGCACGCTGCCGCGCGGTTTTTCGCGCCTCACGCGTCGCGGCGTGCCGCTGACGGCGCTGTCGGTGAGTATGCTGGGCGGCGTGCTGGCGCTGTTTTCCAGCATCGTGGCGCCGGATACCGTCTTTGTGGCGCTCTCGGCGATTTCCGGTTTCGCGGTGGTGGCGGTGTGGCTCAGCATTTGCGCCGCGCATTTTATGTTTCGTCGCCGTCATCTGGCCGAGGGCCGGGCGCTCAACGAATTACATTACCGCGCGCCCTGGTACCCGCTGACGCCGGTGCTGGGCTTCGCGCTCTGTTTTATCGCCTGCGTCGGGCTGGCGTTCGATCCGGGCCAGCGCATCGCGCTCTGGTGCGGGCTGCCGTTTGTGGCGTTCTGCTACGGCGCGTATTATCTGACGCAATTTTTCCGCACGCGCCGCACCGAGGAGCCTCGCCATGTCGCTGAATAACCCGTTAACCCCGCTCTTAAGCCAGCAGCCGTTTGTGGTGTTGGACGGCGCGCTCGCAACCGAACTGGAAGCGCGCGGCTGTAATCTCGCCGACAGCTTATGGTCGGCGAAAGTCCTGATGGAGCAGCCGGAGCTGATTTACGCGGTGCATCTTGATTACTTCCGCGCCGGGGCGCAGTGCGCCATTACCGCCAGCTACCAGGCGACGCCAGCCGGTTTTGCCGCGCGCGGGCTGGATGAGGCGCAGTCGCGGGCGCTGATTGCGCGAAGCGTTGAGCTGGCGCGTCAGGCGCGTGACGATTATTACGACGAACAGCCGGATGCCGGGCCGCTGCTGGTGGCAGGCTCCGTCGGGCCGTATGGCGCGTACCTGGCGGACGGTTCGGAATACCGCGGCGACTATGCGCTTTCGGCGGCGGAGTTTGCGGATTTCCATCGTCCGCGCGTGGAGGCGCTCCTTGAGGCGGGCGTGGATCTGCTCGCCTGCGAAACGCTGCCGTCGCTCCCGGAGGCGCTGGCGCTCGCCGCGCTGCTGGAAAGCTACCCGCAGGCACGCGCGTGGTTTACCTTTACGCTTCGCGACAGCGATCACATCAGCGACGGCACGCCGCTTGGCGATGTGGCGGCCGCGCTCGCGCCGTATCCGCAGATTGTGGCGCTCGGCATCAACTGCGTAGCGCTGGAGAAAACCACTGCCGCGCTGGCGCGTCTGCATGAGGCCACCCGGCTGCCGCTGGTGGTGTACCCGAACTCCGGCGAGCAGTATGACGCGGTGAGCAAAACCTGGCGTCACGACGGGCACGCCTGCCAGACGCTGGCGCATTATCTGGAGGAGTGGCGCGCGGCGGGCGCGGCGCTGATTGGCGGTTGTTGCCGCACCACGCCTGCGGATATCGCGGCGCTGCGCGCGCAGCGTTAAGGGAAATGCCGGGTGCGCTTCGCTTACCCGGCCTACATAACCTGGGTATCTATTTTGTAGGGCGGGTAAGCGAAGCCACACCCGCCGTTTTTTTACCAGAGGATGGCCTGAAGTGTAGGGCGGGTAAGCGAAGCGCACCCGCCGTTTTTTTACCAGAGGATGACCTGACGTGTAGGGCGGGTAAGCGAAGCGCACCCGCCGTTTTTTTACCAGGGAGTGACCTGACGTGTAGGGCGGGTAAGCGAAGCGCACCCGCCAGTTGGGAAGAGGGGGCAGGCGAAGGGAGCGGGGCGCATATGGAAGGCCGGTGAAATTGTTCCGTTCGCCATCACGTCATTTCCCTCTGTGCCGTTCTCTCACGCGAACGTGCAAAGGGGGCTCGCCGCCGCCCCCTTTGCAATCCCGGCTCCCGGCGGAAATCGGCCCTGAGGGGCCGATTTTTTTAGCCGGAGTAAAACCACGCCCATTACCGTTGATTTATTTTGACATGTAGGGCGGGTAAGCGAAGCGCACCCGCCAGTTGGGAAGAGAGGGCAGGCGAAGGGAGCAGGGCGCATATGGAAGGCCGGTGAAATCGTTCCGTTCGCCATCACGTCATTGTCCTCTGTGCCGTTCTCTCACGCGAACGTGCAAAGGGGGCTCGCCGCCGCCCCCTTTGCAATCCCGGCTCCCGGCGGAAATCGGCCCATGAGGGCCGATTTTTTTAGCCGGAGTAAAACCATCCACCTTGCCGTCCGTGTTGTGGCCGGGCTGAAAAACGGTGGGTGCGCTTCGCTTACCCACCCTACGATGATATGGGAGAGCACCGCATACCCGGCATCCCAATCCTCACTCCTGCACCTCTTCCCAGCGCAAAAAATTAACTAACCTTTGCCGGTTTTTTTCTAAAAACGATTCGGCATTAACGATGCTTTTTTATTCCTTCAACTGATGTCCCGCAGCGGAAATACTGCCCGTATAACAAGACACTACAGGGGCAGACAGTATGGCAATCACATCGCGTATTACGCTCATCGGCGCGCTGGCGCTGTGGGCATTTCAGGCGCAGGCGGTAGATGTCACCGTCGCGTATCAGACCTCCGCCGAACCCGCCAAAGTGGCGCAGGCGGATAACACCTTCGCCAAAGAGAGCGGCGCGACGGTCGAGTGGCGTAAATTCGACAGCGGGGCCAGCGTGGTGCGCGCGCTCGCCTCGGGCGACGTACAGATAGGCAACATCGGCTCAAGCCCGCTCGCCGTCGCGGCAAGCCAGAATGTCCCCATCGAAGTGTTTCTGCTCGCCTCGCAGCTTGGTAACTCCGAGGCGCTGGTGGTGAAAAAATCGATTCGCACGCCGCAGGATCTTATCGGCAAGCGCATCGCGGTGCCGTTTATCTCCACCACCCACTACAGCCTGCTGGCGGCCCTGAAACACTGGGGCATTCGCCCGGATCAACTGAGCATTGTTAACCTTCAGCCGCCGGCGATCATCGCCGCGTGGCAACGGGGCGATATCGACGGCGCTTACGTCTGGGCGCCAGCCGTTAACGCGCTGGAAAAAGAGGGTACGGTGCTGACCGACTCCTCGGAAGTGGGGAAATGGGGTTCGCCGACGCTGGATGTCTGGGTGGTGCGTAAAGACTTCGCCGAAAAACACCCGGAAGTGGTCACCGCCTTTGCCCGCAGCGCGCTGGCGGCCCAGCGCGGGTATCTCGACAACCCTGACGGCTGGCTTACGCAGCCGGAGCATCTGGAGAAGCTCGCGCGCTTAAGCGGCGTGCCGCAGGGCGATGTGCCGGGGCTGGTGAAGGGCAATACCTATCTTCCCGCCAGCCAGCAGGTGGAGCAGCTTAACGGGCCGGTGAATCAGGCGATTGTCGACACCGCCGCGTTTTTGAAAGCGCAGGGCAAAGTGGCGCAGGCGGGGCAGGATTATCGCGCGTTCGTCACTGACCGCTTTGTGAAGCCGCTGGCTCAGCCGTAAGGGGGCGCGATGCTACAGGTCTCTCACCTTCACGCCCGTTTCGACGGCAAGCCTGCGCTTGCCGATATCAGCCTGACGCTTAATGACGGCGAGCTGCTGGTGGTGCTCGGCCCGTCCGGCTGCGGCAAAACCACGCTGCTGAATCTCATCGCCGGGTTTTTACCGGTGGAAACGGGCAGCATTACGCTTGACGGCCGCGCCGTCACCGGGCCGGGCGCTGACCGCGGCGTGGTATTTCAGCATGAGGGGCTGCTGCCGTGGCGCAGCGTGCTTGATAACGTCGCATTTGGCTTGCAGCTTCAGGGCGTCGGGCGTGAAGAACGCCGCGCGCTGGCGCGTCAGATGCTTGCCAAAGTGGGGCTTGAGGGCGCGGAAAACCGCTTTATCTGGCAGCTTTCCGGCGGTCAGCGGCAGCGTGTTGGCATCGCCCGCGCGCTGGCGGCCGACCCGCAACTGCTGCTGCTGGATGAACCCTTCGGCGCGCTGGACGCCTTTACCCGCGAGCAGATGCAGACGCTGCTGTTGCGCCTGTGGGCGACAAGCGGCAAAAAAGTCCTGCTCATCACCCATGACATCGAAGAAGCCGTCTTTATGGCGACCGATCTCGTGCTGCTGTCGCCGGGGCCAGGGCGCGTGCAGGAGCGGCTGAGCCTTGATTTTGCGAGGCGGTTTGTCGCGGGCGAACCGGCGCGCGCCATTAAATCCGATCCGGCGTTTATCGCCCGTCGCGAATATGTCCTGAGCCGGGTCTTTGAATTACGGGAGAGCGCCCATGAGCGTACTGATTAACGATAACGCGGCGCGTACGCCGGTGCGCCGCCGCCGTGTGGCCGTGCGCCCGGTGACGATAAGCCTCGCCACGCTCGGCGCGCTGCTGGCGCTCTGGTGGGCGGCGACGGCGCTGCAACTGGTGAGCCCGCTGTTTCTGCCCGCGCCGCAGCAGGTGCTGCGCCAGCTCATCACCATCGCCGGGCCGCAGGGCTTTATGGACGCCACGCTCTGGGCGCATCTTGGCGCGAGCCTGGGCCGCATGCTGACCGCGCTGCTGGCTGCGGCGCTTATTGGCATTCCTGTGGGTATCGCCATGGGGCTGAACCCGACGCTGCGCGCCATTCTCGATCCGCTGATTGAGCTGTACCGGCCCATTCCGCCGCTCGCCTATCTGCCGCTGATGGTTATCTGGTTCGGTATCGGCGAGACCTCCAAAGTGCTGCTGATCTACCTGGCGATTTTCGCTCCGGTGGCGATGTCGGCGCTGGCGGGCGTAAAAAGCGCGCAGCAGGTGCGTATCCGCGCGGCGCAATCCTTAGGCGCGAGCCGCTGGCAGCTGCTGTGGCATGTGATTCTGCCCGGCGCGCTACCGGAGATTTTAACCGGCCTGCGCATCGGGCTTGGGGTCGGCTGGTCAACGCTGGTCGCCGCCGAGCTTATCGCCGCCACGCGCGGGCTTGGGTTTATGGTGCAGTCCGCCGGTGAGTTTCTGGCGACAGATGTCGTGCTGGCGGGCATCGCGGTGATTGCCCTGGTGGCTTTTATTTTAGAACTGGGGCTGCGCGCGCTGACGCGCCGTCTGACGCCCTGGCATGGAGAAACACAATGAGCGAGCGCATAACCATCACGCCGCTGGGGCCGTATATCGGTGCCCTGGTCTCCGATATCAACCTGGCGCGACCGCTGAGCGACAGCCAGTTCGAGCAGCTGTATCACGCGTTGATACGCCATCAGGTGCTGTTCGTGCGCGATCAGCCCATCACGCCGCAGCAGCAGCGGGCGCTGGCGATGCGTTTTGGCGATCTGCACATTCACCCGGTCTACCCGCATGCGGAAGGCGTGGAGGAGATTATCGTGCTGGATACGCATAACGATAACCCGCCGGATAACGATAACTGGCACACCGACGTGACCTTTATCGACACGCCGCCTGCGGGCGCGATCCTGGCGGCGAAAGCGCTGCCGCCCACCGGCGGCGATACGCTCTGGACGAGCGGCATCGCGGCGTTCGAGGCGCTCTCCGCCCCGTTTCAGCAGTTGTTAAGCGGCCTGCGCGCCGAGCACGATTTCCGGAAGTCGTTCCCGGAGTGGAAGCACACGAAAACGGAGGAAGATCACCAGCGCTGGCTCACGGCGGTGGAGAAAAACCCGCCGCTGCTGCACCCGGTGGTGCGCACGCATCCGGTGAGCGGTAAACAGGCGCTGTTCGTCAATGAAGGCTTCACGACGCGCATTGTCGATGTGTCGCCCAAAGAGAGCGACGCGCTGCTGAATTTTCTTTTCGCGCATATTACAAAACCGGAGTTCCAGGTGCGCTGGCGCTGGCAAGAAAATGACGTGGCGCTGTGGGATAACCGCGTGACGCAGCACTACGCCAACGCCGATTATCTCCCCGCCCGGCGCGTGATGCACCGCGCGACGATCCTTGGCGATAAGCCCTTTTATCGGGCCGGTTAAACAGAGGGCGCTGCGGCGCCCTTTCTTTTGCGCAGCGCTTGTACATTCGGTTACACGCCGATACCAATCACTCACTGAAGCGGCGGCACGGGTTCTCTATAGTGATTTCCAGAGCCCCGACGCGGGGTAACTAAAAGCCAATTCGAGGGTATAGAGATGAAAAAAGTATTAGCGCTGGTTGTTGCCGCCACTATGGGTCTGTCCGCTGCTGCGTTCGCGGCTGATAACACTGCTGCACCGGCTCCGGCTGCTGCAGCAACCACTACCACCACTGCTGCACCGGCTAAAGCGCCTGCTGCAAAAACGCATCACAAAAAATCGCATAAAAAAGCGGTAGAGCAGAAAGCTCAGGCTGCGAAAAAGCACCACAAGAAAGCCGCCGCGCAGAAACCGGCTGCTGAGCAGAAAGCCCAGGCTGCTAAAAAGCACCACAAAAAAGCCGCCGCTCAGAAACCGGCTGTAGAGCAGAAAGCTCAGGCTGCTAAAAAGCACCACAAAAAAGCAGTGAAACACGATGCTGCTAAACCGGCTGCCCAGCCTGCTGCATAAGTTTTACGATTCCCCAGTAAATCAAACCCCCGGCTTGCCGGGGGTTTTTTTATGGGTGGCGTGCGGGCTGAATGGCGGGTGCGCTTCGCTTACCCACCCTACGATGAGAATGGTGTTGTTTGTAGGGCGGGTAAGCGAAGCCGCACCCGCCGTTCGGGGTTTCTCGATCTCGTTCAGAAAGAGCGTCGGTATGAGGGAATATATACCAGGGCGGTGAATAGGTTCCGTTCGCCATAAAGTCGCCTTCATATGGGCGCTTTGCTCACGCGAACGTGCAAAGGGAGCTCGCCGCCGCCCCCTTTGCAATCCCGGCTCCCGGCGGAAATCGGCCCTGAGGGGCCGATTTTTTTTAGCCGGAGCAAAACCATCCACCTTACCAACCGATTAACGCCCGGGCGGAAAAAACGGTGGGTGCGCTTCGCTTACCCACCCTACGATTAGCGTAACGTAACGTGATTTGTAGGGCGGGTAAGCGAAGCGCACCCGCCAACAACACCGATTAGGGTGATTCAACCGCCGGCGCAGATGTGCCGATATACCGCTCCCGGCGTGACGCTTTAAGGCGCGTTAAATCCACTAACACCAGTCCGTCCACACAATCATTAAACGCCGGATCGCTGCCAAAATCGATAAACTGCACGCCGCCCGGCTCGCACAACTCTGAATATTGCTTGTAAAGCGGCGGAATACCGCAGCCCAGATTCCCCAGCAGCGACTTCAGCCGCGTTAAATCTTCCTGATAATTTTCGCCGCCAAACTGCGCCAGCGCCTCCGGCAACGACACCGGATAAGGTCGGCGCGAGGCGGCGAGTGGGTGCTGCGCCGGGAACCAGAGCCGGTAAAACGCGACCAGCAGATCCCGCGCGGCAGGCGGCAGGCCGCCGGAGATAGACACCGGCCCGAAGAGATAACGGTATTGCGGGTAGCGCGCCAGATACGCGCCGATGCCCGACCATAAATAATCAAGCCCGCGACGTCCCCAGTATTGCGGCTGGATAAAGCTGCGGCCAAGCTCAATCCCCTGGCTTAAAATATCTTCCATCCGCTCGTCGTAATGAAACAGACTGTAGCTGTAAAGCCCCTGCGGGCCACGCTGCGCCACCTGTTGCGCTGTCGGGATAAACCGGTACGCGCCGACAATCTCCAGCGCCGCGTCGTCCCATAACACCAGATGCCAGTAGTCGTCGTCGTAGGCGTCGGTATCGCGCCGCTTGCCGCTGCCTTCGCCCACGGCGCGAAAGGCGATTTCACGAAGCCGCCCCAGCTCACGCAGCACCGGCGCTTCTTCCATCCCGTTGCGTCGCCACAGATAAATGGTTTTGCCGTCCGGCGTCTCGCCAAGCGTCTCCGCCTGGGCCAGCGCCCGGCGCAGCACGGCCCGGTCTTCCGGGCGCGCGATGCCGCATTCGGTTTTAAAGCAGCCCGGCTGTCCTTTGCCCAGCCGTAAAACATGCTGGCGAAAACGCGCTGCCGCGTCACGCGGATGTGCGTTTGCATCATGCCAGGCGCTCCACGGGATACGCTCGCCAATATTGACTGGCAGCGTCGTGCCGCGCTTGCGAAACATTTCGCGAATAAGCATCAGCATGGCGAGCGGCGGGGCGACCAGCGCCGCGCCGTAAAACGCGAGACTGTTGCGCCCGGCGATATGCACCGGCAGCACCGGCGCGCGGTAGCGGCTTGCGAGCTTCACAAAACCGGCGTTCCAGACGCCGTCCTGGATACCGTCAGGGCCAGGGCGCGACACTTCGCCTGCGGGAAAGAAAATCAGCGCGCCGCCGCGTTCAAGATGCGCCTCCATCTCTTTAATGGCGGTTTTGCTGGTGCGGTTGCCGATGTTATCCACGGCGATAAAGAGCGACGACAGCGGCTCCAGATGGCTCAGCATCCGGTTCGCCACCACGCGCACGTCGCGCCGCACGCGGGAGATGGCGTAGAGCAGTGCCAGCCCGTCGGCGGTGCCGGTCGGGTGGTTGGCGACGACAACCAGCGGCCCGTTATCCGGGATCTGCTCAAGTGAGCGGGCCGGCAGATCGCAGCGAATGTCCAGATGCTCCAGCACCTGCTCGACCATATCGAGCCCTTTGAGATGGCGATGGCGGGCGGCGAACTCCTGAAACTCTTGTTCATAAAGCAGGCGTTTGAGCGTTTTTTTCAGCCACGGGGCGGGGGTTTTCTGGGGGTAAAGATCGTCAAGAACGTTGTCGATGCTGAACACGGTTGTGTCTCCTCGGGAACCGTCTGCGAACAGTGATAGACCCGGAAGATGACGGCCGCATGTCAGGGGCGTGAAGGAACGGTCACAGCGTAGGGGGGAGGAGAAAACGCGGCGGACAGAACGCCCGCCGCGACAGGTCAGAGAATGTTTTTCTCGGCCAGATCGAGTGCGAAGTAGCTGAAGATAAGATCCGCGCCCGCGCGCTTGATAGCGCCGAGGCTTTCCAGGATCACTTTCTCTTCGTCAATCGCGCCCGCCTGGGCGGCGAATTTGATCATCGCGTATTCGCCGCTCACCTGATAAGCGCCAAGCGGCAGGCTGGTGCGCTCGCGCACGTCACGCAGGATGTCGAGATAAGCGCCCGCCGGTTTGACCATCAGCGCATCCGCGCCTTCGGCTTCATCCAGCAGCGATTCGCGGATCGCCTCGCGGCGGTTCATCGGGCTCATCTGATAGGTTTTACGATCGCCTTTCAGCGCGGTGCCCGCGGCTTCGCGGAACGGGCCGTAGAAGGACGATGCGAATTTGGTGGAGTAGGAGAAGATAGCCGTATCCGTGAAGCCCGCGGCGTCGAGCGCCTGACGGATGGCTTTCACCTGGCCGTCCATCGCGGCGGAAGGCGCGATAAAATCGGCACCTGCAGCGGCAGCAACCACTGCCTGACGGCCCAGGTTTACCAGGGTCGCGTCGTTGTCCACGCCATGCTCGCACAGCACGCCGCAGTGGCCGTGGCTGGTATATTCGCAAAAGCAGGTGTCAGACATCACGACCATTTCCGGCACGGCGTCTTTGGCGATACGCGACATACGCGCCACCAGACCGTTTTCATTCCAGGTATCGCTGCCGCACTCGTCGGTGTGGTGCGAAATCCCGAAGGTCATCACGGAGCGGATGCCCGCTTTCGCAATACGCTCAATTTCACGGGCGAGATATCTCTCCGGGATACGCATCACGCCCGGCATGGCGGCGATCGGTTTGTAGTCGTCCAGCTCTTCCTCAACGAAAATCGGCAGTACCAGATCGTTGCGGCTTAACGAGGTTTCTTCAAACATGGCGCGCAGCGAGGCGTTCTGACGCAGGCGGCGCGGGCGGGAACTCAATGAAAAATCGGCCATAATTGCTTCTTATCAGAGAAATGGGACAGGCTTTATTTTAACCCGAAACAGGACTGGATGTTTGACGATTGTGGGCGCTAAATCACGCGCGCCCGCAACGGACAAGGCCAGCCGGGGCGTTTTCACGGCAGACCCTGACGTGGGCATTATGAAACGCGTTCTTTAAGCAGTTCAATAAGGCGCTCCAGCGCGAAGACCGCCGCCTGATCGATAACGGTTTTCGGATCGCCATTGAAATGACGCTTTTCCGCTACGGTTTCCTCGCCCGGCATGCCCCAGCCAAACCACACGGTGCCCGGCGGCGTGCCGTCTTCACCGCCGGATGGACCGGCATAACCACTCACCGCGAGGCTGACATCCTCGCCCGAACGCTCGCGGGCGCCCGCCGCCATCTCATGCACCGTCTGCTCGCTCACGGCGGTATAGAGGCGCAGCGTCTCTTCTTTCACGCCTAACATGCGCTGCTTGGCGTCATTGGTGTAAGTGATAAAACCGCTCGAATAAAAGGCGGTGGTGTCTTCGGTGGCGCACAGGGTGTACGTAATAAGCCCACCGGTACAGGATTCGGCCGTCGCCAGTCGTAGCCCGTGTTGATTCAGCCAGATACCGGCCTGTTTTGCGGCGTGCTGAAGTTTTTCATTCATTAGATTCACTTTCTCCATGCCATTAAGATATTCATATTATAGATGAGTATCGTCAGGGGAAGGGTGAAAGCCCGGGCAACGAAACGGCAGGGGAGTGTTATAACTGAGGGCTATTTTATTTTTAAAGCCAATATTCCAGGAGTGGATATTTAAATAAGCAATATTTTGGCGGTAATCAAAATGAAGGGTTTTTCGTCTGGTAAGGTATAAAGGGATAACGAGAGAGGAACCGGTTTTATTCCTAAATAATAAAAGAGTGCGGATTCGTACAATTGGTAAAGAAGAATTGAACCTTTAATTTTTCAGCGTGCATAATTTTATCGTTAATACATCACGCTTGTATTACGGCAAACCATTTGATGGACCAACTTTGTGACGTCCCTGAGGAGGGATGATAAATGCACTCCTGGAAAAAGAAACTTGTAGTCTCACAATTAGCCGTGGCCTGCACGATGGCTATCGCTTCTCAGGCCTCCGCTGCCACGGATATTTCAGGCAAAAGTTACGACACGTTGGTGATGCTGCCAACTTACTGATTTAGTGTATGATGGTGTTTTTGAGGTGCTCCAGTGGCTTCTGTTTCTATCAGCTGTCCCTCCTGTTCAGCTACTGACGGGGTGGTGCGTAACGGCAAAAGCACCGCCGGACATCAGCGCTATCTCTGCTCTCACTGCCGTAAAACATGGCAACTGCAGTTCACTTACACCGCTTCTCAACCCGGTACGCACCAGAAAATCATTGATATGGCCATGAATGGCGTTGGATGCCGGGCAACCGCCCGCATTATGGGCGTTGGCCTCAACACGATTTTCCGCCATTTAAAAAACTCAGGCCGCAGTCGGTAACCTCGCGCATACAGCCGGGCAGTGACGTCATCGTCTGCGCGGAAATGGACGAACAGTGGGGATACGTCGGGGCTAAATCGCGCCAGCGCTGGCTGTTTTACGCGTATGACAGGCTCCGGAAGACGGTTGTTGCGCACGTATTCGGTGAACGCACTATGGCGACGCTGGGGCGTCTTATGAGCCTGCTGTCACCCTTTGACGTGGTGATATGGATGACGGATGGCTGGCCGCTGTATGAATCCCGCCTGAAGGGAAAGCTGCACGTAATCAGCAAGCGATATACGCAGCGAATTGAGCGGCATAACCTGAATCTGAGGCAGCACCTGGCACGGCTGGGACGGAAGTCGCTGTCGTTCTCAAAATCGGTGGAGCTGCATGACAAAGTCATCGGGCATTATCTGAACATAAAACACTATCAATAAGTTGGAGTCATTACCCGACACGTTTTATTATGACGGCGGTATTATGTATCAGGGCTATGTCGGTTACGATTACGGCTCTGATTATTATAATGGCAATATTTATCCGCAAATTTCCGGCGCGCATGTCGATGGCGTTATTTCCACCTGGTATCTTGATGAGGGCACCAGTAATAATACCAACCCTAACGCGCTGACCATTAAAGACAGCACTATCCACGGGATGATTACCTCACAATGCATGACGGAAAACTGTGATAACCGCACCGGGGATTATCTCTATAACCGTCTCGCATTAACCGTCGATAATTCCACTATCGACGATGACTTCGAGCACTATACCTATTATAACGCCGATGATAAAACGACGGCGTCTATGGATATTTTTGATCTCGGCACGGCAATTACGCTCGACCAGGAAACCGATCTGGTTATTCAAAATAATTCTCATGTTGCGGGTATTACGCTGACGCAGGGATATGAATGGGAAGATAATCAGGATGTGACATCGCCGACTGGCTCAAATAGCGGTGAAATTTTTAATAACAGCATTGTGGTAAAAGATTCTGTGCTGAGCTCCGGCTCATGGACGGATGAAGGCACCAGTGGTTTTTATGGCCACACGGGTAAAGCCAGCGATTACGATAACGCCATTACTGCGGATGATATCGCGCTTGCGGTGATTGCTAATCCGGCTTCTGATAACTCAATGCAGACGACGGCCTCTTTCGACAGATCAACCATTAACGGCGACATCTATTTCGAAAGCTCCTTTGATGAAAACTTTGGCGGGTATGACCGCGTTACGCTGGATCAAGACGGCAACCCGGTCATCACGCACGTTGACGCCTATGATGTGAACGGCGACGGTACGCTGGATTCTAACGGCTGGGATAATACCGACCGCCTGGACGTGACGCTCACCAACGGCAGCAAATGGGTGGGTGCGGCGATTTCTAATGTCGAAGCGA
Source organism: Cronobacter sakazakii (assembly GCF_000982825.1). Classification (NCBI taxonomy): domain Bacteria; kingdom Pseudomonadati; phylum Pseudomonadota; class Gammaproteobacteria; order Enterobacterales; family Enterobacteriaceae; genus Cronobacter; species Cronobacter sakazakii. The sequence continues at coordinate 4,362,192 of NZ_CP011047.1, read as the reverse complement.
CCGCCGAGCTGTATGACTATCAGCCAAACAGCATCTGGCCTGGCTCCACGTATGGCATCGAAAACAGCGATACCGCGTTTAACGAAGCGGGCCACGTGACGGGCAATGAAGTCTATCAGAGCGGTATTTTCAACGTGACGCTGACAAACGGCTCCGAATGGGATACCCGTAAAGTGTCTAATATCGACGCGCTGGTGGTGGATAATCATTCACAGGTTAACGTTGAAAGCTCATCGCTGCTGGCGGATTCCATCACCCTGACCAATGCTTCGACGCTGAACATCGGCGATGATGGCGCGGTGGCGACCGATTCCCTGACGCTGGACAGCGGCAGTCAGGCGACGCTCACGGAAGAAACCGCGTCGCTGTACGCCAACACGCTCACCGTTGCTAACGGCGCGCAGCTCAACCTGGGCCTCGGTCAGGTAGATGCGGATAACGTCGTGCTGACCGACGACGGCGTGCTTAACGTCGCAAGCCGTGACTATGTGCTGGATGCCTCACTGAATAACGCGCGTTACGTCACCAACGATCCGCATCAGAAAGACTATGACGAGGGCGTGATTGCGCTCAACTCAGACGGTCATCTGGCGGTGAACGGCGATGTGGCGGGCAACTATCGCGTGCGTATCGATAACGCCACTGGCGCGGGCTCGATTGCTGATTATAAAGGCAACGAAGTGATACGGGTGTATGACGATAACGACGCGACATCCGCGCGCTTTACCGCCGCCAACAAAGCGGATCTGGGGGCGTACACCTACGAGGCGCAGCAGCAGGGCGATACCGTGGTGTTGAAACAGCGTGAGCTGACCGACTACGCCAACATGGCGCTGAGCATTCCTTCCGCCAATACCAACATCTGGAATCTGGAACAGGATGTGCTGAGCACGCGTCTCGCGCAGGGCCGTCATACGCCAGGGGATAACGGTGGCGCATGGGTGACCTACTTCGGCGGTAACTTCAACGGCGATAACGGCGAGCTGAGTTACAACCAGGATGTCAACGGCCTGATGGTTGGTCTCGATAAACTGGTGGAAGGCAACTACGCCAAATGGATGATCGGCGCGGCAGCGGGCTTTGCGAAAGGGGATATGGACGATCACAGCGGCAGCGTTGATCAGGACAGCCAGTCCGCGCGTCTCTATTCTTCCGCGCAGTTCGCCAACAACGTCTTCCTGGATACCACCCTGAGCTACAGCCATTACAGCAACGATTTGAGCGCAGTGATGAGCAACGGCCAGGCGGTCTCCGGTGATGCGTCCTCCGATGCCTGGGGCTTTGGCCTGAAACTGGGCTATGACTGGCAGTTCAATACGCAGGGTTATCTGACCCCGTACGCCAGCATCTCCGGCCTGTTCCAGGATGGCGACGGCTATCAGCTGAGCAACGATATGCGCGTCAACAGCCAGTCTTACGACAGCCTGCGTTATGAACTGGGCGCAGATCTGGGTTACACCTTCAACTACGGCAACGATCAGTCCTTCACGCCGTATGCCAAACTGGCCTATGTCTATGACGATGCCAGCGGTAACGACGCCGATGTCAACGGCGACAATATCGATAACGGCATGGAAGGCTCCGCAGTACGCGCAGGGCTTGGCGGTAAGTTCAGCTTCACCAAAAACTTCAGCGCCTATGCCGATGCGAACTACCTCGGCGGTGGCGATGTGGACCAGGATTGGGCCGCGAACGTTGGCGTCAAATACACCTGGTAATTTCTGCAGTTAGCGTCAAAAGCTGCCTGTCCCATGTGGACAGGCAGTTCCTCCCCAACACACCTGAAATGGATATCTCGCGTGTTAGATCTGGTAAAACCCCTACATCATCTCGACGCTCTTCAGCGTCATCTGGCCCCGTCAGGAACGCCGTTTGATATTGACGCCCATTGCGAACTCTCGTTTATCAACGAGCAGGGCGAGCAACAGTGCTGGTTTTTTAAGGAAGGGAGCCTCAATGTCTGGCGTGAAGAGAACCATATTCACGTCGATTTAATGACTTCGCCGCTCTATTTAAGCTTTTCTGATGCGGTGATCCCGGAGCCGCTTCGCTATACCCTGATAACGGAAACCCCCTGTCGCGGCTTTCGTATGCCGGTTCGCCGGGCAATTGAAATTATCGAACATCGCCAGCTGTGGAAGTCATTCTGTCACTGGCAGACCTGGCTGATGCGCTGGTTTGAGTGGCGCGACGCGCACTTTATCGGCACGACGACTTATTCGCAGATCCGTTCCACGCTGTTAACGATGGCGGCCTGGAGCCCCGAAGTGCGCGCGCAGGTGGGCGTTATTCACCATATTCAGAACCATACTCATATTTCCCGTTCGGTCATCGCTGAGATACTCGCGGAGTTGCGAAAAGGCAAATACATTGAAATGCAGAAGGGCAAGCTGGTGGCAGTCAACAAACTGCCGCTCAACTACTGAAACATAACGGCGCCGCACAGGCGCCGTTATTGCTTTACAGGGCAGGCGTCTGGAGCGGTTTGTTGCCGCTCAGTTCCGTCACCAGATCGTTTATCCCGTCGCTCATATTAGTAAAGCGCGTCAGCGGCGAGCGGGTCACTACCACGAAAGCGCCAATATTGCTCTGCGGGATCATCGCCATGTAGGTGATAAAGCCGCCGCCGCCCCCGGTTTTCTGAATGATGCCAGGACGCCCCTCTTTCGGTGCCATGTACACCCAGCCGAGCCCCAGCGCGTCCGCTTTACCCGGCACGTCCATGCCGACGACGCGGGTTAACTGCGTACGTTGATAAATCAGCGTCTGCATCCGGTCCGCCTGCGGGCTGCGGCGATGGAAATCGGATGCCAGGAACTGCTGCATCCAGCGCATCATGTCGTCCGGCGTGGAGTAAACGCCGCCGCTGCCGATGGCCGCCAGCGTGTTGTTGCACGGGCTCGCGCCTTTTTCCGCGATCATCAGGCGCTTGCACTGATCCGGCGATGGCGTAAAGGTGGTGTCTTTCATGCCAAGCGGGCGGGTTATCTGCTCTTCAAAGAGTTGGGTATAAGGCTTGCCCGCGGCGTTGGCCAGCGCATCGGCCAGCAGATCGAACGCGAGGTTGGAATAAGACGCCGTGGCGCCAGGTGCCGCTTTTAACGATGCGGTGGAGAGCCACTGCCAGCGCTGCTCGCGCGTGGGCCAGACAAACACCGGGCGTTTCGCCGCGCCGCCGGGCTGCTCGCGAGGCAGGCCGCTCGTATGCGTGGCGAGATTCACCAGTCGAATTGGCTCGCCCTGATAGGTCGGCACGCGCGCACCGGGCGGCGCGTAGCGGCTCAGCGGATCGTTAAGCTTCACCACGCCCTGATCGAGCATTTTCACCAGCATTTCGCTGGTCATCAGTTTGGTGAGCGAGGCGATGCGGATAACCGAGTCGAGCTGCGGGCGCACGTTATTGCCGGGGCGCGTTTCGCCGAAGCTTCGGAACACGCGCTGATTGCCATCAATCACGACAATCGCCATGCCGGTGGCGCCGCTGCCGTAGAAAATATGGTTGGCGTAACGGTCAACGATATCAGAGGCGAAGACCGGGTCAGGCGAGGTTTGCGCGGCCTGAGCCGCAGAAAAAGCTGCGCTTATCAGCAGGGCGCAGGAGAGCAGACAACGTTTCAACGAAGCAATCCATTCAGTGAGCGGGAATAGAGGGTATTTATACTACTGCGCGCGGATCTGCAAAGGCCCGAAAAGCGTGCCAGCCGCCGAAAAAACGTAACGATGCGTAACAGCTCGTTTTTTTGCGCAAAATTTTTCCGGCGGTGCCGCGTGCGTTGCCTGTGATAATCTCCTGCTTTCCCTGAGAAGGAGTGCGTGATGGCTGTACCACGGGTTGTGATGGTAATCGATATGCAGAACGGCGTTTTCGCCACGCCGCGTTTTGACCGCGACGGGCGCGTCGCCCGCATTAACCAACTGATGGCGGGCGCAGAGCAGGTCATCATTATTCAGCACACGGAGCCGGGCGGGCTGGAAGAAGACTCACCAGGGTTTGCGTTTCTGCCGGAGCTCAACGTGCCGCAAAACGCCCTGCGCGTGACCAAAACCGCCTGCGACGCCTTTTACCGCACGCCGCTTGAGGCGCTGCTGCGCGAGCACAATATCAGCGCGTTCGTGGTATGCGGCTGCGCCAGCGACTACTGCGTGGACACCACGATTAAACAGGCGGCGAGCCGCGGGTTTCAGGTGACGGTCGCAGGCGACGCCCATACCACCGCCGATCGCCGCGCGGCTGCCGCCCCGGTGCTTATCGATCACTACAACGACGTGTGGAGCACCCTGACCATACCCGGCAACCCGCTGCGCATCATGAAAACAGACGCGATTCTGGACGCCTGGCAGGCGAACTAAACGGCGCGGTTTTTGTCTCATGACGGCGCGAACAGACAGCGCGCCGTTACACTTTTGGAAACACGCCGGGCGGCGTAGCCGTCGCCTGTCGCGTTACACTCAGTACCCCTGCCGCACGCGCAGGGCACAGGCTATACAGCAACAGCAAAAACAAAAATATTTGCAGGAGCGATTGATGTTTAAATCCTTTTTTCCTCGTCCCGGCGCTTTTTTTCTTTCGGCGCTGATCTGGGCGATGCTGGCCTTCGTCGTCTGGCAAATGAGCGGCGGCTGGCTTGCCGAACGGTTCGGCGTGGCGGGCGAGCTGCCCATCAGCGCGGCCCGTTTCTGGTCGGGCAACTTTATTCTTTTCTATGCCTACTACGCGCTTTGCGTGGGGCTGTTCGCCGCCTTCTGGCGCGTCTATTGCCCGCACCGCTGGCAGCGCTGGTCGGTGCTGGGTTCGGCGCTGCTGATTTTCGTCACCTGGTTTATGGTGGAACTTACGGTCACCATTAACGCCTGGTATGCGCCGTTCTTTGACCTGATCCAGACCGCGCTGGGCGCGCCCAATAAAGTCAAAATCGGCCAGTTTTACAGCGGGCTCATGGTGTTCCTTGGCATTGCGCTTATCTACGTCACCGTGGGCGTGTTGAACTATTTTTTCATCAGCCACTACATCTTCCGCTGGCGTACCGCCATGAACGAATATTACATGGAACACTGGCCGCGGCTTCGTCATATCGAAGGCGCCGCGCAGCGTGTGCAGGAAGACACCATGCGTTTCGCCTCCACGGTTGAAGATATGGGCGTGTCGCTGTTGAAAGCCGTGATGACGCTGATTGCCTTTCTGCCGGTGCTGGTGGCGCTCTCGCCGCACGTGAAAGAACTGCCGGTAGTGGGCGAGGTGCCTTATGGGCTGGTTATCGCCGCGATCGTCTGGGCGCTGATGGGCACCGGTTTGCTGGCGCTGGTCGGCATTAAGCTGCCGGGCCTGGAGTTTCGCAATCAGCGCGTTGAGGCGGCCTATCGTAAAGAGCTGGTCTATGGCGAAGACGATCCGACGCGCGCCGATCCGCAAACGGTGCAGGCGCTGTTCAGCAACGTGCGCTTTAACTATTTCCGGCTCTATTTCCACTACACCTATTTCAACATCGTCCGCATTCTCTACCTCCAGGTGGATGCGATTTTCGGTCTGTTCCTGATGTTCCCGTCCATTGCGGCAGGGTCGATTACGCTTGGGCTGATGACGCAGATAAGCAACGTGTTTGGCGAAGTGCGCGGCGCGTTCCAGTATCTGATTAGCTCCTGGACCACGCTTGTTGAGCTGATGTCTATCTACAAACGTCTGCGCAGCTTTGAGCGTACGCTGAACGATAAACCCGACCTTGAACCCGAAGCGCAGGAAGCGCTGTAAAGACGGTTTGCCGCTGCGTCTTCGGAGCGATCCGCTTTTCGCGGCGGCAAAAACGTGGCAGGGTTAACGCCCTGAACCCAGCCAGACAGGATTATCATGGCCGCCACGTTTGCCTTGCCCACCCGTTTTCGTCTTCTGACGCTTACCGCGCTGCTCACGCTTGCAGGGTGTACCAGCCAGACCACGACCACCGAAAAGGGCGCGAAACCGCTCGACGTGCGCGCCGTGGTGAAGCAAAAAATGCCGGCGAGCGTGAAAGATCGCGACGGCTGGGCGCGCGATATCGCCCGCGCGTTTGAGACGCAGAAGATCCCGGCAACCGAAGAGAACATCTGTTCGGTACTGGCGGTGGCGGAGCAGGAGTCGAATTATCAGGCTGACCCGCAGGTGCCGGGGCTTGGCAAGATAGCCTGGAAGGAGATCGAGCGCCGCGCCGGTAAGCTGCATATTCCCGCCTTTGTGGTGCACACCGCGCTGCTTATCAAATCCCCCAACGGTAAAAGCTACAGCGAGCGGCTTGACAACGTGAAATCCGAGCGCGAACTGAGCGCGATTTTCGATGATTTCATCGGTATGGTGCCGCTCGGGCAGACGCTGTTCGGCAACTTAAACCCGGTGCACACCGGCGGGCCGATGCAGGTCAGCATTGCGTTCGCCGAACAGCACGCGCGCGGCTATCCGTATGACATCGACGGCACGCTGCGCCAGGAAGTCTTTACCCGTCGCGGCGGGCTGTGGTTTGGCATTTATCATCTGCTGAACTATCCGGTGGACTATTCACGTCCGCTCTATCGCTTCGCGGATTTCAACGCGGGCTGGTATGCGAGCCGCAATGCGGCGTTCCAGAATGCCGTCAGTAAGGCGAGTGGCGTGAAGCTGGCGCTGGATGGCGATCTTATTCGCTATGACAGCAGCAAGCCGGGTGCGACCGAAAACGCGGTGCGCAAACTGGCCGGCCAGCTTGATATGAGCGACAGCGAGATCCATCGGGCGCTGGCGAAAGGGGATAGCGAGGATTTCAGCGACAGCGAAATTTATAAGAAGGTCTTTGCGCTCGCGGATAAACGCGCGGGCCGAACGCTGCCACGCGAATTATTGCCTGGCATTCAACTGGAAAGCCCGAAGATCACGCGTCAGCTCACCACGGCGTGGTTTGCGAAGCGTGTGGACGACCGTCGGGCACGCTGTATGAGTAAAGGTTAAAAGCGACGACGTCGCAGGCGGAAGAAAAACGCCATGACCATCGCAAAGACGCAGCCTGCGAGAAACGGCACCAGCGCAAAGATGGTGCCGACAGCCAGCCCCATTTTGATTTGCGGACGGCCGCTCTCCTGCATCTGCATGAGATTATCCAGAACGCCCGGTGCATGTACCACGACATTCAGGAGTTGCGCGCCAACCCAGAAAGAGAGCAGCACAAACAGCGCGTAAGCAATGTTGCCAAGCGCGGTGGATCTTCCTGGTTTCCCGGCGATTATGGGTTTGGGTAACGATATCTCAGCCATACAGACCTCCGGGGTTTTACCTTCGTACTGACGTAACGCCAGGGTGCTACAGGGGGAAGTTTGGCAGGAGATTTTATTTGTCAATATCGGATTCGTGGTAATTTGGCGGGCAGATTACTCCTGAATGTCAAAATTATGTCGATTCTCACATTTCTGTAACTGCGTTAATAATTGGTTAACATTCAGACTTTTCTTGCCTGATAACGGGCAATCACCGCTGCGCTTGCGGAAGTTTACTGGCGCTTTTAAACGTCTTTACGCGTAACCGTAATGCGCGTCACACCGCGCGACGCGGGCCACAGACAGCCATGACGCGATGTGCGAAGATGGTTTTTTTGACGCTTTCGGAGCAACCATGCAACTCTCTGCCAAAATTCGCCGTGACTGGCACTATTACGCGGTCGCACTGGGCCTGATTTTTATTATGAATGGCGTGATTGGTCTGCTGGGATTTGAGGCGAAAGGGTGGCAAACCTATGCGGTGGGGCTGGTGACGTGGATTATCTGCTTCTGGATTGCGGGTTTTATCATCCGCCGTCGCCCGGAAGAATCGAACGCGGCGGAAGAGTAACGCTTACGGCTTAGCCGGTGATGGAGCTTTTCAGCGCCGCATCGGCCTGGTGGCGCTCCAGCGCCAGTTCAATCAGGCGGGTAATCAATTCCTGGTAACCCATGCCGCTCGCCTGCCACAGCTTCGGATACATGCTGATATTGGTAAAGCCTGGCAGGGTGTTGATCTCATTGATGATCACTTCGTTGTCCGGCGTCAGGAATACGTCAACACGCGCGAGCCCGGCGCACTCCAGCGCCTGAAACGCGCGGATCGCGATAGCACGGATCTTCTCATTCACGTCAGGCGCGATATCCGCAGGCACCACCACGCGGGCGGCCTGATCGTCGATGTACTTGGTGTCGTAAGAGTAAAACTCGCTGCTCACCACGATTTCGCCGCAGGTGCTCGCTTGCGGTGAATCGTTGCCGAGCACCGCGCACTCGATCTCACGGCCTTTGATGCCGGTTTCCACCACCACTTTATGGTCGAATTCAAATGCCAGCGCGACGGCGGCGTGATACTGCGCCTCGTCATTCACTTTACTGACGCCGACGGAAGAGCCCTGGTTCGCGGGCTTCACGAACAGCGGCAGGCCGAGCTGCGCTTTTACGTCTTCAAAAGAGATGCGCTGGCGGTTGGCGCGGGTCAGCGTGATAAACGGCGCGACCGCAAGACCGGCATCGCGCAGCAGACGTTTGGCGACGTCTTTATCCATGCTCACCGCCGAGCCGAGCACGCCGGAGCCGACAAACGGAATGTTCGCCATGCGCAGCATGCCCTGCAGCGAGCCGTCTTCGCCGAGCGTGCCGTGAACAATCGGGAAAATCACATCCAGCTGCGGCAGCGCCTGGCGGTTGTCTGATTCGATGAGTTGCTGCTCGCTGAGCCCTGGGATCAGCGCGACATTTTTCTCGGAGCGGTGCAGGGCGATGCGCGCCGGATCTTCCGCGTTCAGCAGATAACGGGACGCGTCGTTCACATGCCACTGGCCCTGTTTATCAATGCCCAGCAGCACGACGTCGAATTTTTCTTTATCAATCGCATCGACGATATTCTTCGCCGACTGAAGCGACACCTCGTGCTCCGCTGATTTTCCGCCAAACACAATGCCCACGCGCAGTTTTGCCATTTTTACAACCCATCCTTAAAGCAGACGAAAGTCCACAACATAGCACGCCCGGCAGGCGGATTCATGTGGTTCGTGGCGGGCAACGGCGTCGTGCGGCGCACAGCGGTTATACTTTGATTTTGTGTCTGGTTTGCTGGCGGTGGCATGGCGAAAAAAGGGATAGCGATGGTGACAACCCTGGCGTTAACGGCGCTCGCAGGCGTCTGGCTTTATGACTCTCTGCCGGCCTGGTATAACCCGTTCGCGCCGCTCTCGCCGCTTGACCCGCCGACGATGGTGACGCGCTACAAACTGCGCCAGATGGCGAATAATCCGCAGGCGTGCCTGGCGCTGCTCGATGAAGCCCGTAAGCGGGACATGATCCAGTACCGCGTCCAGACGCCCACCCAGGGCGACTGCCCGCTGGCGGCCCCCGTGCGGGTGCTACGCTTCGGCGAGGTTAAACTCAGCAGTTCGTTTCTCGCCAGCTGCCCGCTGGCGCTCAGCAGCGCCATGTATGTGCAGCAGCAGGCGAAACCGATTAGCGCGTCGATGATGGGCAGCCCGCTGGTGCGCATCGATCACTATGGCAGTTACGCCTGCCGCAATATTTATCACCGCGCCAATGCGCGCTTAAGCGAGCACGCGACGGCGGACGCGCTGGACGTCAGCGCGTTTCGCTTCGCCAACGGCCAGCAGATAAGCGTGCTGAAAGGCTGGAAGGAGAGCGGCACGCGCGGCGAGACGCTGCGCGCGCTGTTTGGTCAGAGCTGTCTTTACTTTGGCAATGCGCTCGGGCCGGACTACAACGCCGCTCACGCCAACCATTTTCACTTAGGGATGCGCGGTTTTGGCATTTGCCGCTAAGGAGAATCGTCGGCGCAGGGCGCGCTTTGGTGTGATAAATGCCACAAATGATTTTATATTAATAATAAGCGTCCAAAATATTACAGGCCGCACGCTTATGCACTAACACCGCGGCATATCCTGATACCCTGAGACATCATTGACTTAGACATAGCGCGCGTATGGAATCCTGGAAGGTTAATCTTATCTCCGTCTGGTTTGGCTGCTTTTTCACGGGCCTGGCTATCAGCCAAATCCTTCCGTTTCTGCCGCTTTATGTCGCTGAACTCGGCGTGCAGTCGCACGAGGCGCTGTCGCTCTGGTCGGGGCTTACCTTCAGCGTCACTTTCCTGGTTTCCGCTATCGTCTCGCCGCTCTGGGGCAGCCTTGCCGACCGCAAAGGCCGCAAGCTGATGCTGCTACGCGCCTCACTCGGTATGGCGGTGGCGATTTTATTGCAGGCGTTTGCCACCAGCGTCTGGCAGCTTTTCGCGCTGCGCGCGCTGATGGGGCTGACCTCCGGCTATATTCCTAACGCGATGGCGCTGGTCGCCTCGCAGGTGCCGCGCGATCGCAGCGGCTGGGCGCTCAGTACGCTATCTACCGCGCAGATAAGCGGCGTGATCCTGGGGCCGCTGATGGGCGGTTTTCTCGCCGACAGCGTCGGGCTACGCCCGGTGTTTCTGATCACCGCGCTGCTGCTGATGATAAGTTTCGCGGTTACGCTGTTTCTGATCAAAGAGGGCGTGCGGCCCGCGCTTGCCAGAGGCGAACAGCTGAGCGGCAAAGCGGTGTTCGCAAGCCTGCCAGCGCCGTGGCTGGTGCTGAGCCTGTTTATCACGACGATGGTTATCCAGCTCTCCAACGGTTCCATCAGCCCGATTCTGGCGCTGTTTATTAAGGAACTGACGCCCGACAGCAGCAATATCGCGTTTTTAAGCGGCATGATCGCGGCGGTGCCGGGCGTGTCGGCGTTGCTGAGCGCGCCACGCCTTGGGCGCCTGGGCGATCGCATTGGCACCGCGCGGGTGTTGATGGCGACGCTCATTCTGGCGGTGGTGCTGTTTTTCGCGATGTCGTTTGTCACCTCGCCGATGCAGCTCGCGGTGCTGCGCTTTTTGCTCGGTTTCGCCGATGGCGCGATGTTCCCGGCGGTGCAGACGCTGCTGGTGAAATACTCCTCGGATAACGTCACCGGGCGTATCTTTGGCTATAACCAGTCGTTTATGTATCTCGGTAACGTGCTGGGGCCGCTGATGGGGGCCGGGATCTCCGCCGCGGCGGGCTATCGCTGGGTATTTATCGCCACGGCGCTGGTACTGTTAATTAACGTCTGGCAATTCGGTACGGCATTAAGGAAAAACGCACGCCGTTAATAATAACGTGGCTGTTATCAGCGTCATTAACTCCTGTTATCGCGGCGGCCAGAGATTATTCTCTGGGCCGCCGCTTTATTTTGCTGGTAAAACGTTTCGCTGACGGCGATTTTTTGTCGCGCCGCACAAATCCGCGATGACAGAAAAAAAAGCGCGGGCGAGCACTAGGCAACCTCAAAAGGGAATGATAACGTCGTGGCAACAACTTCACGGGAAGACAGTTATGAAAAATCTTATAGCTGAACTACTGGTCAAGCTTGCTGAAAAGGAAGAAGAATCCAAAGAGTTAGTGGCCCAGGTCGAGGCGCTGGAAATCGTCGTGACCGCGTTACTGCGTCATCTGGATCCCAATACCCAGCAGACGCTGATTGCCAGTGTGGAAGGGGCGCTCGAAGGCGTTCAGCCTGAAAGCAACGTGCCGCAACGTGACACCGAATTGCTTCAGCAATACGTAAAGAAGCTGCTGCGGCACCCCAGAACCTGAGCGTATAACGGGCGCGCCGCGTTATTATTCTGTTATCTGATAGTGTAATACTGACGCTCTGTCTTATCCGCAGGCACTTTTTTCGGCACCGTTGACGTTTTAGTGCCGGAATAAACGCAATGCCTGCGGATATTCCTGTTTTTATTCTTCCGTCGCTACACCAGCCCGCAGATAATACGTTTTGCCTGGCCTCATTCGAGCGTAATACTTTTTTATTATTTCATCGTTACGTTATTCCCGCCTTTTTTAACGCAGAGTACGAATATATTCTCCTGAGTATGCTAAGCGTATTTTTGAGTCAGTTCCGCGCTGCCTGAAATAACGCGCTACGCTTTTTCCTCTCCCGCGCCCTGAGCCTGCACGATTTACCTGCCTGACACCGGTGATACAGACAGAAAGCTCTCTGATTGTCCATGAGATAAACGGTGGACAAAACGCCTGCTGTTCAAATTTTATCGTGTTATGTCACATTTATTCCCGTCATGCGGGGTTATCGCGCGAGGTGAAGCGATTTTTCGGTTTTATAACCTGCATCACAAAACGGACTGCCACAGCAAATTTATCCATATCTTCGCCGTTTCCCGCCTGACGGTTTACCGGCGTTACCACTACCGTTATGGCAATGGCCGATTGCCTTTAACGGGAGAGAAAAGATGTCCTCGGTAAGTGAAGTCACGCCTGCTGTCAGCGCTCAGGAACGCAAAGCGCGTCGCATGAATCTGTTTGTTTCGGTTTCCGCCGCCGTCGCGGGTTTACTCTTTGGCCTCGATATCGGCGTCATCGCCGGGGCGCTGCCCTTTATCACCGATCACTTCAGCTTAAGCAGCCGCGCCCAGGAGTGGGTGGTGAGCAGCATGATGCTCGGTGCCGCGCTGGGTGCGCTGTTTAACGGCTGGCTCTCGTCGCGGCTTGGGCGTAAATACAGCCTTCTGGCGGGCGCGGCGCTGTTTATTATCGGGTCACTCGGATCGGCGTTCGCCCATTCGCTGGAAATATTGCTGGCCGCCCGCGTGATCTTAGGCGTGGCGGTCGGGATCGCCTCCTACACCGCGCCGCTCTATCTCTCAGAGATGGCTTCTGAGAAAGTGCGCGGCAAAATGATAAGCCTTTATCAATTGATGGTGACGCTCGGCATTCTGCTGGCGTTTCTTTCCGATACCGCGCTGAGCTACAGCGGCAACTGGCGCGCCATGCTCGGCGTACTGGCGCTGCCCGCCGTCATTCTGCTGGTGATGGTGGTGTTTTTACCCAACAGCCCGCGCTGGCTTGCGGCCAAAGGCATGAACATCGAGGCAGAACGCGTGCTGCGCATGCTGCGTGATACCTCGGAAAAAGCGCGTGAGGAGCTCAATGAAATCCGTGAAAGCCTGAAGGTGAAGCAGGGCGGCTGGGCGCTTTTTACCGCCAACCGCAACGTGCGCCGCGCCGTGTTTCTCGGCATGCTACTCCAGGCGATGCAGCAGTTCACCGGCATGAACATCATCATGTATTACGCGCCGAAAATCTTCCAGATGGCGGGGTTCGCCAGCACCGAAGAGCAGATGATCGCAACGGTCGTGGTGGGGCTGACCTTTATGCTCGCCACCTTTATCGCGGTGTTTACGGTGGATAAAGCGGGCCGCAAACCGGCGCTGAAAATCGGCTTTAGCGTCATGGCGCTTGGCACGCTGGTGCTCGGCTACTGCCTGATGAAAGTCGATCACGGCCAGATCTCCACCGGCATCTCCTGGCTTTCCGTTGGTATGACCATGATGTGTATCGCGGGTTACGCCATGAGCGCCGCGCCGGTGGTCTGGATCCTGTGCTCGGAAATCCAGCCGCTGAAATGCCGCGATTTCGGCGTCACCTGTTCGACCACCACCAACTGGGTGTCGAATATGATTATCGGCGCGACATTCCTGACGCTTATCGACCATATCGGCGCGGCGGGCACCTTCTGGCTCTATACCGCGCTGAATCTGGTGTTTGTCGGCGTGACGTTCTGGCTTATCCCGGAGACCAAAAACGTGACGCTGGAGCATATCGAAAAGAACCTGATGGCGGGCAAAAAGCTGCGCGATATCGGGCAGTGAAACAAATAAAAAGGGCTACCGACGTAGCCCTTTCTTTTTAGCCCTTGCTGAGCTTTTCCGATTTGGCCATACACTGGGCCATCGCTTCAATCACCGCCGCGCGCATGCCGCGCTCCTCCAGCACCCGCACCGCTTCGATGGTGGTGCCGCCCGGCGAGCAGACCATATCTTTCAGCTCGCCCGGGTGTTTGCCGGTTTCCAGCACCATTTTGGCCGAGCCCATCACCGCCTGGGCGGCGAATTTATACGCCTGCGCGCGCGGCATACCGCCGAGCACGGCGGCATCGGCCATCGCTTCGATAAACATAAAGACATACGCAGGGGCCGAGCCGCTGACGCCCACCACCGGGTGAATCAGATATTCCGCCACCACTTCCGCCTCGCCGAAGCTTCGGAACATCGCGAGCACATCCCGGATATCTTCCTCGCTGACCAGCGCGTTCGGCGTGATGGAGGTCATCCCGGCCTGCACCAGCGACGGTGTGTTCGGCATGGTGCGGATAATTTTACGATCGTGCCCCAGCACGGTTGCCAGCTGATCCAGCGTGATCCCGGCGGCGATGGAAACCACCAGCGAGTCTTTATTCAGGCTGGAGGCGATATCGCTCATGACTTTCAGCATGATGTTAGGCTTCACCGCGCCAAAGACGATATCCGTCGCCTGGGCCACTTCCTGCGCGCTGGAGGCGGTATTCACGCCAAACTCCTGCTTCAGCGCCTGTTGGCTCTCTTCTGATGGCGTATAGACCCAGACGTTTTCCGCCCGCGCCTGGCCGCTGGTCAGCAGGCCGCTGAGAATGGCCTTGCCCATATTGCCGCAACCGATAAAGCCTGTTTTCTTTTCCACAGCATCTCTCCGTTTTATCGCGTCCAGATTCACATGGGCTATAGCTTAACGCGCTTTCCGGCAATCCGTTAAGGCTTCGGCTACGCTTATCCTGAAACCGGGAGGTGGGGAATGGACAAAATCGTTTCTGACGAAAGCGCCAGCCGCGACGTGCCGGTGCGTGAGCATATGCATGCCCAGCGCATTGAGTGGCGTATTCAGCAGGGCGGCAACTGGCTGCTGTTTGCAATCGTGTTGATTGCGCTACTGGGCGGTTTTTCCGATGGCTGGCTGAGCGAAACCTCAGCGACCAATCCGGAAAAAAGCCTGACGGTGGAGTATCAGCGTTTTCTGCGCGCCGAGAGCGATGAGCCTTTCGCGCTGCGCATTCAGGGGCCGAAAAATCAGCCGGTGACAGTCGCGTTCGGTGGCGATTTCCCCGATCGCTTCGTGCTGCAAACGCTCCAGCCACAGCCGGTAGTGACCCATACCGGGCAGCATTCACTGACGCTCACTTTTGCGCCGACGCCGGATGGCGCTCACGCCGTCTGGATAGTGACGCAGCCGCAGTCGGCAGGGCGCGTTACCTCTACCGTGACGCTTGAAGGCGCATCGCCGGTCCATCTGAATCAGTGGGTTTATCCGTAGGAGAACATCATGGATAGCGTATTGCGCGCCGCAGGCATGTATTTTTTGTTGCTGGTGGTGCTGAAAATCGCCGGTCGCCGCACGTTGCTGGAGATGAACTCGTTTGATTTCGTGCTGCTGTTAATCATCAGTGAAGCCACCCAGCAGGCGCTGCTCGGTAACGACTTCTCGTTTACCGGTGCGGCGATCACCATCATTACGCTGATTGTGCTCGATATTCTGCTGAGCTATGTGAAAAACGCGTTTCCGCGACTCGATCTGCTGCTCGACGGCTCGCCGCTCATCCTGGTGGAAAATGGCCGCCTGCTGACGGCGCGCATGAAAAAAGCGGGGATCTCGCGGGAGGATATTTTAAGCTCGGCCCGCACCAGCCAGGGGATCGAGCGGCTGGAAGAGATAAAATTCGCCATCCTTGAGAAAAATGGCAAAATCTCCATTATTCCCGCCGACAATCAGGAGTCGTAATGCCAGTCTGGGTGGATGCCGATGCGTGTCCGAAAGTGATTAAAGAAGTGCTGTTCCGCGCCGCCGAGCGTACCGAGACGCCGGTGATTCTGGTGGCGAACCAGCCGCTGCGCGTGCCGCCGTCAAAGTTCATCCGCGCCCGCCAGGTGCCTGCCGGTTTTGACGTGGCGGATAACGAAATTGTGCGCTGCTGCGAGCCAGGCGATCTGGTGGTGACGGCGGATATTCCGCTGGCGGCGGAAGTGATAGCCAAAGGCGCGGTGGCGCTGAACCCGCGCGGCGAGCGCTACAGCGAGGCCACCATTCGTGAGCGCCTGACGATGCGCGATTTTATGGATACGCTGCGCGCCAGCGGCATCCAGACCGGCGGCCCGGATGCCTTAAGCCAGCGCGACCGTCAGCAATTCGCCGCTGAACTCGATAAGTGGCTCAGCGGCAAAAAGCGTCAGTCTTAAACCCAGTTATCGTCATCACCACCGAAATCGTCGCCGCCAAAGTCATCGCCCGCGAAATCGTTATTCCAGTCTTCATCGCTGCTGGCAGGCACGTAGTCGTTGCCGTTGTCCTGCTGCAGCCCGGCGTCCTGGTTCAGGAACTGGCTGTCATCCGCCTGGTTGTAATCTTCAACGGCGTTGACCGGGCTGTTATCCGCCGGTTGCGCGGGTTCGTTAATGATATTGACGATCTCCTCCGGCTGATGGTGGCTGAACATGCTGGTCAGCATATTGCCGAGCACCACGCCGCCCGCCACGCCAGCGGCGGTCTGCAAGGCACCCGCCATAAAGCCGCCGCCGCGTGGGGCGTTATTGTAATACTGGGGGGCTGCCTGCTGCGGGGCGTAGCCTGCCTGCGGTGCGCTCTGGTACTGCTGCGCGCCGGGGATGGGATCGGAGCCGCGCGGCGTGGCCTGCGGGCGCGGGGCTTCCGGCTCGCTCTTGTTGCCGCCAAAGAGGCCAGCCAGGAAACCGCCGCTGCTCTGCTGGCGGCTCGCCGACTGCTTAAGCTGCGCCACTTCCGCTTCGAGCGCCTGAATACGGCCATTGAGCTGTTTCATGGCCGCTTCCTGGATAAGAATGGTTTGCGCCATGTAATAGGCGGCACCCGGCTGGTTGCGCATATGCTGCTCAATCCAGCGCTCAGCGTCCGCGTCGCGCGGCGCGCTGTTTTCACCGGCGGCTTTGAGTCGGTCAAAAAGCCCGTCAATCAGACGTTGCTCTTCAGATTGCATGATTCATCCCTCTGTCATTGAACGCGTCAATAGTTAAGTCTGGAGAAAAATCGGCGCTTGTAAATATCCGGCGCGTAAAGGAAATAAGAAATATGTAACCGGGTGCGGCGGACAGCGGGGTTGTGTTCAGTGGGCTCTTTCAAGTATGGTGGGCGCGCCTGACGACTGCCCGTCAGTGGTATCGTGGCTTTACACCCTTAAAACGAAAGAAGGGTTGTCCTGCGCGGAATGTCGCTGTGTCCGGACTCTTTTGTAAGTTTAAATTTACGCCTGTCTTATGTACTAGTTTGTTGTTAAACTCACGGCTTACGGCCTGCTGTCTAACCCTTTCGCCGCAGGCGGAAGGCGAGGTAATCCATCCATGAATCAACCCATTTATTTAATCGGCGCGCGCGGCTGCGGAAAAACCACCACCGGCGAGGCGCTGGCACGCGCGCTGGCGTACGGCTTTGCCGATACCGATCGCTGGCTGCGGGAACATACGCAGATGACGGTCGCTGAAGTGGTGGAGAAAGAGGGCTGGCCGGGTTTTCGCGCCCGTGAAAGCGAAGCGTTACAGGCGGTCACCGCGCCCGCAACGGTCGTGGCGACCGGCGGCGGCATGGTGCTGCGTGATGAGAACCGCGAGTTTATGCGCGCGCATGGCGTGGTGATTTATCTCAACGTACCGGTTGAGGTACTGGCGCAGCGGCTTGAAGCCTTCCCAGAGGCGGGGCAGCGCCCGACGCTTACCGGCAAGCCGGTGACGGAAGAAATCGCTGATGTGCTGGCGGTGCGCGATGCGCTCTATCGCGAGTGCGCTCACCATGTGATTGACGCCGCCGACGCGCCCGCGGTTATCGTCTCTCGCATTATTGACGCACTGCAGGTTGCCCACGCCAGCTAACTGACGGGATTGTCTATACTTAACGCTTCTGACCGATAAACAAGGAAGCGCTATGCCGACCAGACCCCCTTATCCGCGCGAAGCGCGCGTGGTTCCCGTTGAAAAAGGCGTGCCGGGCAAAACCGTCACCAGTTATCAGCTCCGTGCCGATCACCCCGAGCCGGATTCGCTCATTAGTGAACACCCTACCGAGCAGGAAGCGCTGGACGCCAAGCGCCGTTACGAAGACCCGGACAAATCCTGACCCCGACCAGCGGAAAGCGCGCGCGTTACGCTGCGCTTTCCGCCACTCCGAAAATGAGTCGTTACCGCTTTGCATCACACCTTTCATCCAAACCTAATGTTAACGATACGTTATGATTATTGTTAAGCGGCAGAGGGCTTTTTTCTCCGGATAAGGCCCGGAAGCTGCTACGCTTTGTGATCCATCTTTCGCTTGCGCTCAAGTTCCGGGTGAAAGGTGTCGTTAACTGTTTGAGAAGCTGTAAACCAAGGCGATAAAAATGCGTGCGACTCTGGCCATACTTACCATCGGCGTAGTGCCCGTCAGTGAGATCCTCCCGCTGTTAACCGAACATATCGATGAACAGCACATCACCCATATCAGCCTGATGGGGAAACTGTCGCGCGCCGAGGCGATGGATGATTATGGCGCGTCGGGCCATGAAGAGACGATAATCACCATGCTCGCCGACGGTGAAAAAGCGACGGTATCGAAAGCCAAAACCGAAAGGGCGCTGCAAAGCGTGATTGAAGTGCTCGATAACCAGGGTTATGACGTCATTTTACTGATGAGTACGCAGCGTTTTTCGGGGCTTCGCGCGCGCAACGCGATACTGCTGGAGCCCGAACGCATTATTCCGCCGCTGGTCGCTTCCATTGTCGACGGGCACCAGGTAGGCGTGATTGTGCCGATCCCGGAGCTTATGGATATCCAGGCGCAGAAATGGCAGGTGCTGGAAAACCCGCCGCTGTACGCGCTGGCGAACCCGTTTTACGGTACAGAAGATGAGCTGGTTGGTGCCGGGCGCGATCTGCTCGCGCGTGGCGCGGATGTATTGCTGCTCGACTGCCTCGGCTTTCATCAAAAACACCGCGATCTGCTGCAAAAAGCGCTGGATGTGCCGGTATTACTCAGTAATGTCCTGGTGGCGCGTCTCGCTTCCGAACTGCTTATCTGAGCCGTTGTCACAATTTGCGTGACAGCGCTCCGGCTGGCCCTCTATATTGTTTTTCCAACCATTTTTTCAGTAAGGGCCTGCTTATGCTTCAGAGTAACGAATACTTTTCCGGTAAAGTGAAATCTATCGGCTTCACCAGCAGCAGCACGGGCCGCGCAAGCGTCGGCGTGATGGCGGAAGGGGAGTACACCTTTAGCACGGCCCAGCCGGAAGAGATGACGGTGGTCAGCGGCGCGCTGCATGTGCTGCTGCCGGGCGAAACCGAATGGAAAACGTATGAAGCGGGGCAGGTGTTTCATGTGACTGGGCACAGCGAGTTTCATCTGCAGGTGGCCGAACCGACATCCTATCTCTGCCGCTACCTGTAAGCGCGCCGCCCCGGGCGGGGCGACGCGAGCGTCTTAACGCTGGGCTTCGCCGCCCAGCGCTTCCACTAAGTTCTGGATCAGCGCCGCCAGTTCGCCCGTCATCAGCGTGAAATCGGCGTCAAAGCGTTGCGCCACATCTTCACGGGCGATGTCGTCGTTCTGATCGCGAAGCTCATCGGCAAATTTCAGGCGTTTCAGCGAGCCGTCGTCGCACAACATAAACTGCACGCGCTGTTGCCAGTCGAGCGCCAGTTTGGTGACCACTTTTCCAGCTTCGATATGCACCGCGATCTCGTCGCTCACCAGCTCCTGCTTTTTACAGCGGATCACGCCGCCATCTTCCAGAATGGCCTTAAGCTCCGCTTCGTCCAGCAGCTGAAAACCCTGCGGCACATTATTAGCGCGCACCCATTCGGTGAGCGTCAGCTCAATCGGGTTTTCCAGCGTCAGCGGCACCACCGGCAGCGAGCCGAGGCTTTTACGCAGCAGCGCCAGCGTATCTTCCGCTTTTTTGGCGCTGGCGCAGTCCACCACGATAAGCCCGCTGGTGGTATCGATCCACATCATGGTCTGGCTGAAGCGGCTGAAGGCGCGCGGCAGCAGCGAATGCAGCACTTCATCTTTCAGCGAATCTTTTTCCGTCTTTTTAAGCTTGCGGCCCTGATCGGCCTCCAGACGGGCGATTTTCGCCTCCAGCGCCTGTTTGATTACCGGCGCTGGCAGAATTTTCTCTTCTTTGCGCGCGCAAATCACAATCTGGCCGTTGGCGGCGTGGGTAAGCGCGTCGCTGCCGCCGCCCATGGGCGGCACCCAGCCGGTTTTCGCCATATCCTGGCTGCCGCACGGGGTGAAGGTAAACGCAGCTAACTGTTTTTCCATCTCATCCGTACGCAGCGCGGCGTCGCGGTTTAAACGGTAAACCATTAAATTTTTGAACCACAGCATGTTAATTTCCACGGCCTGGTAGTTAAACGCAGCGGGCATGATAACGAATCAGCCGCGGCGTTTCATTGCCTTTCACGGGCAGGTTATCTACTCTCCTGGTAAGTCATTGAATATGAGGAAGCAGACGTGCGTATTGGGATCGATTTAGGCGGCACCAAAACCGAAGTGATTGCGCTTGGCGATGACGGCGAGCAGCGCTTTCGCCACCGCGTGCCGACGCCGCGTGACGACTACCCGCAAACCATCGAGACGATAGCCGGTCTCGTGGAGCTTGCCGAAAAAGAGACCGGCGAGAGCGGCACTGTCGGCGTCGGCATTCCGGGTACGCTCTCGCCGTATACGGGCGTCGTTAAAAACGCCAACTCCACGTGGCTGAACGGTCAGGCGCTGGATAAAGACCTCAGCGCGCGGCTTTCTCGTGAGGTGCGGCTTGCCAACGATGCTAACTGCTTTGCCGTGTCGGAGGCGGTCGACGGCGCGGCGAAGGGCGCGCAGACGGTCTTTGCGGTTATCATCGGCACCGGCTGCGGCTCCGGCATCGCGCTTGGCGGCATGAGCCATATCGGGGCCAACGGCAACGCGGGCGAGTGGGGCCATAATCCGCTGCCGTGGATGGATGAAGACGAACTGCGCTACCGTGAAGAAGTACCGTGCTACTGCGGCAAGCAGGGCTGTATCGAAACCTTTATTTCCGGCACGGGCTTTGCGACCGACTATCATCGCTTAAGCGGCCAGCCGCTTAAGGGCAGCGAAATCATCCGGCTGGTGGAGGCGCAGGACGCGCTGGCGGAGCTTGCGCTCAGCCGCTATGAGATGCGGCTGGCGAAATCGCTGGCGCATATCGTCAATATTCTCGACCCGGATGTGATTGTGCTCGGTGGGGGCATGAGCAATGTCGACCGGCTTTATAAAACCGTGCCGCCGCTGATGAAACACTGGGTGTTTGGCGGCGAGTGCGAAACGCCGGTGCGCAAAGCGGTGCATGGCGATTCGAGCGGCGTGCGCGGTGCGGCGTGGCTCTGGCCGGTGGTGCGTTAATATAAAAGAAAGGGGCGCAACGCCCCTTTTTATCGGCCTTAATCGACCTGATACTCGCGCGCCAGGCGGCTCACGCCAAGGCCGTTAATCTTTCTGACCTTGATCTGCACCGGGATACGCTCTTTCATCGCCTCCACGTGGCTGATGACGCCGATGGTTTTGCCGCTGGCGTTCAGCGCGTCAAGGGCATCCAGCGCCGTATCAAGCGTCTGGGCGTCCAGCGTGCCGAAGCCCTCATCCAGAAATAGCGAATCGATGCGGGTTTTGTGGCTCACCAGATCCGAGAGCGCCAGCGCCAGCGCAAGACTCACCAGGAAGCTTTCGCCGCCGGAAAGCGTGCGGGTGTCGCGCACCGCGTCCGCCTGCCAGGTGTCCACCACTTCCAGCTCCAGATCCTCACTCAGCTTGCGTTTAAGCAGGTAGCGGCCATGCAGGCGCGTCAGCTGGTTATTGGCGAGCCAGACCAGATTATCCAGCGTCAGCCCTTGTGCGAACTTACGGAATTTATCGCCTTTCTGCGAGCCGACCAGATGGTTGAGCTGGCCCCATTCGTCGGCCTCGCGCCTGGCCTCGTCAATCTGGCCAAGAAGCACTGCCAGTTGCGTACGGCTCTCTTCATCCTGGCGTAACTGCTGGCGCAGTTCCCCCTGGCGCGTGGTGTTATCGCGCAGTTGCTCCGTGACCGCCGCGAGCGCGGCTTCGCTCTGCTGAGCGTCAGCCTGTTCTTCCAACGATGCCGGGCGCGCGCCCAGGTGGCGCTCCAGCGCCTGCTGCGCCTGCGCAAGCAGCGTGTGCTGCGTTTCGCGCTCGCGCTCCAGCCGCTGTTTTTGGGCTTCAAGGTGGCTGCGGGCGGCGTCATCCAGCAGGGCGGCGAGAAACGCCGCTTTATCCGCAAACGGGCTTGCGGCGAGCGCCGCCTCGAACGCCTGCACGGCGCTCTGGTAGCGCGCGCGCTCCTGCAGAAGCTGCGCGCCGAGCGTCTGCCACTGCGCCTCCAGCGATAAACAGCGCGTATGGATCTCCTGGCCCGCGCGCGGCAGGTCGTCTGCAGCGAGCGACGCCGCCTGCGCATCACCCTCCTGCGGCAGCAGGGTCAGCAGCGCTTCACAGGCGGCAAGCTGTTCGCGCAGGCGCTGCTGACGCTCGTGATTTTGCTGCCAGCGGCGCGCCTCTTCTTCACGTTCGGCGAACCACGGCGCGGGGTTGTCGTCATCCGGGGTAGGCAGGGCGAAGCCGGCTAACTGATCGCGCAACGCCGCCTGCTGCGTCTGCCAGGCGGCTTCCAGCGACGTGACCTGGCGCTGTGTGCCTTCAAGCGTGGCCTCCAGCATCTGACGCTCGCGCAGCAGGTGCAACTGCTGTTCGCGGCGGGTCTGCTCGTCAAGCCAGGAGGTAAGATCGTCGCCCGGTGCCTGAGTGAGCCCTGCCGCCGCGCAGAGCGTCTGCCATTGTGAGGTGAGCGCTTGCTCTTCTTCCAGCAGGCTTGCCGCTTCGCTTTCCTGCTGCTGGCGCTGTTTCATCAGCGCATCGAGCTGGCCGCGCAGCGCCGCGCCCTCGGTGCCGAGCTGCTCTTTCTCCTGCTCCAGTTGCGCAAGACGCAGGCGGCTCGCGTCGGGCTTCAGCGCCTGATACGCCTCCACGGCCGGGTGCTCGGTCGCGCCGCACAGCGGGCAGGGGCTGCCGGGTTGCAGGCGCGCGCGCTCCTCAACGAGGCTTGCGATACGCTGTTCCAGATCGCAGACTGCTTTTGCGCGCTCCACCTCCTGTTGTTTAGTTTTGTAATCCTGACGCTTTTGCGCCAGCAGCTGTTCGGCGTGCTGAATTTGCGTTTGCAGCGCGCTGTTCGTCTCCTGCAGGCGCGCTTTACGGCGCGTCAGGGGCGTAAAGGATGACTGGAGCGTTGCAAGTTGCTGGCGCAGCGGACGCTGTTCGTTAAGCTGCGCCAGCGCCTGCGCGGCGTCCTCCGGCGAGAGCGTAAGCCCGGCGTCCGGCAGCGCGTCGCGCTTGCGGCGGGTGGCGTCGAGCGTCTCGTTCAGCGCGCGTAGCTGGTCGCGGTCGCGTTTCTGCTGCGCCAGCACCGCGCGCCAGCCCGCGAGCTCGCTGCTCCAGAGGCGAAAGCGGTCATGCTCCGTCAGCCACTGGCCAAGTTGTGTGAGTTCTGCCGTCTGCGCCTGCGCCTGTTGTGCGGCGGCCTGGCGGATCTCCCGGCGGCGCTGCTGGCTTTCCTGTAAGCGAACGCTTACTTCTTCATGCTGACGACCGGTGGCGGTAAGGGCGGTTTCCAGCTCCTGACAGCGCAGCCACGCCGGACGCAGTTTTTCCGCCGGTAGCGCCGCTTCAAGCCGCGCGAGATCCGGCGCGGCGGCCTGTAGTGCTTGATCTGCCGCCGCCGCCGCATGGCGCGCCGCGTCGAGCGCGCTGGCAAGCGCGGTACGCTGCGTCAGCCACAGGTGTTCTTGCTGTAACTGGCGCTGGCGGGCAAGCAGCGTTTTTTCCTCGTCAGTAAGCGCCTGCAAACCTGTGGTTAAGCTTTCCCGTTGCGCTTCGTCCAGCAGCCGCACGCCCTGCGCCTGCGATTCAAGCTTCTCAAGCTGGCTGCGGGCTTCTTTATGCTGTTCGAAAATACGCGCCGAGACCTGACCGTAGATTTCGGTGCCGGTCAGCTCTTCCAGCAGTTCGGCGCGCGCTTTGGCTTCGGCATTGAGAAACGCGGCAAACTGCCCCTGCGAGAGCATCATCGAACGGGTGAAGCGGTCGTAATCCAGGCCCGTCAGCGCGGCAATTCTGTCGAGTTTGTCTTTGATTTTATCGGCGACGATTTTGCCGTCTTCGCAGCGCGCCAGCTCCACGCGCGGGGCCTGTAAATTGCCGTCCGGCTGGCCGCGCGCGCGGCTCTGGCTCCAGAAGGCGCGCCAGGCGACGCCTTTGACTTCAAACTCCACTTCCGCCAGACACTCGGCGGTGTCGCGCGTCATCAGGTCATTCTGGCTTTGCGACAGCGCGTTCAGGCGCGGCGTGCGGTGGTAGAGCGCAAGGCAGATGGCGTCGAGCAGCGTGGTTTTGCCCGCGCCGGTCGGGCCGGTAATGGCGAAGAGCCCGTTGCTCGCGAACGGTTCGGCGGTAAAGTCGATTTTCCATTCGCCTTTCAGCGAGTTCAGGTTTTTTAGGCGCAGGGTTAAGATTTTCATGCCTCGTCCTCCTCGTGCAGGCTCTCCAGCGTGCGGGCGAAGAGCGTGCGCAGGCGCGCTTTCTCCGGCTCCTCAAGCGATTCCAGCTCCAGGCGGCGTTCAAACACCTCTTCCGGCCCCAGCTCGCTGAGCGTTTCGGTGCTGAGCGTGCCGAGCGCGCGCTCGCGCATTTCTCGGCTGCGACGCAGAAGGACGACTTCCACCGGCAGGCTTTCGGTAAGCTGGCTTATCTGACGGTGCATATCATGCAGAAACTCGCCGGTGTCGATTTCGATATCGAGCCAGACTTTCGGCTCATCCGGCGCGTCGCGCCACTGTTCGAGCTGCGCGGTAATGGATTCCAGACTGCCTTTCAGCACCGCCAACGGCTGGCTGACCGGTACCGGCAGGGCTGTGACATCGCGCAGTTTGCCGTCTGCAAACTCCACCAGATAAACGCTTTTCTCTTTGCCGGTTTCATCAAAGCTCAGCGCAATCGGCGAGCCGCTGTAGCGGATATGCTCGCAGCCCGCCACTTTCTGGGCGCGGTGAATATGTCCGAGCGCGATATAATCGGCGGGCGGAAAGCGGTCCGCCGGGAAGGCGTCGAGCGTGCCTATATAGATGTCGCGCACCGCGTCACTTTTGGTCACGCCGACGGTGGTCAGATGGCCGGTCGCGATAATCGGCAGGTTACGCTCGCCGCGAAGCGCGCACGCGGCCTCATAGCTCTGCTGGTAGTGCAGGCTGATGGCTTCCAGCAGTTGCTGCTGCTTTTCACGGCCTGACTGCCCGCTGAGGCTTCGCAGTACGTCGCGCGGGCGTAAAAACGGCACCGGGCAGAGCACGGCACCCGGCTCGCCGTCGCGGCGGTACAAAAGCGTGGCCTGCGTTTCTGGCGTGAGCTGCGCGCTCGCGATAACCTGCGTGTTCAGGCAGGCCAGCAGTTCGCGGGATTCATTGAGCGTCGCGACCGAATCGTGGTTGCCGCCAAGCACGATAAGCGGGCAGTTCGCCGCCTGGAGTTTGACTACAAAGCGGTTGTAGAGCTCACGCGCATAGCTTGGCGGCGCGCCGGTATCGAAGATGTCGCCCGCGACGATAATCGCATCCACCTGATGCGCTATCGCCGCCTCCAGCAGCCAGTCGAGAAAAGTTTCATGTTCGGCGGCACGGCTTTTGGCGTAAAAATTTTGTCCAAGATGCCAGTCTGAGGTATGCAGAATACGCATGGAATGCCCTGTGGCGAAAAAGCGAGAAGGGGATTATAAACATCCAGTACGGCGGGTGTCCTGTTTCGTCGCGCCGCCGGGTTTTTCCCGGCGTGCTGACAGGTCATCTAACGGTCATCTTTTTCATAAATCTGTCATAAATCTGACGCATAATGGCGCCGCATAACATACTGTTTACTTTATTTAACAGGGCGAATCATGGCGAGACGTATTCTGGTCGTTGAAGATGAAGCACCTATCCGCGAGATGGTGTGTTTCGTACTGGAACAAAACGGCTTCCAGCCGGTGGAAGCGGAAGATTATGACAGTGCGGTGAATCAACTCAATGAGCCCTGGCCCGATCTGATTTTGCTGGACTGGATGCTGCCCGGCGGATCGGGGATCCAGTTTATTAAACATATCAAACGCGAAGCGCTGACCCGCGAAATTCCTGTGGTGATGCTGACCGCGCGCGGCGAAGAAGAAGATCGCGTGCGTGGCCTGGAAACCGGGGCTGACGATTACATTACCAAACCGTTCTCCCCGAAAGAGCTGGTGGCGCGTATTAAAGCGGTTATGCGCCGTATCTCGCCGATGGCCGTTGATGAAGTTATCGAAATGCAGGGCTTAAGCCTCGATCCGTCATCCCACCGCGTGATGACCGGCGAAAATCCCCTCGATATGGGGCCGACCGAATTCAAGCTGTTACACTTCTTTATGACGCACCCGGAGCGCGTTTACAGCCGCGAACAGCTGCTGAATAACGTCTGGGGCACCAATGTGTATGTCGAAGATCGCACCGTGGATGTGCATATCCGCCGCCTGCGTAAGGCGCTGGAGCAGAGTGGTCATGACAGAATGGTTCAGACGGTGCGCGGCACGGGTTATCGGTTCTCAACCCGTTTTTAAACCCAAAACAGGAGTGTGACGCGTGCTGGAACGGCTGTCATGGAAAAGACTGGTGCTGGAGCTGTTGCTCTGCTGTATTCCGGCGCTGGTGCTCGGGGCGATATTCGGCTATCTGGCATGGTTTTTACTGGCGGCAGTGACCGGATTGCTTATCTGGCATTTCTGGAATCTGCTGCGGCTCTCCTGGTGGCTGTGGGTGGATCGCAGCATGACGCCGCCGCCCGGCAGCGGGAGCTGGGAGCCGCTGCTCTACGGCCTGCACCAGATGCAGTTGCGCAATAAAAAACGCCGCCGCGAACTGGGCAATCTTATCAAACGCTTTCGCAGCGGCGCGGAATCCCTGCCGGACGCCGTGGTGCTGACCACGGAAGAGGGCGTCATCTTCTGGTGTAACGGCCTTGCGCAACAGCTTCTCGGCCTGCGCTGGCCCGACGATAACGGCCAGAACATCTTAAACCTGCTGCGCTACCCGGAATTCACCAGCTATCTGCGCGGCAAGGAGTTCAACCGGCCATTGCACCTGGTGCTCAATAACGGGCGTCATCTTGAGTTTCGCGTGATGCCGTACAGCGAAGATCAACTGCTGATGGTGGCGCGCGACGTCACGCAGATGCATCAGCTCGAAGGCGCGCGGCGCAACTTCTTCGCAAACGTCAGCCATGAGTTGCGCACGCCGCTCACCGTGTTGCAGGGGTATCTGGAGATGATGCACGAGCAGACGCTCGAAGGGCCGCTGCGTGAAAAAGCGCTGCACACCATGCGCGAGCAGACCTTCCGCATGGAAGGGCTGGTGAAACAGCTACTCACGCTCTCGAAAATCGAGGCGGCACCCGCGATGCAGCTTAACGAAACCATCGACGTGCCGATGATGCTGCGGGTGGTGGAGCGCGAGGCGCAGACGCTGAGCCAGCAGAAGCATACCTTCACGTTTGAGGTCGATCCGCAGCTTAAAGTGCTTGGCAACGACGAGCAGTTGCGTAGCGCGATTTCAAACCTGGTGTATAACGCGGTCAACCATACGCCTGCCGGGACGCACATCACGGTGCGCTGGGAGCACGTGGCGAACGGCGCGCGCTTTAGCGTGGCGGACACCGGGCCGGGGATTGCTGCGGAGCATATTCCGCGCCTCACTGAGCGGTTCTATCGAGTTGATAAAGCGCGCTCGCGCCAGACGG
This sequence comes from Cronobacter sakazakii, assembly GCF_000982825.1. Taxonomy (NCBI): domain Bacteria; kingdom Pseudomonadati; phylum Pseudomonadota; class Gammaproteobacteria; order Enterobacterales; family Enterobacteriaceae; genus Cronobacter; species Cronobacter sakazakii. Next base: position 4,334,455 of record NZ_CP011047.1, on the reverse strand, counting down.
GCGGCAGCGGGTTAGGGCTTGCGATTGTGAAACATGCGCTGACGCACCACGACGCGCGTCTGGAGATTGAAAGTACGCCTGGCAAAGGCACGACGTTTTCCTTCCTCCTGCCGGAGCGGTTAATCGTCTCCGCGCCCGCCAAAGCGCTTTCTGACGCTTAATTCGTCAACCTTTCTTTCCAGGGCCAGCCATAAGCTGGCCTTATTCATTTTTTCGCCGACTCTGAACGCTTTTTACAGCGTTTGTCGCTTTTTTGCTCGCGCGAATCGCCGGAGGTTTTTTACGATTTTAGATTTTATCACTGCTCTGAAACTTAGATCTGGCATAAAGGTCTGGTTTTACGATCCTGTCTTGCCTTTAAACGTTATAAGCGTTTAAATTGCGCCCCTGCTATTGCCAGACCGACTGTTTTTACCTGGTAAATCGAAAAACAATTCTTCGCCAGCGTAATCGGGAAGCATATCCCGCTGTCAGCTCTGCAAATAGCCGCGTTTTCGTCAGGTGACTGGCGATAAAAAATTAGTCAATTTCAACACCACATCCACAGGCAGTAAATCTTATGACCCATCGTTTAAAATCGCGCGACATTATCGCACTGGGGTTTATGACCTTTGCGTTGTTTGTCGGCGCGGGCAATATTATTTTCCCTCCCATGGTTGGTTTGCAGGCCGGTCCGCATGTCTGGACGGCGGCGATCGGCTTTCTTATTACCGCCGTGGGTCTGCCTGTGCTGACCGTGGTGGCGCTGGCGAAAGTTGGCGGTGGCGTTGACAGCCTGAGCCATCCGATTGGCCGCGTCGCGGGCATTCTGCTGGCGACGGTGTGCTATCTGGCCGTCGGGCCGCTGTTCGCGACGCCGCGCACCGCGACCGTGTCGTTTGAAGTGGGTATTGCGCCGCTCACCGGCGACGGCGCGCTGCCGCTGCTCATCTACAGCCTGGTCTATTTCGCGCTGGTGATTCTGGTGTCGCTCTATCCGGGCAAACTGCTGGATACCGTGGGCAACTTCCTGGCCCCGCTGAAAATCATCGCGCTGGTGGTGCTGTCGGTGGCGGCGATTGTCTGGCCGGCGGGTGATATCAGCGTGGCGACAGACGCCTATCAGAAAGCGGCGTTTTCTAACGGCTTCGTGAACGGGTATCTGACGATGGATACGCTCGGCGCAATGGTGTTCGGGATTGTTATCGTCAACGCGGCGCGTTCGCGCGGCGTGTCTGATTCTCGTCTGCTGACGCGCTACACCATTTTCGCGGGCCTGATGGCGGGCGTCGGCCTGACGCTGCTCTACCTGGCGCTGTTCCGTCTCGGTTCTGACAGCGCGACGCTGGTGGATCAGTCCGCCAACGGCGCGGCGATTCTGCATGCGTATGTTCAGCACACCTTCGGTGGTGCGGGCAGCTTCCTGCTGGCGGCGCTGATCTTCCTCGCGTGTATGGTGACGGCGGTCGGCCTGACCTGCGCCTGCGCTGAGTTTTTCGCGCAGTATCTGCCGCTCTCTTACCGCGCGCTGGTGTTTATCCTGGGTCTCTTCTCGATGGTGGTGTCGAACCTTGGCTTAAGCCAGCTGATTCAGTTCTCCATTCCGGTGCTGACGGCCATCTATCCGCCGTGTATCGCACTCGTTGTGCTGAGCTTTACCCGCGGCTGGTGGCATAATTCGGGCCGTGTTATCGCCCCGGCGATGGCGGTCAGTCTGCTGTTTGGTTTGATTGATGGGGTGAAAGCCTCGGCGATAAGCGGTATCCTTCCGGCCTGGACTCAGAAACTGCCGATGGCGGATCAGGGGCTGGCCTGGCTGCTGCCGGCCGTCGCGATTACGCTGGCGGCGGCGCTCTGGGATCGTGCGGCCGGACGGAGCGTGACAACCACCGCTCACTGATCGTCGGTTGATTGTTGAACCACGGGGCCTGGCTCCGTGGTTTTTTATTGTATGACGTGGTACTGGAAAGATGGAAAACGAGAACAAGCTCAAGCGCGGATTGAGTACAAGACACATCCGCTTTATGGCGCTGGGTTCAGCGATTGGCACCGGCCTGTTTTACGGCTCGGCGGACGCCATCAAAATGGCGGGCCCGAGCGTACTGCTGGCTTACATTATCGGCGGCGTGGCGGCGTATATCATCATGCGCGCGCTTGGCGAAATGTCGGTGCATAACCCGGCGGCGAGCTCATTTTCTCGCTACGCGCAGGATAACCTTGGCCCGCTCGCAGGCTATATCACCGGCTGGACCTACTGCTTTGAAATTCTGATTGTCGCCATTGCCGACGTCACCGCGTTCGGCATCTATATGGGTGTCTGGTTCCCGACGGTGCCGCACTGGGTCTGGGTACTGAGCGTGGTGCTTATCATCTGCGCCATTAACCTGATGAGCGTGAAAGTCTTCGGTGAGCTGGAGTTCTGGTTCTCGTTCTTTAAAGTCGCCACCATTATCATCATGATCGCGGCCGGTATCGGCATCATTGTCTGGGGTATCGGCAACGGCGGTCAGCCGACCGGCATCCATAATCTCTGGAGTAACGGCGGCTTCTTCGCGAACGGCTGGATTGGCACCGTCATGGCGCTGCAAATGGTGATGTTCGCCTACGGCGGCATCGAGATTATCGGCATCACCGCCGGTGAAGCGAAAGATCCGGCCAAATCCATTCCGCGCGCCATTAACTCTGTGCCGCTGCGTATTCTGGTGTTTTACGTCGGCACGCTGTTCGTGATTATGTCTATTTACCCGTGGAATGAAGTCGGCACCAACGGCAGCCCGTTTGTGCTCACTTTCCAGCATATGGGGATCACCGTTGCGGCGGGCATTCTGAATTTCGTGGTGCTGACGGCCTCGCTGTCGGCGATTAACAGCGATGTGTTTGGCGTGGGCCGTATGCTGCACGGCATGGCTGAGCAGGGCAGCGCGCCGAAAGTGTTCGCCAAAACCTCGCGCCGCGGCATTCCGTGGGTGACGGTGGTGGTGATGTGCTTTGCGATGCTGCTGGCGGTGTACCTCAACTACATCATGCCGGAAAATGTCTTCCTGGTGATTGCGTCACTCGCGACCTTTGCGACCGTCTGGGTCTGGATAATGATCCTGCTCTCGCAGGTGGCGTTCCGCCGTCGCCTGAGCGCGGATGAAGTCAAGGCGCTGAAATTCAAAGTGCCGGGCGGCGTGGCGACGACTATCGTCGGCCTGATTTTCCTGGCGTTTATCATCGCGCTGATTGGCTATCACCCCGATACCCGCATTTCGCTCTACGTCGGTTTCGCGTGGATTGCGCTGCTGCTGGTGGGCTGGGTGTTTAAACGCCGCCGCGACGCCCGACTTTCCGCATAACGCGCCCTCTCATCCCCGCCGCCTGGCGGGGATGTCGTTTTCGCTCTACGCTCACTTCTGTTTCTCCGCCTCCCGTCTCCTCCCCCAATAAAATCCAGAATGAGGAAGGCGGGCGGTTGCCCCTGTGGAAAGATGCGCCTGTTTTCTGTCGATTAAGGATCAAAGTGTATGTTGAATGCCTGGCATCTCCCCGTTGCGCCCTTTATTCACCGGCAGGGGGAGAAATTACTCATTACCCTCTGGCTTGCGGGCGACGCGCTGCCGGAAAAGGTCATGCTGCGTTACGAGCGCGATAACGAAGAAACGCCCTTTGAAATGAAGCGTCTGACCGCCGCGCCGCATCCGCAGGTCAGCGCGTGGCAGGCGAGCATTCCGCTCGGCGACGGCCAGCCGCGCCGCCGCTACTGCTTTAAGCTGTTATGGGGCGATCGCCAGCAGTGGTTCAGCCCGCTGGGGCTGAGTGAGTTTCCGCCCGCCCGGCTGGCGCTGTTTGCCATCGACGCGCCGGACGACGGCCCGCAATGGGTGCAGGATCAGGTGTTCTACCAGATTTTCCCGGACCGCTTCGCCCGCAGCACGCCGCGCGGCGCGCAGCAGGACAACATCTATTTCCACCACGCCCAGGGCCACGACATCATTCTGCGCGACTGGCACGAGCCGGTCAGCGCAGAGGCGGGCGGCTCGACGTTTTACGGCGGCGATCTCGACGGTATCTGCGAAAAACTGCCGTACCTGAAAAAACTCGGCGTCACGGCGCTTTATCTCAACCCTATCTTCAGCGCGCCGAGCGTGCATAAATATGACACCGCCGATTATCGCCACGTCGATCCGCAGTTCGGCGGCGATGAAGCGCTGCTGCGCCTGCGTGAAAAAACGCGTGAAGCGGATATGCGCCTGATTCTGGACGGCGTCTTTAACCACACCGGTGATACGCACCCGTGGTTCGATCGCCAGAATCACGGCACCGACGGGGCGTGCCATCACCCGGATTCGCCGACGCGCAACTGGTACACCTTCGCCGAGGACGGTCACGCCTTCTGCTGGCTCGGCTACGACAGCCTGCCGAAACTCGATTTCGCTGAGCGCGATGTGGTGGAAGAGATTTACGCAGGCGAAGAGAGCGTGGTGAAACACTGGCTGAAAGCGCCCTGGAGCATCGACGGCTGGCGGCTCGATGTGGTGCATATGCTCGGGGAAAGCGGCGGCGCGAAAGCAAACCTGCGCCACGTTGAGGGGATCACCCGCGCGGCCAAAACGGTGAATCCGCAAGCGTTTGTCTTCGGTGAGCATTTCGGCGACGCGCGCCAGTGGCTGCAAAACGACGTGGAAGATGCGGCTATGAACTACCGCGGCTTTACGACGCCGGTGTGGAGCTTTCTTGCGGGCGTCGATCACGGCCTTGAGCCACAGCAGCTTGACGCCGCCGACTGCGCGCGGTGGATGGATGAGTATCGCGCCGCGCTCTCGCACGAGCAGCAGTTGCGAATGTTTAACCAGCTCGACAGCCATGATACCGCGCGTTTTAAAACGGTCGCCAAAGGCGACCCGGCGCGCATCAGGGCGGCGGCGGTGTGGCTTTTCTGCTGGCCCGGCGTGCCGTGCGTTTTCTATGGCGATGAAGTGGGCGTGGAAGGCGGTAACGATCCGTTCTGCCGCCAGCCGTTCCCGTGGGATAAAACACAGCAGGACGGCGAGCTGCTGGCGCTCTATCAGCGGCTCGCGCGCCTGCGCCACCGCAGCCGGGCGCTGCGTTCCGGCGCATGCCAGGTGGTGTATGCGAAAGGCGACGTCTTTGTGTTTACGCGTGTCTTCCGGCAGGAGCGCGTGCTGGTGGCGCTGAACCGCGGCGCGGCTTGTGAAATCACACTGCCGTTCTCGCCGCTCCTTGATGACTGGGCCTGGACGCGCGAAGAGGGCGACGCCGCGCTGGAAGGGCAGACGCTGCGGCTCGCCGCAGGCGCGGCGGTGATCCTGCATTCGCGATAAGCGTAACGAAACGCGGTAAAGGAATACCGCTTTTCATTCAGATATGGGAAAGTAGCCGCACTTCTGCCGCAGGGTCTGAAATCAATGGATGAGATTTTTGTATTTGCTGCTCTGATTGCGCTCTTCTGCGTGGTTGTGGTGCCGGTGATAGCCATCATGGCGCTAAAACGCAGCGCGCGTAACGAAACCGAACTTCATCGCCTGCGTAATCGCATAGAGACGCTGGAAGCGCGGCTTGCCGCGGCGTCTGCGCCGCCGGGTGTGGAAACCGCGCCAGTGGCAACGCCTGCGCCGGAGCCTGCGCCCGTGTTTGTCGCGCCAGAACCCGAACCGGTGCCTGAAACCGCGGCAGCGCCGGAGCCTGAACCGCAGCCGCCTGCGGACGCGCCGCCGGTCTGGTCGCAGGCGGTGCGCAACGCGGCGAAAGCCCCTGCGCCCGCCGCCGCTACGCGCCGCGAAGAACCCGCGCCGGAACCGCGCCATGCCGCGGCGTCAGGCGGGCTTATCACCAGCCTGACGCGCTGGTTTATGCAGGGCAACCCGCTCGCCAAAATCGGTGTCATTCTTCTCTTTTTAGGGATTTCCTTCCTGCTGCGCTACAGCGTTGAGCGCGATCTGCTGCCGCTTGAGCTGCGCGTCGCGGGCGCGGGCGTCGCCGCGCTGGTGCTGCTGGCCTTCGGCTGGCGGCTGCGCCACAAAACGCCGGTCTATGCGCTGATCCTTCAGGGCGGTGCGGTGGGCGCGCTCTATATCACGATTTTCGGCGCGTTCCGGCTCTGGCAGATGTTGCCGATGCCGCTCGCCTTCGGCCTGATGCTGGTGGTGTGCGCCGCGAGCGTCGCGCTGGCCGTGCTGCAACGCGCGTTAAGCCTCGCGATGCTGGCGAGCCTCGGCGGCTATCTCGCGCCGCTGCTGCTCTCAACTGGCGGCGGCAGTCACATCGCACTCTTCTCGTTCTATCTGCTGTTGTCGGTGGGCATCGCCGCCGTCAGCGTCTGGCAGCACTGGCGCGAGCTTAATCTGCTTGGCCTGCTGTTTACCTTTGGCGTGGCGGGCCTTTGGGGCATCAACGGTTATCAGCCGGACGAGTGGCTGAGCTGCCAGCTCTTTCTTATCGCCAATATTCTGCTCTTCGGCGTCGTCTGCGTGGCGCTGTCGCTGCGCGCGCAGGGTCGCAAGAAAATCGTCGATGGCGTGATGCTGTTCGCGCCGCCGCTGGTCGGCTTTGGGATGCAGTATGCGATTACCCGCCACTGGACGTATGGCCCGGCGTTTTCGGCGCTCGGCTTCGGGCTGGTCTATTTGCTGCTCGCGCGCGCCGCGCTGCGTCGCTATTCGCAGGATGGGCGGATACTGGCGCTGGGCGGGCTGGCGCTCGGCGGCGCGTTTGTCACGCTCGCTATTCCGCTGGCGCTGTCGGCCCGCTGGACGGCGCTCGCCTGGGCGCTGGAAGGGCTGGGGCTGCTGTGGTTTGGCATGCAGCAGACGCAGCGTCGGATGAGCTACAGCGGCAGCGCGCTGCTGACGCTTGCGGCGGCCAGCGCTGTTTACGCATGGGTTGATGGTATTACGCTGCTTAACGCGGCGTTTATCAGCGCGGTGCTGGCGCTCTGTTGGCTGGCGGGCGGCTGGCTGTGGCGAGAACCGCAGCGGCAGGTGAGCCGGGCGCATCTTGGTGCGGGCATCGCCTTCTGGCTGGTGGCGCTGCTGCAGACTGCCCGCTGGGCGTTTACGGATATCTCCACCGGGCTTGCCCTGGCGCTTGCGCTGCTGACGCTCTCCGTCTTGCTGTGGCGCGCCGCATCGCGCAAAGCGGCGTGGCCGGATCTCGCTTACGCCGTCTGGCTGCTGTGGCCGGGCATGGCGCTGATGCTGGCTTGTCACATCGTTATTGACGGCGCGCTGGTGCTGGCGGGCTGGCACAGCCTCGTCTGGTGTCTGGCGCTGCCGTGCGCGCTCTGGCTGCTGCGCCGTGATGCCGGCGCGTTGCCGGTTCGCCTTCAGAAGGCGCTGCATCTGTCGCTGTTCTGGATGCTGCTCCTTGCCGCTGGCGCGGAAACCTGGTGGTTTACCGACAGCCTGCCGTGGGGCAGCGAGGCGTGGCAGACCGGCATTATCCTCGCCGTCAGCGCCGCTATTGTGTTGCTGGTGAACGGCGCGCTCCGGCGCGGCCTGTGGCCGTGCGCGCAGTGGCCTGCGCTTTACAGCGGGCCGGGGCTGTTGCCGGTCGCGCCGGTGCTGGCATTTTTACTGCTTGCGGGCAACCTGATGAGCGGCGTAACAATCGACTGGCCGTACCTGCCGTTGATCAACCCGCTGGAGCTTGGCGCAGGTTTCGCGCTGCTGGCGGTGCTGGGCTGGTGGCGGCTGCTTACGCGCTTCTGGTCGCCGCTGTTACAGCAGGCGCAGCCGTGGGCGCCGCTCGTCTGGTATGCGCTGCTGTTCTGGTGGGGCAACGGGCTGGTGCTGCGTACGCTTGCGTGGATCGGGGGGATCCCGTGGCAGTCCGACGCGCTGTGGGATTCTCGTCTGGTCCAGACCACGTTCGCGCTGCTCTGGATGTTGCTGGCGCTGCTGGTGATGGTGAGCGCCACGCGTAAAGGCGCGCGTCAGGGCTGGTTCTGCGGCGCGGGCCTGCTCGGCGTGGTGATTGTGAAGCTGATGCTGGTGGACAGCGCAGGCGGCGGCGGGCTTGCGCGCGCCGTGGCGTTTATCGGCGTCGCGGTGCTGGTGCTGATTGTCGGTTATTTCTCACCGCTGCCGCCGAAAGCGGCGCAGCCGGTCAATGCCCGTCAGGGAGAGGCAGAATGAAACAGTTATGGGTTGCCCTTGTCTGGGCGTTCGCCGCCACCTGCGCGGCCAGTGACGACACCCCTCGCGCCGAGCGTCCGCAGGATTATGCACGCGGTGTGGAACTTGCGGTGGAAGGGCAGTCGCCGTGGTACCGGCTGCCGCTGCCGGAGGCCGTCTATTCGCAGAGCGCCTGGCCGGATCTGCGCGATGTTCGCGTGTTTAATGCGCAGGGCGCAAGCCTGCCGTTTGCGCTCGACACCACCACGCCGCCCGCGCCTGCGCCGCAACGCGCGCCGCTGACGGTCTACAGGCTTGACGCACAGCCGGTTAAAACCAGCGAAGAAGAGCAGCGCACGGTGCTGTTAACCTCGCCGTCTGGCGTGCAGATCCGCATGGAAAACGCGCCGGTAGAGCAACTGAGCGCGAGCTGGCTGATCCCGCTTGGCGAGAACAACGGCGAGCGCGCACTGACACAGCTGCAACTGGCGTGGCCACAACAGGTCAACGGCTGGCAGGCGCGCGTGGACGTGCTCGCGAGCGAGACGATGCGCGACTGGCAGCCGATCATCGCGGATGCGCCGCTGCTGGATTTAGCCTCCGGCAATCAGCGGCTGTTGCAGAACACGGTGGATTTCAGCGGTGCCCCGTCACTCTTTGGCGCGAAATACCTGCTAGTGGTGGTGAAAAACGCCAGCGCGCCGCTTGATTTTACCTCGGCTACCGGACAGTGGCAGGCACCGCACGTACAGGCGCGGCGCGTCACGCTTGCCGCGCATGGCGAGAAAGAAAACGATAACACCGCCGTGTATCGCTGGGCGCGGCCACAGCCATTCGATGCCCTGACGCTGCGCCCGCAGCTTGAGAACGCCGTTGTGCCGGTGGAGATTGAGTATCGCAGCGCGGATAACATGGCGTGGCAGCCGCTCGCCCGCACGGTTATTTATCGCCTGCCGGAGCGCCCGGCGGTGACGCTGCCGCTGCGCGGCGAGCTGATTTCCGCGCTCCGCGTGCGGGCGGTGAACCAGCGCTTTGGCGACGCGTTCCCGGAAGTGACCGGCGAGCGCGACGAAAAAACGCTGGTGTTTAATGCCCAGGGCAGCGGCCCGTTCCTGCTCGCCTGGGGCAATGGTGCCGCTAAAACGCAGGCGCTGGAGCTACAAACGCTGGTGCCGGGCTCTCACGATCCGGAGATGTTGCCTTACGCGCAGGCGGTTAAAGCGGTGACGCTCGGCGGCGACGCGCGGCTGACGGCCAAAGATGCCAGCGCGCAGCGCAACGCGCGCTATACCTGGATTATCTGGGGCGTGCTGGTGGCGGGCGCCGCCGGGTTGCTGCTGCTCGCCTGGCGGCTGTGGCGCGAGATTCGCGGCGAAAAAGCGGCGTAATCAGAGCGTTTGCTCGTGCGCCATCGCCATCATGCGCGGATAAAAGCGCCAGAACTGGCGCTCCAGCGCGGCGTAATGGGTATTGAGATCGTCCCAGGAGTCGCGCAGGGCCGCGAGTTTCGGCCGTCGGGTCGCCATGCCGTTAAGCACGCGGGCGATGTAGTCCATCTCGCGGTAGCGCTCCATCCAGCGCTCGCGCCAGAGGTAGTTGTTAAGATTCACAAAGCGCTCCGGCGCGTCGGGCAGCGTCGGTAAAATCTGGGCGTGCGCGTGCGCGATAAATTCCGCAAGCGGGATCTCCGGCGAGATTTGCGCCCAGTGGCGCGAGAGAAAGTGATCCCACATGACATCCAGCGTCACCGGCGCTACGCGGCGGGTTTCGGGGCGGAACCACTCGCGCGCTTCGCGCACTTCCGGCAGGTTATCGGTCAACACATCCACGCGCCGGTGCATGTAAATTCCCGCCACGACATCCGCCGGATAAAGCTCATCCGGTTTGCCGCGCACGAAGTCCGCCATCAGATTGCCGGGCAGCGAACTTTGCGCCAGATGCGCCAGATGCAGATGGGCAAGAAAATTCATAACGATCCTTTCCTTAAAGAGAGATAAAGCGGCTTATCAGTTGCAGGGAGCGCGCCCCGGCACTAGACTAGCCGCCTGTTTTTTATGTCAGAGTTCCAGCCATGCGTTTGACCGATTTCTCTTTTGAATTACCCGAATCCCTGATAGCTCACTATCCGCAAGCCCAGCGTAGCGCCTGTCGCCTGCTGTCGCTCGACGGGCCGACGGGAGATCTCACGCACGGCACTTTCACCGATTTGCTCGATAAGCTCAACCCCGGCGATCTGCTGGTGTTTAACAATACCCGCGTGATCCCGGCGCGCCTCTTTGGCCGCAAGGCGAGCGGCGGCAAAATTGAAGTGCTGGTGGAGCGTATGCTCGACGACCATCGCGTGCTGGCCCATATCCGCGCCTCTAAAGCGCCGAAGCCGGGCGCGGAACTTCTGCTGGGCGATGATGAAAGCGTAAACGCCACGATGACCGCGCGCCATGACGCGCTGTTCGAAGTGCAGTTTAACGACGAGCGCCCGGTGCTGGATATTCTGAACAGCATCGGCCATATGCCGCTGCCGCCTTACATTGAACGCCCGGATGAAGAGGCTGACCGCGAGCTTTATCAGACCGTCTACAGCCAGAAACCGGGCGCTGTCGCGGCACCGACCGCAGGCCTGCATTTTGATGAGCCGCTGCTTGAGCGCCTGCGCGCGAAAGGCATTGAGATGGCGTTTGTCACGCTGCACGTCGGCGCGGGGACGTTCCAGCCGGTACGCGTTGAGAGCATCGAAGATCACGTGATGCACTCTGAATACGCCGAAGTGCCGCAGGAGGTGGTCGACGCGGTGCTGGCCGCGAAAGCGCGCGGCAATAAAGTCGTCGCCGTTGGCACCACATCGGTGCGATCGCTTGAGAGCGCCGCGCAGGCAGCGCAAGACGCGCTTATCGCGCCGTTTTTCGGAGACACCCAGATTTTTATCTATCCGGGCTATCAGTACAAAGTGATCGACGCGCTGGTGACCAACTTCCACCTGCCGGAATCGACGCTCATCATGCTGGTGTCGGCGTTCGCGGGCTATAAGCACACCATGAACGCCTACCGCGAAGCGGTAAAAGCGGAGTATCGCTTTTTTAGTTACGGCGATGCGATGTACATCACGTACAATCCGCAGGCCATTAACGAGCGTCCGGGAGAATAACCGGGCGCTTGCCGCTTTTTTCTCTCTCCTTAACGGGAGAGGGCCGGGGTGAGGGGCGCCCTCACTCTGTAACATTAATCATCAGACTGTCTCTCTGATGTGGAGAAAAACGTGAAATTCGAACTTGATACGACCGATGGCCGCGCGCGCCGCGGCCGCCTGGTATTTGATCGCGGCGTCGTGGAAACCCCGGCGTTTATGCCCGTGGGCACTTACGGCACCGTCAAAGGCATGACGCCGGAAGAAGTGGAAGCCACCGGCGCGCAGATTATCCTCGGCAATACCTTTCACCTCTGGCTGCGTCCAGGCCAGGAGATCATGAAGCTGCACGGCGACCTGCACGATTTTATGCAGTGGAAAGGCCCGATCCTCACCGATTCCGGCGGCTTCCAGGTTTTTAGCCTGGGCGATATTCGCAAAATTACCGAGCAGGGCGTGCATTTCCGCAACCCGATCAACGGCGATCCTATCTTCCTTGACCCGGAAAAATCGATGGAGATCCAGTTCGATCTCGGTTCTGACATCGTGATGATCTTCGATGAGTGCACGCCATACCCGGCAGACTGGGACTACGCGAAGCGCTCTATGGAGATGTCTCTGCGCTGGGCGAAACGCAGCCGCGACCGCTTTGACAGCCTCGGCAACAAAAACGCGCTGTTCGGCATTATTCAGGGCAGCGTTTACGAAGATTTACGCGATATCTCCGTGAAAGGTCTGGTAGAGATAGGCTTTGATGGCTACGCTGTCGGCGGCCTGGCTGTCGGTGAGCCGAAGGAAGATATGCACCGCATTCTTGAGCATGTCTGCCCGCAGATCCCGGCGGACAAGCCGCGCTACCTGATGGGGGTGGGCAAGCCGGAAGATCTGGTCGAAGGCGTGCGTCGCGGCATCGATATGTTCGACTGCGTCATGCCGACGCGCAACGCGCGTAACGGCCATCTTTTCGTCACCGAAGGCGTAGTGAAAATCCGCAACGCGAAGTACAAAAGCGATACGGGGCCGCTGGATCCTGAGTGTGATTGCTATACCTGTCGCAATTATTCACGCGCCTACTTGCATCATCTTGACCGTTGCAACGAAATACTGGGCGCGCGGCTCAATACCATTCATAACCTTCGCCACTATCAGCGCTTAATGGCTGGTTTACGCAAGGCTATTGAAGAGGGTAAATTAGAGCACTTCGTCGCGGATTTCTACCAACGCCAGGGGCGGCCGGTGCCACCGTTGAACGTTGATTAATTTAATAATGAGGGAATTTGAATGAGCTTTTCTATTTCTGACGCGGTAGCCGCTGGCGGTGCGCCGGCGCAGGGCAGCCCGATGTCTCTGATCCTGATGCTGGTCGTGTTTGGTCTGATTTTCTATTTCATGATCCTGCGTCCGCAGCAGAAGCGTACCAAAGAGCATAAAAACCTGATGAACTCCATCGCCAAAGGGGATGAAGTGCTCACTAACGGTGGTCTGGTGGGTCGCGTGACCAAAGTAGCGGAAAACGGCTACATTGCTATCGCTCTGAACGACACCACCGAAGTGGTTATCAAGCGTGACTTCGTCGCAGCCGTCCTGCCGAAAGGCACCATGAAGGCGCTGTAATTCATTGTTTTCCCAAAGGGAACTGCCGTGTTAAACCGTTATCCTTTGTGGAAGTACCTCATGCTGGTCGCCGTGCTTATCGTCGGCCTGCTTTATGCACTTCCCAACCTGTATGGTGAGGATCCGGCTGTTCAAATCACTGGCGCGCGCGGCGTCGCCGCCAGTGAGCAAACGCTGATCCAGGTCCAGAATACGTTACAAAAAGAAAAAATTTCCGCGAAATCTGTGGCTCTGGAAGAGGGCGCAATTCTTGCGCGCTTTGACTCCACCGATACTCAGCTGCGCGCTCGTGAAGCGCTGATGAGCACGATGGGCGATCAATTCGTCGTCGCGCTTAACCTCGCGCCTGCCACCCCACGCTGGCTTACCGCTATTTCCGCCGAACCGATGAAGCTGGGCCTCGACCTGCGCGGCGGCGTTCACTTCCTGATGGAAGTGGATATGGACACCGCGCTTGGCAAGCTCCAGGAACAGAATATGGACAGCCTGCGCAGCGATCTGCGCGAGAAAGGGCTGAGCTGGACGAACGTGCGTAAAGCCGATAACTACGGCGTGACGATTCAGTTCCGTGACAGCGATATCCGTGACGCCGCGGTCTCTTATCTGACGAGCCGCCATCGCGACATGGTTATCTCAAGCCAGGGCGATAACAGCCTGCGCGCGGTGATGTCTGATGAGCGTCTGCGCGAAGCGCGTGAATACGCCGTTCAGCAGAACATTAACATCCTGCGTAACCGCGTGAACCAGTTGGGCGTAGCCGAGCCGCTGGTGCAGCGTCAGGGCGCTGACCGCATCGTGGTCGAGCTGCCGGGTATTCAGGATACCGCTCGCGCGAAAGAAATCCTCGGCGCGACCGCGACCCTGGAATTCCGTCTGGTTAACAGCTCTGTTGACCGTTCAGCCGCCGCGGCAGGCCGTGTTCCAGGCGATTCTGAAGTGAAGATGACCCGTGAAGGCCAGCCGGTTGTGCTGTACAAACGCGTTATCCTGACCGGTGACCATATTACCGATTCCACCTCCGGCGTTGACCAGTACAACATGCCGCAGGTGAATATTTCGCTCGACAGTGCGGGCGGTAATATCATGTCTAATTTCACCAAAGACAACATCCATAAACCGATGGCGACGCTCTTTGTGGAATATAAGGACAGCGGTAAGAAAGACGCCAACGGCCGCAGCATCCTGGTAAAACAGGAAGAAGTGATCAACGTCGCGACGATTCAGGCGCGTCTGGGTCAGAACTTCGTGATTACCGGCATTGATAACCCGAACGAAGCGCGTCAGCTTTCGCTGCTGCTGCGTGCGGGCGCGCTGATTGCGCCGATTCAGATTGTGGAAGAGCGCACCATTGGCCCGACGCTGGGTATGCAAAACATCACTCAGGGTCTGGAAGCATGTCTGGCGGGCCTCGCGGTCTCCATTCTGTTTATGATCCTGTTCTATAAGAAGTTCGGTCTTATCGCCACTACGGCGCTGCTGGCAAACCTGGTGCTGATCGTGGGCATTATGTCGCTGCTGCCGGGCGCGACGCTCACCATGCCGGGTATCGCGGGGATTGTGTTAACCCTTGCGGTCGCGGTGGATGCGAACGTGCTGATAAACGAGCGTATTAAAGAAGAGCTCAGCAACGGCCGTTCGGTGCAGCAGGCGATTGACGAAGGTTATCGCGGGGCGTTCAGCTCTATTTTCGACGCCAACGTCACGACGCTGATTAAGGTCATCATCCTGTACGCAGTGGGAACCGGCGCGATTAAAGGGTTTGCTATCACGACCGGTATCGGCGTGGCGACCTCCATGTTCACCGCTATTGTCGGTACCCGTGCCATTGTGAACCTGTTGTACGGCGGCAAACGCATCAACAAGCTGTCTATCTGAGGAGTGCGTTGTGGCACAGGAATATACTGTTGAACAATTGAACCACGGCCGCAAAGTCTATGACTTTATGCGCTGGGACTACTGGGCTTTCGCCATCTCCGGCCTGCTGCTTGTCGCCTCTATCGTGGTGATGGGCGTACGCGGGTTTAACTGGGGTCTCGATTTTACCGGCGGTACGGTTATCGAGATTGGCCTGGAAAAACCGGCGGATCTGGATGTAATGCGCGAGTCGCTGGTAAAAGCGGGCTTTGAAGAGCCGCTGCTGCAGAACTTCGGCAGCAGCCGCGACATCATGGTTCGTATGCCGCCTGCCCAGGGTGAAACCGGCGGTCAGGCACTCGGCACCAAAGTGGTGAACGTCATTAACCAGGCCACTGGCCAGAACGCGGCGGTGAAGCGTATCGAGTTTGTCGGCCCGAGCGTAGGCGCTGACCTCGCTCAGGCGGGCGCGATGGCGCTGCTGGTCGCGCTGCTCTCCATTCTGGTTTACGTCGGGTTCCGCTTTGAGTGGCGTCTGGCAGCTGGTGTGGTTATCGCGCTGGCGCACGACGTCATTATCACCATGGGCGTGCTGTCGCTGTTCCAGATTGAGATTGACCTGACCATCATCGCCTCGCTGATGTCGGTTATTGGTTACTCTCTCAACGACAGCATCGTGGTTTCTGACCGTATTCGTGAGAACTTCCGCAAGATCCGCCGCGGAACGCCTTACGAAATCTTTAACGTGTCGCTGACCCAGACGCTGCAAAGGACGTTAATCACATCCGGTACGACGCTTGTCGTGATCCTGATGCTTTATCTGTTCGGTGGCGCGATGCTGCAGGGCTTCTCGCTGACCATGCTTATCGGTGTCTCTATCGGTACGGCGTCGTCCATTTATGTCGCTTCCGCTCTGGCGCTGAAGCTTGGCATGAAGCGTGAACATCTGTTGCAGCAGAAGGTGGAAAAAGAGGGCGCGGATCAACCGTCTCTCCTGCCGTAATCGCGAAGCAACGTGATACGTTAATAAAACCGCAGGTTCAGGCCTGCGGTTTTTTTTCGCCTCGATAAGGGATAAAGAGAGCAGAAGAGGCGGTGCGCGTACATCTGTGGCGTAACAGCAGGACGCGATAATCAGTGCCCATAAAAAAAGCCAGCAGAGGCTGGCTTTTTCACACGTTCACCGGGGTAAAGCTTAGAAGTTGTAACCTACCACCAGGTAACCACCCCAGCCCGTAGTGCGGGTGTTGTAGTTGGTGAAGGCTAACTGCGCATCATCGTTCCACTGGCCGCCGTTGTGCCAGTAACGCGCGACCACGGAGTAGTGCCAGTGATCGTAATTCAGCGCCAGAATATGGCTGGAGGCGATGGAATCGTTAGTGCGGGATTTCACGCCATTGAGCGCATAACCGCTCTTATCGCCGAGGTCTGAACCCCAGTCAAAGTTGGTGAAACCGATATAGCTCAGGTTGCCGCCCCACAGCTGGGTGATAGGCACGAAGTATTTCACTTTAAAGCGGTAGCCATCCCACTCGTTCTGGTTTTCTGCACCGTAGTTCTGCCACTGGTATTTGGCATAGACGTTCAGGGAGAGGCTCATCGGCAGGCCGGTGTCGATATCGGTACCAAGACCCATATACCAGGTGCTCTGACGGCCAGAAGCGTTGCGGCCCATATCGTAGATATAGTTATTCGCGAAATACCACTCTTTGAACGGGCCAAACGCCAGACTGGTGCCGGTCAGCTTATCGATAGAGAAGCGCGGTTCGATCTCCACAAACAGCGGGGAACCGTGGTTCCAGATCCCTTTGGCATCGGTGTTACCACCGAAGAAGACCGGGGCGTCAGCGTAGCCGTAGAAATCAAACCAGTCTTTTTTGGCGAACGCTTCATATTCCAGATAGGTATCGTTGCGGATGGTCGGTCCGAAGCGCGTGTGGTAGCTGCCCACCACGTTAACGCTCTGGTGCCACCAGTCGGAAACAAACTCACTATTGCTGGTTTCTGCCGCGCCGGCAGTAAAAGAGGTGGAGAGCGCCAGGGCTGCACCGGCAGCTAAAACAATTTTTTTCATAATAGAGCCACTGTTTTCAGGAAATCCCCATTTCTGGGTGGAGTAATGCTTTCGCGCAACGCGGATAAACCGCCGCCGCATAAATTGTGCTGCCTATTATAAGTATCCAGCCTCACAAAAATATGTGGCGTTTCACATTCTTGTCATGTACGTAATCGATTGCGTTCACGTTTGCGTACATCGGAACGCGGATTCTAGCGGCATAAGGGAACTAAGCCAACTCTTGTTACACCATTTTTGCGAAGCGGCAGGGATGAAATGAAGAATTTACGGCGCGAAAAAAGCAAGAAAAGCGAGCGGCGCGAATGTAACAAACTCCGCGCCGCAGGTGGTGAGGCTCTCAGGGCGTGACGACGGCGTCACCAGCGATAAGCGGCTGAATATCATGCACGCGGATAAAGCCCAGCTGCTCTGGCGTGATGCCAGTCAGCGTCAGCGGAATGGAGACATCGCTCGGTGCCAGCGTGCTGGCAGGCGCGCTGAACGGCTGGTTCTGCACGTTCACTTCCTGATAATTTTCGGTGGTGCCCTGTAACTGGCCCCATTCGACGGTGCCGGTAAAGGCGGGCAGCGCCTCACTGGATTCGCTCTGGATAAACAGCGTCGCCTGTGTGCCGTTTGCGCCCGCCGTGACGTTACGCAGCGACATTTTCAGCATACCGAGCTGGCTGCTTAAGCGAGCGGGCGTGTTGGAGCCCGGCAGCAGGTAAACGCCGCTTTTCGATTTCACATTCAGCGCGTTTTGTTGCGTGATTTTGACGGTCTCCTGCTTGAGCTTCGTCATCTCCTGATTGAGCGTGCTGACATTCTGGTGCATCTGGCGTACTTCGCTTTGCGGGGCGCAGGCGCTTAAGGCCAGCGCGCTGGCGACGATAGACCATTTCAGATAACGTGTTGTCATTATTCGCTTTTCCTGAAAGAGTGGCGGTCTTTTTATGGTAGAGCGTAACGGCGCGTCCGGCATAGCGCCTTTGTCTCAAAAAGGTTGCGTCTTTGTAGTCCCGCCAGTTCAGGGTAAACTGTTGTTCAGTTAACTTTTTCAGTCAGGAAGCGCTATGCATTGCCCGTTCTGTTTCGCCGTTGACACTAAAGTGATCGATTCCCGCCTGGTGGGAGAAGGCTCCTCGGTGCGCCGCCGCCGCCAGTGCCTGGTGTGTAATGAACGTTTCACGACCTTTGAAGTCGCGGAACTGGTTATGCCGCGCGTGGTGAAAAGCAACGACGTGCGCGAGCCTTTTAATGAAGACAAACTGCGCAGCGGCATGCAGAAAGCGCTGGAAAAACGCCCGGTCAGCTCCGATGACGTGGAGATGGCCATCAACCATATCAAATCCCATCTGCGCGCGACCGGCGAGCGGGAAGTGCCGAGCAAACTTATCGGCAATCTGGTGATGGAGCAGCTTAAAAAGCTCGATAAAGTCGCCTACATCCGTTTTGCATCCGTGTACCGCAGCTTTGAAGATATCCGCGAATTCGGCGAAGAGATCGCCCGCTTACAGGATTAACTGATGTCTGACGAATTTTACATGGCGCGCGCGCTTAAGCTCGCGGGCCAGGGACGTTTTACCACGCATCCGAATCCGCGCGTGGGCTGCGTGATTGTTAAAGAGGGCGTAATCGTCGGCGAAGGCTTTCATCTGCGCGCTGGCGAGCCGCACGCCGAAGTGCATGCGCTGCGTATGGCGGGCGACAAGGCGCGCGGTGCTACCGCGTATGTCACGCTTGAACCCTGTAGTCACCACGGACGCACGCCGCCGTGCTGCGATGCGCTGATTAACGCGGGCGTCGCGCGTGTTGTCGCGGCGATGCAGGATCCGAACCCACAGGTGGCAGGCCGCGGTTTGTATCGTCTTCAGCAGGCGGGAATTGAGGTCAGCCACGGTCTGATGATGAGCGAGGCCGAAGCGCTCAATAAAGGCTTTCTCAAGCGCATGCGCACCGGTTTTCCGTTTATTCAGCTCAAGCTCGGCGCGTCGCTTGACGGCCGCACGGCGATGGCGAGCGGCGAAAGTCAGTGGATAACCTCGCCGCAGGCCCGGCGCGACGTGCAGCGTCTGCGCGCCGAAAGCCATGCTATCCTCACTACCAGCGCCACGGTGCTGGCCGACGATCCGTCAATGACCGTGCGCTGGGACGAACTCGGCGAAGAAACGCAGGCGGTTTACCCGCGTGAAAACCTGCGCCAGCCGCTGCGGATCGTGCTCGACCGCCAGAATCAGGTCACGCCCGCGCACAAGATTGTCAATCAGCCCGGCGAGACCTGGCTTGCCCGCGCCTGCCCGGACGACACCGTCTGGCCAGAGGGCGTCGAACAACTGCCGACGCCCGTGCATAACGGCAAGCTCGATCTGGTATTGCTGATGATGCAGCTTGGCAAACGCCAGGTGAACAGTCTGTGGGTTGAAGCGGGCCCGCAGCTCGCCGGTGCGCTCCTGCAGGCGGGGCTGGTGGATGAGCTGATTGTTTATATGGCGCCGAAACTGCTCGGCAGCGAGGCCCGCGGGCTATTCACGCTGCCAGGACTTGAGCGGCTCGCCGACGCGCCGCGCCTGGAATTTCGCGATGCCGTTCAGGTCGGCCCCGATTTGCGCCTGCGCCTGACGCTCGCCTGACTGGCGGGATGTAAAACGTAAGCAGTGCGCGAAAGAGTATGATAAAATCCGCCCCCCTGCGGGGGCTACATAACCCTAAGGTAAGAGTATGAACATTATTGAAGCTACCGTTGCTGCCCCGGACGCTCGCGTCGCCATCGCCATTGCGCGTTTCAACAACTTCATCAACGACAGTCTGCTGGAAGGCGCTATCGACGCCCTGAAACGCATTGGTCAGGTAAAAGATGAAAATATCACCGTCGTGTGGGTGCCGGGCGCTTACGAGCTGCCGCTGGCGGCTCAGGCGCTGGCGAAAACCGCAAAATATGACGCGGTGATTGCGCTCGGTACGGTGATTCGCGGCGGCACCGCGCATTTCGAATATGTTGCCGGCGGTGCCAGCAACGGTCTGGCCCACGTGGCGCAGCACAGCGAAATCCCGGTAGCTTTTGGCGTACTCACCACTGAAAGTATTGAACAAGCCATCGAACGCGCTGGCACTAAAGCCGGGAACAAGGGCGCCGAAGCGGCGCTGACCGCGCTTGAAATGATTAATGTCCTGAAGGCTATCCAGGCCTGATTTTTTTTGTAAGGGGAATTCCGTGAAACCTGCTGCTCGTCGCCGCGCCCGTGAGTGTGCCGTCCAGGCGCTTTACTCCTGGCAGTTGTCCCACAATGACATCGCCGATGTTGAATACCAGTTCCTGGCGGAACAGGATGTCAAAGATGTGGACGTGATGTATTTCCGCGAACTGCTCTCCGGGGTGGCGACCAACAGCGGCTATCTCGACGGCCTGATGAAGCCGTACCTGTCCCGTCAGCTCGAAGAGCTGGGCCAGGTGGAGAAAGCGGTGCTGCGCATCGCGCTGTTCGAACTCTCAAAACGTGATGATGTGCCGTACAAAGTGGCCATCAACGAAGCGATTGAGCTGGCGAAAGTCTTCGGTGCTGAAGACAGCCATAAGTTCGTCAACGGCGTGCTCGATAAAGCCGCGCCGCACATCCGCCCTAACAAAAAGTAATTTCCGCCTGCCATCGGCAGGCGAGACCTGACGCTCGTTTTCTTTTACCGTTCTGTGCTTAAGGCAGACGAAAAGCTGGCGATTGTCTACTATGGTCATCAATACGAAGAAACTACGGTTCTTCTTCTGCTTTCTGAGGCCGGGATCCCGGCCTTTTCTTCTTCTTATCTGTTGAGGCGTAACCTTATGTCATGCGGTGAGTTTTCCCTGATTGCACGTTACTTCGATCGGGTCAGAAGCTCTCGTCTTGATGTCGAGACCGGCATTGGCGACGACTGCGCGCTATTGACCGTGCCGGAGAAGCAAACCCTGGCTATCAGCACCGACACGCTGGTGTCGGGCATTCACTTTTTACCGGATATCGATCCGCGCGATCTCGGCTACAAGGCGCTGGCGGTGAATGTCAGCGATCTGGCGGCGATGGGCGCCGATCCTGCGTGGCTGACGCTGGCGCTGACCCTGCCGGAGGTGAACGAGACCTGGCTTGAAGCGTTCAGCGACAGCCTCTTTGAACAGCTTAACTATTACGATATGCAGCTTATCGGCGGCGATACCACCCGCGGCCCGCTCTCCATGACGCTCGGCATTCACGGCTTTGTTCCCGCCGGACGGGCGCTGAAGCGCTCCGGCGCACGGCCTGGCGACTGGGTGTTTATCACCGGCACGCCGGGCGACAGCGCGGCCGGGCTCGCGATTTTGCAAAAGCGGCTTCACGTCGAAGATGCCAGCGACGCCGGCTATCTGGTGAAGCGCCATCTGCGCCCGACGCCGCGCGTGCTGCACGGTCAGGCACTGCGCGGGCTCGCCAGCGCCGCTATCGATCTCTCGGACGGGCTGATTTCCGATCTCGGGCATATCCTGAAGGCGAGCGACTGCGGCGCGCGCATTGAGCTTAACGATCTGCCTTACTCCGAAGCGCTCTCCCGCCATGTTGATCCGGAGCAGGCGCTGCGCTGGGCGTTGTCTGGCGGTGAGGATTATGAACTCTGCTTTACGGTATCGGAGCTTAATCGCGGCGCGCTGGAGGTGGCGGTGAGCCATCTTGGCGTGCCCGTAACCTGCATCGGCCAGCTGACCACGGCGTCGGAAGGCATGGTATTTTTACGCGATGGCGCGCCGGTAACGCTCGACTGGAAAGGATATGACCACTTCGAAACGCACATTTAATAAGGATGTTGCTAAAAGCCGCCTGAATTTACGCAATCCGTGGCATCTGCTCGCCACCGGCTTTGGCAGCGGTTTAAGCCCGTGGGTACCGGGCACGATGGGGTCGCTTGCGGCGATCCCGTTCTGGTACCTGATGACTTTTTTACCCTGGCAGCTCTACTCGCTGGTGGTGATGTTTGGCATTAGTCTTGGCGTCTATCTCTGTCATCAGACCGCCAAAGATATGGGCGTACATGACCACGGCAGTATTGTCTGGGATGAGTTTATCGGCATGTGGATTACGCTGATGGCGCTGCCGACGAATGACTGGCAGTGGGTCGCTGCCGGGTTTGTGATTTTCCGTATTTTCGATATGTGGAAACCCTGGCCTATCCGCTGGTTTGACCGTAACGTTCACGGCGGTATGGGGATCATGGTGGATGATATCGTCGCGGGGATTATCTCGGCCGGGCTTCTCTACTGGATTGGGCATCACTGGCCCATCGGCCTGATTTAACGAAAACAGCCCTCTGCGACGAGGGCTGTTTTTTTACTGGCTTATTTAAAACCCACCACCGGGTGCGCTTTGTAAGGCGTCTCCAGCTCGGCCATCTCTTCAGGGGTGAGCGTTACGTCAACCGCCTCAATCAGCTCCTGCAACTGCTCTTCGCGCGAGGCGCCGATAATCGGTGCGACGACGCCGGGTTTGCTTAAAAGCCAGGCCAGCGCCACCTGAGCGCGGCTCACGCCTTTATCTTCGGCGATGAACGCCAGCCGTTCGGCGATTTTCGCGTCGTTCTCTTCGGTTTCGCTGTAGAGCGTTTTGCCGAACTCATCGGAAACCAGACGCGCCGTGGTTTCGCCCCACGGGCGGGTCAGACGCCCGCGCGCCAGCGGGCTCCACGGAATCACGGCCACGCCCTCGCGATAGCAGAGCGGCAGCATCTCCTGTTCTTCTTCACGGTAAATCAGGTTGTAGTGGTTTTGCATGGTAACGAACGGCGCCCAGCCGTTCTCTTTTTGCAGCCGCAGCGCCTGTTCAAACTGGTGCGGATGCATTGACGACGCGCCGATGTAACGCGCTTTACCCGCTTTCACCACTTCGTTCAGCGCTTCCAGCGTCTCTTCTATCGGCGTGTCGTAGTCCCAGCGGTGGATTTGCAGCAGGTCAACATAGTCCATACCGAGGCGGCGCAGGCTGTCGTCAATCGAGCGCAGGATCAGCGGGCGGGAGAGCCCCTGCGGCAGGTCGCCGACCTGGTGATAAACTTTGGTGGCGACGACGACCTCTTCACGGCGCGCGAAATAGCGCAGCGCGCGGCCAACAATCTCTTCGCTGCTGCCGTCGGAGTAGCTGTTGGCGGTGTCGAAGAAGTTAATGCCGCCGTCAATGGCGTGTTTGATGATAAGGCGGCTGCTTTCTTCGGGGAGAGTCCAGGCGTGATTACCGCGGTCCGGCTCGCCAAAAGTCATACAGCCCAGGCACAGACGGGAAACCTGAAGGTCGGTTTTTCCTAATTGCTTGTATTGCATGGTTCCGCTCCTGCTTTAGGGTCACAAAGGTCACCGTTAAGCATAGCAGGAGCGGAAACAGAGCAGGGATCAGGCGAGCCAGTCCCGCACGCGTTGTTCGATGCCCGACGCGGTCAGGCCAATTTCGGCGCGCGCTTCGTCCTGCGTACCCTGTGGAATGAAGTGATCCGGCAGGCCAATATTCAGCACCGGCACTGGTTTGCGCTTCGCCATCAGCACTTCGTTTACGCCGCTACCGGCACCACCCATCACGGCGTTTTCTTCGATGGTGACCAGCGCCTCGTGACGCCCGGCGAGCTCCATAATCAGCGCTTCATCAAGCGGCTTCACAAAACGCATATCCACAAGCGTGGCGTTAAGCGCTTCGGCGGCCTGCGTGGCCTCCGGCAGCAGCGTACCAAAGTTGAGCAGCGCTACTTTTTCACCGTGGCGTTTCACCACGCCTTTGCCGATGGGCAGCTTCTGGAGCGGCTCCAGCGTGACGCCGAGCGCGTTGCCGCGCGGATAGCGAACGGCGCTCGGGCCGTCGTTATAGTGATAGCCGGTAAACAGCATCTGGCGGCACTCGTTTTCATCGCTCGGGGTCATGATAACCATGTCCGGGATGCAGCGCAGATAGGAGAGATCGAACGCGCCCTGGTGCGTCTGACCGTCAGCGCCAACGATGCCTGCGCGATCGATAGCGAACAGCACCGGCAGCTTCTGGATAGCGACGTCGTGGATAACCTGGTCATAGGCGCGTTGCAGAAACGTGGAGTAAATCGCGACGACCGGCTTATAGCCGCCAATCGCCAGCCCCGCCGCGAAGGTCACCGCGTGCTGCTCGGCGATCGCCACGTCGAAGTATTGCGCCGGATACTGGCGGGAGAACTCCACCATGCCGGAGCCTTCGCGCATGGCGGGCGTGATAGCCATCAGCTTATCGTCTTTGGCCGCGGTTTCGCACAGCCAGTCGCCGAAAATCTTCGAATAGCTTGGCTGGCCGCCGCTGCTTTTCGGCAGCGTGCCGCTTTCCGGATCGAATTTCGGCACCGCGTGGAAGGTGATCGGATCTTTTTCCGCCGGCTCATAACCACGGCCTTTCCTGGTCATGATGTGCAGGAACTGCGGGCCTTTAAGATCGCGCATGTTTTTGAGCGTATGCACCAGCCCCAGCACGTCGTGGCCATCCACCGGGCCGATATAGTTAAAGCCCAGCTCTTCAAACAGCGTGCCCGGCACCACCATGCCTTTGATGTGCTCTTCGGTACGTTTAAGCAGCTCTTTGATGGGCGGAACGTTAGAGAATACGCGCTTGCCGCCTTCGCGAAGCCGTGAATAGAGCTTGCCGGAAAGCAGTTGCGCCAGATGGTTATTAAGCGCGCCGACGTTCTCGGAAATCGACATCTCGTTGTCGTTCAGAATAACCAGCATATCGGGGCGAATATCGCCCGCGTGGTTCATCGCCTCAAACGCCATGCCCGCGGTGATCGCGCCATCGCCAATCACGCAGACGGTGCGGCGGTTTTTCTCTTCGCGCGCCGCAGCGACGGCGATGCCGATACCGGCGCTGATAGAGGTGGACGAATGGCCGACGCTCAATACGTCATATTCGCTCTCACCGCGCCACGGGAAGGGGTGCAGGCCGCCTTTCTGGCGGATAGTGCCGATGCGGTCGCGGCGGCCAGTCAGGATTTTATGCGGATACGCCTGATGACCCACGTCCCAGATAAGCTGGTCGAACGGCGTGTTGTAGACGTAATGCAACGCCACGGTGAGTTCCACCGTGCCAAGCCCGGAGGCGAAGTGTCCGCTGGAGCGGCTCACGCTGTCGAGCAGGTAACGACGCAGCTCGTCGCACAGCTTCGGCAAACTCTCTTTTGGCAACAGGCGCAGCTCCGCAGTGGAGTCCACCAGCGCCAGGGTCGGGTATTTGGCAGTATCAAAACTCATCAGAGACTCATCGTGGTGTTATACGTTTATTTATCACGTTGGATTATGAAATTCGCTAACGCTTCCAGTGTCGCGGTATCCAGCGCTTGTGCTTTCAGCGGCGCCAGCGCCGCCAGGGCGTCATCGCACAGACTGCGCGCTTTCGCCTGGGCTTGCTCAAGACCCAGCAGGGCGGGGTAGGTGCTTTTGCCAAGTTGCTGATCGGCTCCCTGGCGTTTTCCAAGGGTTGCAGTATCACCCACCACATCCAGAATGTCATCCTGTACCTGGAAGGCGAGGCCGATGCTTTCAGCATAGCTGTCGAGGTAAACCAGCGCGTCGCGGCCTTTATCGCCCGCGCACAAGGCACCCATTCGCACGGCGGCGCGGATAAGCGCGCCCGTTTTGTGGCGATGGATACGCTCCAGCGCGTCGAGATCCACCTGCTGGCCTTCGGCTTCGAGATCGAGCGCCTGGCCGCCGCACATGCCCGCCACACCGCTGGCTTTCGCGAGTTCAGACACCATTGCGAGCCGGTCGCGCAGCGCCACGTTTTCCATCGGCGTGTCGCTTAATATCGAAAACGCCAGCGTTTGCAGGGCGTCGCCCGCGAGAATAGCGCTCGCTTCGCCAAAGCGGATATGGCAGGTCGGCTGTCCGCGACGCAGATCGTCATCGTCCATGGCAGGCAGATCGTCATGCATCAGCGAATAGGCGTGAATACACTCAATGGCTGCCGCCGGGGCGTCCAGCGCTGTCGGGTTAACCCCAAACATTTCGCCGGTGGCGTACACCAGAAACGGCCGCAGGCGTTTACCGCCTAATAATGTGCCGTAGAGCATCGCCTCAACCAGTGGACTCTTCTGAAACGGCAGTTCGCCGATAAAATGCTGTAACGCGCGATTGGCCCGCTCGGCCTGCGCCTGAAGCTGTTGACTGAAATCCATCGTTACTCGGCGTCCGGCGTGAAGGGGGTAAGAGGCGCGTCTTCATTCTGGGACAGCAGGATCTGAACGCGCTGCTCAGCCTGCTGCAGTTTTACCTGGCCCTGGCGCGCGAGCTGCACGCCGCGCTCAAATTCATTCAGCGCTTCTTCCAGCGGCAGGTCGCCGCTTTCCAGACGGGTGACTATCTGCTCAAGCTCCGTCAGGGCCGTTTCGAAACTGGCCGGCTGTTCATTTTTCTTCGGCATAGTAAATGTCTGACTCTATGGGTTAACGGTCATGTTAGCGACACTGCATGGTAGCGGAGACGCAAAGATTAGCAAATAACGCCTTGTGGGTTGGTAATAGGCGCAGTGACATCGCGATGATGATATACTGCCGGGCTCACGATGCAGGCGCGGTTCTGCCTGCTGTACCATTTTCTAAGCCCCGGTGGGCTTGCCAACGAATCATAGCCACCATGAAGTTTATCATTAAATTATTCCCGGAAATCACCATTAAAAGCCAGTCTGTGCGGTTGCGCTTTATAAAAATCCTGACCGGGAATATTCGTAACGTCCTGAAACACTACGATGAAAACCTTGCCGTGGTTCGCCACTGGGACCATATCGTAGTGCGTATTAAAGATGAAACCCAGCACGATACTGTGCTTGACGCCCTGACCCGTATTCCCGGCATTCATCATGTGCTTGAGGTGGACGACGTCCCGTTCACGGACATGCATGACATTTTTGAGAAGGCGCTCGCCAACTGGCGTGAGCAGCTCGAAGGGAAAACGTTCTGCGTGCGCGTTAAGCGACGCGGTCAACATGAGTTTAGCTCGATTGAAGTGGAGCGCTACGTCGGCGGCGGTTTAAATCAGCATATTGAATCTGCCCGCGTCAAACTCAAGCAGCCTGACGTCACCGTGAATCTGGAGATAGAAGACGATCGCCTGTTGCTTATCAAAGGCCGCTATGAAGGCATCGGTGGTTTCCCGATCGGCACCCAGGAAGATGTGCTGTCGCTGATTTCCGGCGGTTTCGATTCCGGCGTCTCCAGCTATATGCTGATGCGTCGCGGCTGCCGCGTGCACTACTGCTTCTTTAACCTGGGCGGCGCGGCGCATGAAATCGGCGTGCGCCAGGTGGCGCACTATCTGTGGAGCCGTTTTGGCAGCTCGCACCGCGTGCGTTTTGTGGCGATTAACTTTGAGCCGGTTGTCGGCGAAATCCTTGAGAAAGTGGACGACGGCCAGATGGGCGTGGTGCTCAAGCGTATGATGGTGCGTGCGGCCTCGAAAGTGGCGGAGCGCTACGGCGTGCAGGCGCTGGTCACCGGCGAAGCGCTGGGCCAGGTCTCCAGCCAGACGCTGACCAACCTGCGTCTTATCGATAATGTTTCCGATACGCTGGTGCTGCGCCCGCTTATCTCTTACGACAAAGAGCACATCATCGATATTGCCCGTAAAATCGGCACCGAAGATTTTGCCCGCACCATGCCGGAATATTGCGGCGTGATTTCAAAAAGCCCGACCGTGAAAGCTGTGAAAGGGAAAATCGAAGCCGAAGAGGCGAATTTCGATTTCTCTATCCTCGACCGCGTCGTGGCGGAAGCCACCAACGTGGATATCCGTGAAATCGCCGAGCAGACCGAACAGCAGGTGGTGGAAGTAGAAACCGTTAACGGTTTCGGCCCGAACGACGCGATTCTGGATATCCGCTCCGTCGATGAGCAGGATGAGAAACCGCTGGTGGTCGAAGGCGTTGAGGTGGTTTCGCTGCCGTTCTACAAGCTCAGCACGAAATTTGGCGATCTCGACCAGAGCAAAACGTACCTGCTGTGGTGCGAGCGCGGCGTGATGAGCCGCCTGCAGGCGCTTTATCTGCTGGAGCAGGGCTTTAAGAACGTGAAAGTCTACCGTCCGTAACGTCATCGCGTTGCGCAGAGACAAAAATCCCCTCAACCGAGGGGATTTTTTTATGTCCGTGGCTTAACAGGATAACGCTTAGTAGTCGCGATAGCTGTAAATACCCGCGGCCAGCACCAGTTGCCCTGCCACCTCGTGCGCTTTTTCGCGCCCGACCAGCAGATCGATAATCTTGAGTGCGAAATCAATCGCGGTGCCCGGCCCCTGGCTGGTGAGCAGGTTGACGCGCGGATCCCAGACGACGCGCTTATCCTGCCACTGATCGTCAGGGATCGTCTCTTTCAGCGCCGGAAAGCCGGTCATATTGCCAATCGGGAAGAGTTCGTGCGGCACCAGTACCGTACCCGCCGCCGCGCAGATGGCCGCGACAATGCGTCCGGAGAGATGAAACTGGCGCACCGTTTCGACCAGCAGCGGGCTGTCGCGAAACGCTTCGGCACCTTTCAGGCCGCCCGGCAGGACAATCACATCGAAATCGCCGTCGGCGACTTCCACCAGCGGCGCATCCGCCAGCAGCCGGACGCCGCGCGAGCAGGTGATAGTCAGATTGCCATCGCTGGCGACGCTCGCGGTGGTGACGTTAATCCCGCCGCGCACCAGCAAATCGATGGTGGTGACCGCTTCGGTCTCTTCAGTGCCAGGGGCGAGGCATACCAGTGCCGATGCGCTCATACTCATTCTCCTTGCGTTTAATCTGTTCATACAGACGGCTGTTAACCGGCAGCGTCAGGCCATGCGCTCTGGCGCGGCGCAGCAGATAGCCGGTGATGTAATCTATCTCGGTGTGACGCTGCTGGCGGATATCCTGCAGCATCGAGGAAATATTAGCGGCGGTGCTCTCAATCACCTGATTGATGTAATAGAGCAGACTCTCCGGCGACGTGTGATGCCCCTCACGCTGCATGACCAGGGCGACTTCGGCGCAGATTTCGCGCACTTCATCCTGGCGCGCGCGCAGGTCGCCGTTCGGGCAGTTATAAAGCGCCGTCAGCGGGTTAATCACGCAGTTGGCGGCCAGTTTTATCCAGCGCGAGACGTTGACGTTATCATGCCAGGCGACATCCGGCAGCGCCTGCTGGAGCAGCGCCGCCAGCCGGGAATAATCCTGCGCGCCGGGCGTGACCGGGCCAATGTGAGTGGTACCGCAGGCGACATGTATCACCTGGTTACCTTCGCGCCGCGCCGCGTGGGTCGTCACGCCCGCCAGCAGCGGCTGTGTTACGGCGCGCAGCTCATCAAGCGTGCCCATGCCGTTATGCAGCAGCAGAATCGGGCTGGCGGCCGGTAGCCGTGTCGCCAGCGTGCTTACCGCGTCAGAAACCTGCCAGGCTTTCAGCGTCACCAGCAGCAGTTCGCTTTTCGCCAGAAACTCGCTGTCGTTAGTCGTAAAGGTGTGCTGAAACGCGCTGTTGTCGGTTTCCAGCAGATTCACGCTGTATGACGATTGCGGCACCCGCAGCCATCCCTGCACCTCGTGACCTTGTTTATGCAGCGCGCTCATCCAGAGCTGGCCTAACGCGCCGCAGCCAAGCACGGTAATTTTCATGATTCCTCCTCGCCCGCAACAGCGCCGGGCGTTGTGTCATACGTCTATTATAACGTGAGCGCTTAGGCTTTCGCCTGCCGCCGGTTTCCGGGTTGTGTTATGCGCCTTTGCGGGTATTATGCAACGCACATACTGTGAGGGAGATAGAAAACATGCCATCTTTTGACATTGTCTCTGAGGTCGATATGCGCGAAGTGCAGAACGCGGTAGAGAACGCGACGCGCGAGCTCGAAACCCGTTTCGACTTTCGCAACGTGACCGCAAGCTTCGAGCTGAACGAAAAAAATCAGACCATTAAAGTGACGAGCGAATCTGATTTCCAGGTTAACCAGCTGCTGGATATCCTGCGCGCGAAGCTGTTGAAACGCGGCATTGAAGGCAGCTCCATCGAGGTGCCGGAAGAGTTCGATCACAGCGGGAAAACCTGGAGCGTGGAAGCGAAGCTCAAGCAGGGCATCGATTCCGCGATGGCGAAGAAAATCGTGAAGCTGATTAAAGACAGCAAGCTTAAAGTCCAGGCGCAGATCCAGGGCGAGCAGGTGCGCGTCACCGGTAAAGCCCGCGACGATCTTCAGCAGGCCATTGCGCTGGTGCGCGGCGGTAATCTCGGCCAGCCGTTCCAGTTCAACAACTTCCGCGACTAAGCGGCAGTCGAACCGACGGCACAAAAAAGGGCGGATTTTCCGCCCTTTTTCTTTGCTGATGGCTTAAGCGCCGAGCATTCGCTGCTCTATCTCAACGCGGTTCGTCACTTTGGTGTCGATTTTCAGATACGCGCTACGCTCATCGGCCACCACAATCGCTTCGCTGACGCCCGCGCTTTCGCGTAAACGCTGCGCCAGTGTTTCATCGGCGGCCACGTCAGGCGGAATTTCCACGCGTATGCTGCTTACATACGGCGGCTCTTTCATGGTCGTACTCACCAGCAGCCAGACGGTCGCCAGCAGCGCGCCCACGAGAAACACGGTTTGCGAGTCAAACAGGCCATCGACCCAGCCGCCGAGCGATCCGCCAATGGCCACGCCCAGGAACTGGCTGGTGGAGTAGACGCCCATCGCGGTGCCTTTATAGCCCGCCGGCGACTCTTTACTGATAAGCGACGGCAGCAGTGCTTCCATCAGGTTAAACGCCACAAAGAACAACTGAACGCCGACGATAAGCTCCCAGAAGTGCGGGCCTGCGCCCCAGAGTACGATTTCCGCAATCAGCAGCAGCGCCACGCAGAAGAGAAACACGCGCTTCATTTTGCGCTTCGCTTCCGCATAGATGATAAACGGCACCACGGAAACAAACGAAATCAGCATCGTGCAGAGATAGACTTTCCAGTGCGCCGCCGCCGGAAAGCCTGCTGCTTCAAGCTGGCCGGGCAGGGCGACGAAGGTCGACATCAGCAAAATATGCAGGCACATGATGCCGAAGTTAAGCTTCAGCAGCGTCGGCTCCGCCAGCACTTTGCGAAAGCAGCCCTTAACCATGCCGGAGTCGCGGTTCAGCACGTGATTGCCGCTGTCGGGCACCACCCAGAGCGTGATGATGATGCCTGCGGTGGCGAGCACCGCGATCATCCAGAACAGCGCATGCAGGCCGAGCGCGTGCGTGATAATCGGCCCGAGCACCATCGCGATGGCGAACGTCACGCCAAAGCTGACGCCGATAAACGCCATCGCTTTGGTGCGGTTCTGTTCGCGGGTGAGATCGGACAGCAGCGCCATGACGGCGGCGGCGATCGCGCCGGAGCCCTGCAGCGCGCGCCCGAGAATAATGCCCCAGATGGAGTCGGTCAGCGCTGCCACCAGGCTGCCGATAACGAAAATCGCCAGGCCCCCGACAATCAGCGGCTTGCGGCCGATGCGGTCAGAGAGTAGGCCAAACGGCACCTGGAAAATCGCCTGCGCGAGGCCGTAAATACCGATAGCCAGGCCAATCAGCGCTTCGCTTGCGCCCTGTAGCGCCATTCCGTAAGTAGTAATGACCGGCAGTACCATAAACATACCGAGCATGCGCAAAGAAAAGACCATCCCTAAACCCCATGTCGCGCGCAATTCGACTGGCGTCATTTTGTTATCGTTCATTACCACCTCAGATAAAAAGCAGGTCTTAGTGTAGTGCGAGGGCAGGGGAGGGTAAATGCCGGGTTATTTAGAAAATATTTCAAGGGTTAACTATTAATGCTGCCAATAAAACGAGCGCCAGATTGCAGCAATAAAAAAGGGTGCCGCAGCACCCTTTTTCGTATCGATGACTTACCAGACGTAAGTCAGCAGATTATGTGAATCCGGCACCATGAAATCGACGGACATCATCACGCTCAGCGAGGTGATGGCGACAATCGAGAACACAAACAGCTTACGCGCCCAGACTTTGTCGTTTTCAGCCTTGTAGCCACGCAGGGCCATGCCAAGCCACCAGACGCTGACCGCTGCCGCCACCACCAGGTATTTATACCCGGCATAACCGCCCAGCGAGAGCATCAGGGTCGCCACGGCGAAGGCAATGATATAAAGGGTGATGTGGTTTTTCGCCACAGAGATCCCTTTTACCACCGGCAGCACCGGAATATTGGCGGCCTGATAATCCTTGAAGCGGAAGATAGCAATCGCATAGGAGTGCGGCATCTGCCACAGGCTGAAAATCGCAAGCAGGATCAACGCGCCGGTATCGAACTCGTTGGTCACCGCGCAGTAACCGATAACCGGCGGCGCGGCGCCCGACAGCGAGCCGATCAGCGTGCCATAGACCGAGTGGCGTTTCATGTACAGGCTATAAACCCCTACGTACACCACAAAGCCCATGACCGCCAGCCACATCGCCAGCGGGTTCGCGCCGAACCAGAGCAGCATAAAGCCAGCAATACCCAGCAAGGTGGCGTACACCAGCGACATTTTCGGCGAAATCAGTCCCTTCACCAGCACACGGTTTTTCGTGCGCTCCATTTTGCGGTCAATATCACGGTCGATGTAGTTGTTGAACACACAACCGGACGCCACGACCAGCGACACCCCCACGAGGGTGAAAAGGAACAGGGGATAGTCGATGCTGCCTTTGGAAGCCAGCAGGAATCCCCCGATAACCGATATCAGGTTGCCGAAGATGATGCCTGGTTTCGTTACTTGCAGGTATTGCTTAATCATACTCGCCGCTCTTAGTGAACCATCATGTTGTAATTCAGGTTCCACATAATCCAGATAGAGCCTACCACTACTATCGCGATAATCAGCAACGTAAAGACAAAGGCTACCAGGTTCCAGCGCTCCTCAGAGGAGGCGTTCATGTGCAGGAAGCACACCAGGTGAACCAGAATCTGTACGACTGCGGTTGCCACGACCACACCCAGCAGGGTGCCGTGAGACGCGGAGCCGTTCATGACCATCCAGAACGGGATTACTGTCAAAATGACCGACAGGATAAACCCAATCAGGTACGTCTTGACGCCACCGTGGTGGGCGCCGTTGTGATCGGTTGAATGACTCATTACATCGCCCCCATCAGATAGACTACAGAGAACACACAGATCCACACGACATCCAGGAAGTGCCAGAACATGCTCAGGCACATCAGACGCGCGCGGTTATTGTGGGTCAGACCGCGGCGGGAGACGTGAATCATCATCACCACCATCCAGATAAGGCCAGAGGTCACGTGGATACCGTGGGTGCCGACCAGGGTAAAGAACGCGGACAGGAAGCCGCTCTTATCCGGGCCGAAGCCTTCGGCGATCAGATGATGGAATTCATAGATTTCCATCGCCACGAACCCTGCGCCAAACAGGAAGGTCAGGGCGAGCCAGGACATCACCTGGCTCTGTTTGTTGTTGTTCATGGCGATCATCGCCATGCCATACGTGATGGAGGAGAACAACAGCAGGAAAGTTTCAACCAGCACAAACGGCAGTTCGAAAATGTCTTTCCCGGTCGGGCCCCCCGCCGTGCCGTTCACGAGAACGGCATAGGTGGCAAACAGACATGCAAAGAGAATGCAGTCGCTCATCAGGTAGATCCAGAAGCCAAAGACCTTATTGGCTCCTGCATCGTGGTGCCCATGCTCATGGCTGCCATGGGCAAGTTCGTGATTAATGCTCTCAGTTGACATTTTTCAGCCCTGCTTTGGTGATTTCTTCGAAGTGCTGGTTTTCCAGTTTCTCAACGGTGGCTACCGGTACGTAGTAATCCACGTCTTCATCGAAGCTCTTCGCAATCCAGGTAATAACGATACCCGCGAAGCCCACGATAGCCAGCCACCAGATGTGCCAGATCATCGCGAAGCCAAAGATGGTGCTGAACGCGCCAATGAAAATGCCTGCTGCGCTGTTCTTCGGCATATGAATTTCTTCATAGTGCGCCGGCTGCTTGTAAGCTTCACCTTTGTCTTTCATTTCCCAGAACGCGTCGCGCTCGTGGATTTCAGGCACTACTGCGAAGTTATAGAACGGCGGCGGAGAAGAGGTTGCCCACTCCAGCGTACGGCCGCCCCACGGGTCGCCAGTCAGGTCACGGTTCAGGTGACGGTCACGGATACTTACGTAGATCTGCAGGATGATGCACAGGATACCGCACGCGATCAGCAGCGCACCGATTTCTGCGACAATCATCAGCGGCTGGAACATCGGGTCGATGTTCTGGCTCACACGACGCGTCATACCCATGAAGCCCATGGCGTACAGCGGCATAAAGGTTACGAAGAAGCCGATGATCCAGAACCAGAACGCACGGATGCCCCAGGTTTCGTTCATCTTGTAGCCAAAGGCTTTCGGCCACCAGTAGCTCATACCTGCGAAGCAACCAAATACCACGCCGCCGATGATGACGTTATGGAAATGCGCAATCAGGAACAGGCTGTTGTGCAGTACGAAGTCTGCGCCCGGTACCGCCAGCAGAACGCCGGTCATACCACCGATGGAGAAGGTGATGATGAAGCCGATGGTCCACAGCATAGAGGAGTGGAACTGAATGCGGCCCTGATACATGGTAAACAGCCAGTTGAAGATCTTCACCCCGGTCGGGATGGCGATAATCATCGTGGTGATACCAAAGAAGGCGTTAACGTTCGCGCCACTACCCATGGTGAAGAAGTGGTGCAGCCACACGATGAACGACAGCACGGTAATCGCGATGGTCGCCCAAACGAGGGAGGTGTAACCAAACAGACGTTTCTTCGAGAAGGTGGAGGTGATTTCAGAGAACACACCAAACACCGGCAGAACCAGGATGTACACTTCCGGATGGCCCCAGGCCCAGATCAGGTTCACGTACATCATCATGTTGCCACCCATATCGTTGGTAAAGAAATGGGTGCCCAGATAGCGGTCCAGGGTCAGCAACGCGATAGTGACGGTCAGGATCGGGAAGGAGACGATAATCAGGACGTTAGTACACAGCGACGCCCAGGTGAATACCGGCATTTTGAACATGGTCATGCCCGGCGCACGCATCTTCAGAATGGTCACGAAGAAGTTGATACCGGTCAGTGTCGTACCAATACCGGAGAGCTGGAGACTCCAGATCCAGTAGTCCACCCCAACGCCCGGACTGTACTCAATACCTGAGAGCGGCGGATAAGCCACCCAACCGGTCTGAGCAAATTCGCCCACGCCCAGAGAGACGTTCACAAGGATTACCCCGACAACGGTGAACCAGAAGCTCAGGTTGTTCAGGAAGGGGAATGCCACGTCGCGCGCGCCGATCTGCAGCGGAACCACCAGGTTCATCAGACCGATAACGAACGGCATCGCCACGAAGAAGATCATGATAACGCCGTGGGCGGTAAAGATCTGATCGTAGTGATGCGGCGGCAGGAACCCGGCTTCGCCGGAGGCCGCCAGCAATTGCTGGGTACGCATCATGATGGCGTCCGCGAAGCCGCGAACCAGCATCACGATAGCCACGAGGATATACATTACCCCCAGACGTTTGTGGTCCACAGACGTGAGCCACTCGTTCCACAGATAAGACCACTTACCGAAGTAAGTGATAGCTGCAACTAGCGCCAGACCCCCGACGATAATGGCAGCCACCGTAACCATGATAATTGGCTCATGGTACGGGATTGCATCCAGTGTAAGTTTTCCGAACATCGTATTATTCCTCGGCCCCTTAGTGAGAGGTTTCCGCGTGATTCATGTCCATGCCTTCCATGCCTTCGTGGGCGTTATGCTCCCCTTCAGACTGAGTCATATCCATGCTCTTCCCAGGTCCCATGAATTTGTTAATGACATCTTTAAACAAATCCGGTTTTACGCTGGAGAAGTATTCGACTTTGTTGTATTCGCTCGGGGCCGCCAGCTTGTCGTAGGTCGCCATATCGTTAATGGTTTTGCCAGACTGCTTCGCTTTGGCCACCCACTGGTTGAAGGTCTCGTTATCCGGCGTGGCGATTGCCTTGAACTTCATGCCGGAGAAACCTGCACCACTGTAGTTAGCAGAAATACCGTCGTAGGTGCCGGCTTCGTTCGCAATCAGGTGCAGTTTGGTCTGCATACCTGCCATTGCGTAGATCTGGCTACCCAGGCGCGGAATAAAGAAGGAGTTCATCACCGAGTTGGAGGTGATTTTGAATTCCACAGGCGTGTTCGCCGGGAACGCGATTTCATTGACCGTTGCGATACCCTGCTCCGGATAAATGAAGAACCACTTCCAGTCCATTGCGATAACTTCGATGGTCACCGGCTTCGCATCGTGATCCAGCGGACGGCTGGGTTCGAGCGAGTGCGTGGTTTTCCATGTCAGTACTGCAAGGAAAATGATGATAAGGATCGGGATGGTCCAGACAACAGCTTCAACTTTGTTGGAGTGTGACCAGTTGGGGCTGTATTTTGCGTCCTTATTGGTTGCCCGATATTTCCAGGCGAAGCCAATAGCCATCAAGATGGCTGGAATCACGACAATCAACATCAGCCCGAGGGCGGTCAGTATCAATGAACGTTGCTCCAGTCCAATCTGTCCTTTGGGGTTGAGAAGCGCAGCATCGCAGCCACTGAGTAAAACAGTGCCTGCGAATAATGACAGCAGTCCCAAACTTTTATTGTATTTCCTGAGTCTCATTTAACGACCTCAATTCAGGGGGATCTGGTGGCGGTTAAAGTGTGCCGGGCATTTTACGGGAAGGTTACATTACTGTAAACACGAATGGCGCAGTGTCTGTGGGGTGTAACCGGGTTCTGTCGCTACCGTCACAGCTAATGCAACAAAATGTAAAATGTAAGCCATGACAGCCACATGGCAAGGGTTATAACAAAATCCTATGTAAAGTAAGGTCAAGACGGGAATTGAGTATATCGGGGAGAAAATAACATACAATAAATTAACAAGGCGGTTTCAAATGGGAAACAATAACGCGGCGGAAATAATTATTCCCGGTGCTGAATCGTTAAAAATAATGTCGCACAGAATGATAAACGAAATTATTTAAAGTCTCTGCTACCAAATTTCGATAAATATATCTAAGCAAATCAGATGCTATTTTATTGACCAGTAAATTGGAACTCTTTCTTCGTTGTGCTTTTTTTCTGGCGATAAAAGCAACAAAAAAACAACAAATATTCAGGGTAAAGGATTGATACACATGGAAACAGCAACGCCGCTCGTCGGCATTGACCTTGGCACTTCCAACAGCGCGGTGGCCTGGTTTAGCGAGGGACACGCCACGCTGATTGCCGATGGCCAGAAGCGCGTCCTCACGCCATCGGTGGTTGGGCTGGACGACGATGGTCATTTGATTGTGGGCGAGGCGGCGAAAGCGCGGCTGGTGAGCCATCCGGCGCTCACCCATGCCAGTTTCAAGCGCTACATGGGTACCGATAAAATCTTCGCGCTCGGCGAACACCGCTTTCGCGCCGAAGAGCTGTCTGCCTTAGTGCTTCGCAAGCTGAAAGCCGATGCGGAAGTGGCGCTTGGCTCTCCTGTTACCCGCGCGGTGATCACCGTACCGGCCTGGTTTAACGATATCCAGCGTAAAGCGGTGAAAGCCGCCGGGCATCTGGCGGGGCTGACGGTTGAGCGGCTGGTGAATGAACCTACGGCGGCTTCGCTCGCCTACGGCCTTGCCGATAACCGCGAGCAAAAATTTCTGGTTTTCGATCTGGGCGGCGGCACGTTTGACGTTTCCATCGTCGATATGTTTGAAGGCGTGATTGAAGTGCGCGCCAGTAGCGGCGACGCCAGGCTTGGCGGCGATGACTTCACCGACATCATCCGCCAGTGGATGCTCTCGCGTTATCCGCACTACCAGCCGTCCGGCGCGCAGGAAGCGGCGCAACTGGTGGACGCGGCGGAAAGCCTCAAGCGGCAACTGACGCACCAGGCGCAGGCGACCGCCACGCTCAGCGCCGGTGGCGAGGCGATGACGTGGACACTCGACAACGAGACTTTAACGGAGATCTGCCAGCCGCTGCTGGCGCGCCTCAAACAGCCGGTTATCCAGGCGCTGCGCGACGCCCGCTTTGATATCGGCGATCTGGATGATGTGATTCTGGTGGGCGGCGCCACGCGTATGCCGGTGGTGCGCCAGCTGGCCGCGCGTATGTTTGGCCGCTTCCCGCGCGCCGAACTCAACCCGGATGAAGTGGTCGCGCTTGGCGCGGGCATTCAGGCCGGGCTTGCCAGTCTTGACGCTGCGCTCGATGACATCGTACTGACCGACGTCATGCCATACTCTCTTGGCATCGAAACGGCGCGCCGCAACGGCGATCGCTATGACAGCGGGTATTTTCTCCCCATTATTGAGCGCAACAGCTTTGTGCCTGTCAGCATGTTTCGCTCGATTTCCACCGTTTACGATAACCAGCGCCAGCTTGAGATCGCCGTGTTTCAGGGCGAAGCGCGCCGGGTCGCGGAAAATATTCTGCTCGATAAATTCACGCTTGATGTTCCCCCGCGCCCGGCGGGCGAGGTAACGATGGACGTGCGCTTTACCTATACCCTCGACGGCATTCTGGAAGTGGAGTGCAAAGTGGACGGCCAGGAGGGCGCGGCGTCGCTGGTGATTGAGCGCGCCCCCGGCAGCCTTAGCCCGGAGGAGATCAAACAGCGTCTGGCACAGCTCGACGCCCTGAAAATTCACCCGCGCGACCGCACAGAGAACCGGCAACTGCTGGCGCAGGCGAGCCTGCGTTATGAACAATCGCTCGGCGAAAGACGCCATCTTATCGATCACTATAGCGCGCAGTTAGAGCAGGCGCTTGAGAGCCAGGATCTGCGTGAGATTGCGCTCGCGCGTCAGGCGCTGGAGCAGATCCTCGCGCAGTTTGACGACGGATTACGCTGATGGACGCCTGGACGCTTCTTGGCCTTGAGCCAACGAAAGATAAAGGCGCGCTGCGCCGTGCCTGGGCGAAAATCGTCAAACAACACCGCCCGGATCAGGATCCGCAAAAATATCAGCAGCTACGTGAAGCCTACGAGGCGGCGCAGCGTTATCAGGCGTATGACGACGAAGAAGAGGGTGAAGAGGCGGATGATGAAGGCGCCATCACGTACCGCTTTACGCCGCAAACATCGTTAACGCCGCAGGATGAGCCTCTGCCGCAGGCTGAAACCGTGACGCTGGCTGACTGGGATGCACAAACGCTTAACGAACAAGCGCAGGCGCTCGCCACCACAATCGTGGCTGACGAGATGGCAGGCTGTGGGCAATTAGAGACGTTTCTCGCTACCGGGCTGCCGGATGCGCTGGCGGCACGCCGTTATTTCAGCGAGCGGCTTGCCGATGCGCTCTCTCAAGAGCAGTGGTTGACGCGCGGCATGCTGGAGCATGTGGGCAGGATAATGGGCTGGGAGCTTGATCACTACCGCAGCACGGCGCTGCCTGACGTGCTGATTTGGGCGCTTGAAGCGCGTATCGCCACGACAGAAGAAGATTACCGGATGGTGGTGGAGCGCGGGCAGCATCAGGCGAACTGGCTGTCGAAAGCCCGCTGGCGGTTGATCAGCGAACCGCAGGCGCCACTGCCATGGTGGGGACGTTTCTGGCCCGGTTTTCTGGATGAGGCACGGCAGCGCACGCGCGCGATGTGCAGCGAGCATCCGGGGATGTGGCAGCGTCTGAATCCGGTCATGGTTGAGCTTTTATCTGCGCCTGGTTGGGCGCTGTCACTCTATACCTTCATGTCTGTGTTCTTCTGGGGCAGCGTGCTGGGTTTCCTTGCGATCGACCCGCAGGTGACGGCGGTGGATGTCGGTATCGTCGGCGCGATAGTGGTGGTTTACCTGTTTGGCATACCTTATCTCTGGAACCGCTATCCGGAAGGCAGTCGTCAGCGGATCGGCATTCGTGTCGGGTACGTGCTGTTATCCGTCGCGTTACTTGCCCTTCCGGTGGGAGAGCTTGCGCGATATACCGTCGGGTTTTACCACAAAAACCATGAAATCACGCCGCTGCTGTATGTGGTCGTCATTATCGTGGCGGTGCTGGTGGTGTGTTTAAGGCCGCGGATGCGGGTCTGGTGGCGCTGGCCCATTGATATTATCTCCGGGCCGTTAGGGTTCCCTGTAAACCTTATCAGTCAGCTTCCGTGGATAATCAACCTGCTGTTGATTCCGTTCGGCAGCAAAGTCTACAGCGCGATAATAAGCAACATGATTACGTTATTACGCTTAGGGCTCTGAACGCGCGGAACTGTTGCGCAGCGCCAGATAATCCAGCAGGCAGCCGAGCACGATACCGGCAAGCGCCAGCACGATGCCCGCTTCAAGCAGCGTGACGCCGAAGGTCAACGCGCTCAGACCGAGCGCGTTACTGATGATAATCAGCAGCCAGACGCCTGCCAGCACGCAGCCGAGCAGCAGCAGACGCAGCGCAAACCGGTAGCCAGCCGGGTAGGCCTGACGCCGCAGGAACTTGCCAGTATCGCCCATATATTCCAGCGTTCCCTTGCACAACTGTAAAAGCAGAAGGCCCGGCACGGCCGCCGCGACCGAGAAAAGATAAAACGCCGGCCAGCCGTAGGCTTCCACAAACCAGCCCGCGACCGGGCCGACATAGACGCGGCCCACGGCCGAGAGCGCAGAGAGCAGGGCGAACTGTGTGGCGGAGAACGACT
The DNA here is from genome assembly GCF_000982825.1 of Cronobacter sakazakii. Lineage (NCBI taxonomy): Bacteria > Pseudomonadati > Pseudomonadota > Gammaproteobacteria > Enterobacterales > Enterobacteriaceae > Cronobacter > Cronobacter sakazakii. The sequence continues at coordinate 4,294,065 of NZ_CP011047.1, read as the reverse complement.
TATTACAGAGCGTCATCAGCAGCGCGACGAACGCCGCGGTGCCCATGCCGCCGCACAGGTTTTCAAAAAAGACCGCACCGGCCATGCTCAGCAGATGTTTATCTGTCACCGACAGCAGCCAGTAACCCGCGTTTGAAACCGCCTGCAAAATCCCGAAAATCATCAACGCGCGAAACAGTGAGAGCCGCTGCATCAGCGCACCGCCGAAAAGCGCGCCAATGATAGTGGCGAGCAGCCCCAGCGTCTTGTTCACCATCCCCACCTGACCGGCGTCAAAGCCGACGCCGCGAATTAAAAAGGTGGTGGTGAGGCTCATGGCAAACGCGTCGCCAAGCTTATAGAGCACAATCAGCAGCAGGATAAGCCAGGCGTTGTTGCGCCCGAAGAAATCGCGCAGCGGCGCGACCACCGCCTGCTCCAGCGTGCGCGGCGCGGGGATCGCGTCGTCCGGTTCGGGCGCAAGCCAGGTGGCGATAATGCAGGGGATCAGCAGCGCAGCCATCAGCCAGTAGGTGGCCTGCCAGCCAAGCCAGCGGTCCGCTATCCAGAGCGCAAGCCCGCCAGACACCAGCATCGCCAGCCGGTAGCCCAGCACGCTAATCGCAGCACCCGTTCCGCGTTCGTCTGCGGGCAGCACGTCCGTTTTCCAGGCATCAAACACGATATCCTGCGATGCCGAGCAGAACGCAATCAGCACCGCCAGCGCCGCCATCCAGCGCAGGTGCGTTGAGGGCTCTAAAAAGCCCATCGCGGCGATGGCGACCAGTAATAACAGCTGTGTGATAAACAGCCAGCCGCGGCGTCTGCCGAGAAACGGCGGCGTATAGCGGTCCATCACCGGCGACCAGAGAAATTTAAAGACGTAAGCCTGACCAACGAGGGAGAAAAAGCCGATGGTTTTGAGATCGATATTCTCGACCGTCATCCAGGCCTGGAGCGTGCCGGAGGTGAGCGCCAGCGGGAGTCCAGAAGCGAAGCCGAGGATCAGTAAAATGGCGGATTTCGGCTGCTGGAAAAGACGTAAGTAAGAACTGTGCATGGGCGGCCGTAAAAAAAGCGGCCCGGCGAACCGGGCCTTTAACAACAAGGATGATTAACGCGCGTTCTGTTTGATGAACTCGTGAATGCTGGTGTCCTGCGCCATATCGGCGATGGTGTCGCTCAGCACGGAGTTAACGGCGTCGGCGATGTTTTTGTTGCTCGCCTGGAAAGCGCCTTCAACAGAATAGCTGGCGCGGTAGTTTTTGGTCATCTTATTGCCGGTCTTCGCGGTGGCGATGATAGAGATATCCGCTTTGGTGGCGATGTTGTAGCGCACGTTACCCTGCGAGACGTCAGCATAGAGCTGGTTAACGATGATTTGCAGATCCACCGCGCCGCTTGGGCCAATCATATAACCGCGGGAGGTCATCTGTTTTTCCAGCACTTCCTGGAGCAGGAAACGCAGATCGCGAGAGGCGGTCAGCGTTACCAGCTGGTTGTCGCGGGTGACTTTCGCGAGCGCCTGATCCTGACGCTGGTCAGCGCCGTTGATGCTGACGGTCACGCCCATCAGGCTCGGGTCCTGCTGCGGCAGGGTGATTTTCGGGGAGACTTCAATCGTCGTCGGCGGTGTGGCACATCCGGCCAGCATAAAAAGGGCGACGAGCGGGAAGAGTACTTTTTTTAACATGTTCAGGCTCTCAACGGTCCATGGGCAATAAAGAAGAAAATTCCCGCCATCATAGCATCGCCATGCGCGAGGGGAAGAGGCCAGTCGACTGAAAATAACGCAATGTCTTTTTTATGACCGTCGCCTGGCTTCGCACCGTAACAGATTCCCGTAAAACGGCGCGACCGGGCGCACAGCCTGCCATAAAGCGAAGCGGCTGCAAAAGTTAAAATTGTGTTGTTTTTTGACAATGGAAACGGTAAAAGCGGCTAACCTTTAAAGTGATGGCTGCCATCGCAGCGTGGTCGAGGAGAGTTTTATGATGATACGCGAGCAGATCGAAGAAAAACTGAAAGCAGCGTTTGAGCCTGTCTTTCTGGATGTGGTGGATGAAAGCTATCGTCATAACGTACCGGCAGGCTCTGAAAGCCATTTTAAAGTCGTGCTGGTCAGCGATCGCTTTGTAGGCGAGCGTTTTCTGAATCGTCACCGCCTTATCTACGGCATCCTTAGCGAAGAGCTGGCCTCGACGGTGCATGCGCTGGCACTGCATACCTACACGCTTAAAGAGTGGGAAGGGCTACAGGATACGGTCCTGCCTTCTCCGGCCTGTCGGGGAGCCGGCACGCTGGCCTGATTAATCACAGTTGCAACGTCGGGAGCTTTTCCAGTATGTTGCGCCAGCGGTAAGAAAACGAAACGGCCTGCGTGGCCGTTTTTGTTTTGCCTGAATTTTGCACGGTATGTGCATTTTTCAGTCGTAATTTTGCCGGGAAGTGTGAAAAGTGCCGCAATGCCTCGGCTGGCTTTTCTCGACTCCCCAAGGGGATGCCGCTATAATGCTGCGTCTTATTTTTCGGAATGTCTTCGGGACGATTCTGGCGACAGGGATAGTGTTTCTGCTAAAGAAGACGTCCCGGTTCTGCGAAGCGAATACCATAGGGCTTCCAGAGTTGACCGAGCACTGTGATTTTTTGAGGTAACAAGATGCAAGTTTCAGTTGAAACCACTCAGGGCCTTGGGCGCCGTGTAACGATTACTATCGCTGCTGACAGCATCGAGAACGCTGTAAAAAGCGAGCTGGTCAACGTGGCAAAGAAAGTGCGTATCGACGGCTTTCGCAAAGGCAAAGTACCGATGAATGTTGTTGCTCAGCGTTATGGCGCTTCCGTGCGTCAGGATGTGCTGGGCGATCTGATGAGCCGTCACTTCGTTGACGCTATCATCAAAGAAAAAATCAATCCGGCTGGCGCGCCGAACTACGTTCCGGGCGAATACAAACTGGGCGAAGACTTCACCTACGCGGTAGAGTTCGAAGTGTACCCGGAAGTTGAGCTGAAAGGCCTGGAATCTATCGAAGTGGAAAAACCGGTTGTTGAAGTGACCGACGCTGACGTAGACACCATGCTGGACACCCTGCGCAAGCAGCAGGCGACCTGGAAAGACAAAGACGGCGCTGCTGATGCAGAAGACCGTGTGACCATCGACTTCACCGGTTCTGTAGACGGCGAAGAGTTCGAAGGCGGCAAAGCGACCGACTTCGTACTGGCGATGGGCCAGGGCCGCATGATCCCGGGCTTTGAAGAAGGCATTAAAGGCCACAAAGCGGGCGAAGAGTTCACCATCGACGTGACCTTCCCGGAAGAGTACCACGCAGAAAACCTGAAAGGTAAAGCGGCGAAATTCGTCATCAATCTGAAGAAAGTTGAAGAGCGCGAACTGCCGGAACTGACTGAAGAGTTCATCAAACGTTTCGGCGTTGAAGATGGTTCTGTTGCTGGTCTGCGTGCTGAAGTGCGTAAAAACATGGAGCGCGAACTGAAAGGCGCCGTGCGTAACCGCATCAAGTCTCAGGCTATCGAAGGTCTGGTGAACGCGAATAACATCGACGTTCCGGCGGCGCTGATTGACGGCGAAATCGACGTGCTGCGCCGTCAGGCTGCACAGCGTTTCGGTGGCAACGAGAAACAGGCTCTGGAACTGCCGCGCGAACTGTTCGAAGAACAGGCTAAACGTCGCGTCGTTGTTGGCCTGCTGCTGGGTGAAGTGATCCGTACCCACGAGCTGAAAGCTGACGAAGATCGCGTGAAAGCGCTGATCGAAGAGATGGCTTCCGCTTACGAAGATCCGTCAGAAGTAATCGAGTTCTACAGCAAGAACAACGAGCTGATGGACAACATGCGCAACGTGGCGCTGGAAGAGCAGGCGGTTGAAGCGGTACTGGCGAAAGCCAAAGTGACCGAAAAACCGACCTCTTTCAACGAACTGATGAACCAGCAGGCGTAAGCCCTTTCATCGTTTCACGACGAGGCACATGGGGCCCGTCACCGCAGGGTGACGGGCTTTTTTGTCACTTTTCCTACCCAAAAATGGCGGGTCAGGCGTGTTTCGGTGTTAGCGTAACAGCAAAAGATTGTTATGCTTGAAACAGGGCATCATTATCCCCATTAATGAAACATCAAAAAGTGAACGACTGGCTGATAATCCGTCCGTAAGGTGTTTACCGGCAGGAGCATAGTCATCCTGTACGGTCTCAAGTAGAATCAGTGCAGCAGGTTACTCAGAATATTTATCCAGGAGACGGATATGTCATACAGTGACGAACGTGATCAATTTGCACCCCATATGGCTCTGGTGCCGATGGTTGTTGAACAGACCTCGCGCGGCGAGCGTTCTTACGATATTTTCTCCCGTCTGCTCAAGGAACGTATCATTTTTCTGACTGGCCAGGTCGAAGACCAGATGGCCAACCTGATTGTCGCGCAGATGCTGTTTCTGGAAGCGGAAAACCCAGAGAAAGACATCTATCTTTACATTAACTCGCCGGGTGGGGTAATTACCGCCGGGATGTCTATCTACGACACCATGCAGTTTATTCAGCCGGACGTCAGCACCATTTGTATGGGCCAGGCGGCGTCAATGGGCGCATTCCTGCTGACCGCGGGCACGAAAGGGAAACGTTTCTGCCTGCCCAACTCGCGCGTAATGATCCACCAGCCGCTGGGCGGCTACCAGGGGCAGGCGACGGATATCGAAATCCACGCCCGCGAAATCCTGAAAGTGAAAGCACGCATGAACGAACTGATGGCGCAACATACGGGCCAGCCTCTTGAACAAATCGAGAGAGACACCGAGCGCGACCGTTTCCTCTCTGCAGGTGAAGCAGTAGAGTATGGTCTGGTTGACTCCATCATGACCCACCGTAACTGACGCCCGCCACGCGAGGGCCGCTATACTCATTAAGAGGTGGTCCTCGGTATCCTGGCGGCAGGCGCTGGTATTGGCATGGCGTTGTCGCGTGCGGCACTAAGAACAGAAAAGAGGTTTTGACTCATGACAGATAAGCGCAAAGACAGCTCAGGCAAACTGTTGTACTGCTCTTTTTGCGGCAAAAGCCAGCATGAAGTGCGCAAGCTGATTGCCGGGCCGTCCGTGTATATCTGCGACGAGTGTGTCGATCTGTGTAACGACATTATTCGCGAAGAGATTAAAGAAGTGGCTCCGCACCGTGAACGCAGCGCTCTGCCGACGCCACATGAAATTCGTAGCCATCTTGACGATTACGTTATCGGTCAGGAAAAGGCCAAAAAGGTGCTGGCGGTTGCGGTTTATAACCACTACAAACGTCTGCGCAATGGCGACACGTCTAACGGCGTTGAGCTTGGCAAAAGTAACATTCTGCTGATCGGCCCGACCGGTAGCGGTAAAACGCTGCTCGCCGAAACGCTGGCGCGCCTGCTGGATGTGCCGTTCACCATGGCTGACGCCACCACGCTGACCGAAGCCGGTTACGTGGGCGAGGACGTGGAAAACATCATTCAGAAACTGCTTCAGAAGTGCGACTACGACGTGCAGAAAGCGCAGCGCGGCATCGTGTATATCGATGAGATCGACAAAATCTCCCGTAAATCCGATAACCCGTCTATCACGCGTGACGTTTCCGGCGAAGGCGTTCAGCAGGCGCTGCTGAAGCTTATCGAAGGCACCGTGGCTGCCGTACCGCCGCAGGGCGGTCGCAAGCATCCGCAGCAGGAGTTCTTGCAGGTGGATACCTCCAAGATCCTCTTTATCTGCGGCGGCGCGTTCGCGGGCCTCGATAAAGTTATCGCGAACCGCGTAGAAACCGGCTCCGGCATTGGTTTTGGCGCGACGGTCAAAGGCAAATCGCAGAAAGCGACCGAAGGCGAACTGCTCTCTCAGGTGGAGCCGGAAGATCTGATCAAGTTTGGTCTGATCCCGGAATTCATCGGTCGTCTGCCGGTGGTGGCCACCCTGAACGAGCTGAGCGAAGACGCCCTGATCCAGATCCTGAAAGAGCCGAAAAACGCCCTGACCAAGCAGTATCAGGCGCTGTTCAATCTGGAAGGCGTGGAGCTTGAGTTCCGCGACGAAGCGCTGGAAGCCATCGCGAAGAAAGCGATGTCCCGTAAAACCGGTGCGCGTGGCCTGCGCTCTATCGTAGAAGCGGCGCTGCTGGAGACCATGTACGATCTGCCGTCTATGGAAGAAGTGGAAAAAGTGGTCATCGATGAGTCGGTGATTGCCGGCCAGAGCGAGCCGCTGCTGATTTACGGCAAGCCGGAAGCCCAGCAGGCATCCGGCGAATAATTCGCCCGTTCCGACAATCAGTTAACAATAAATGGGGGAAATATTCCCCCATTTATTTTTCCTGCTTCCGTGCCGTTGAATGTCCGGGAAACATCCCCATATACTGATTTACTTAATTGGTGATGCCGTGAAGTGCGTTCACATGCGCCCCATCACCAGGCGGAAACTAAACTAAGAGAGAGCTCTATGAATCCTGAGCGTTCTGAACGCATTGAAATCCCCGTATTGCCATTGCGCGATGTGGTGGTTTATCCGCACATGGTTATCCCTTTGTTTGTGGGACGGGAAAAGTCTATTCGTTGTCTTGAAGCCGCCATGGATAATGACAAAAAAGTCATGCTGGTGGCGCAGAAAGAAGCCTCAACGGATGAGCCGGGCGTGAACGATCTGTTTACCGTCGGGACCGTGGCGTCTATTTTGCAAATGCTGAAACTGCCGGACGGCACCGTCAAAGTGCTGGTCGAAGGTTTGCAGCGCGCGCGTATTACCACGCTTTCCGACAACGGCGACCATTTCGCGGCAAAAGCGGAATACCTCGAATCGCCGGCTATTGACGAGCGCGAGCAGGAAGTGCTGGTGCGCACCGCGATTAGCCAGTTCGAAGGCTACATCAAGTTGAACAAAAAAATCCCGCCAGAAGTGCTGACGTCGCTTAACAGCATCGACGATCCGGCGCGTCTTGCGGATACCATCGCCGCGCATATGCCGCTGAAGCTCAGCGACAAGCAGTCGGTGCTGGAAATGTCCGACATCAACGAGCGTCTGGAATACCTGATGGCGATGATGGAATCGGAAATCGACCTGCTGCAGGTTGAGAAACGCATTCGTAATCGCGTCAAAAAACAGATGGAAAAAAGCCAGCGCGAGTACTATCTGAACGAGCAAATGAAAGCCATTCAGAAAGAGCTTGGCGAAATGGACGACGCGCCGGACGAAAACGAAGCGCTGAAGCGTAAAATCGACGCGGCCAAAATGCCGAAAGAGGCGAAAGAGAAAGCCGAAGCCGAGCTGCAGAAGCTGAAAATGATGTCGCCGATGTCCGCCGAAGCGACCGTAGTACGCGGTTATATCGACTGGATGGTGCAGGTGCCGTGGAACGCGCGCAGCAAAGTCAAAAAAGATCTGCGCCAGGCCCAGGAAATCCTCGATACCGACCATTACGGCCTTGAGCGCGTCAAAGACCGCATTCTGGAATACCTCGCGGTTCAGAGTCGTGTTAACAAAATCAAAGGGCCGATCCTCTGCCTGGTCGGGCCGCCGGGGGTAGGTAAAACCTCGCTCGGTCAGTCCATCGCTAAAGCGACCGGTCGTAAATATGTCCGTATGGCGCTCGGCGGCGTGCGTGACGAAGCGGAAATCCGCGGTCACCGCCGTACTTACATCGGCTCCATGCCGGGTAAACTTATCCAGAAAATGGCCAAAGTGGGCGTGAAAAACCCGCTGTTCCTGCTCGATGAGATCGACAAAATGTCGTCTGACATGCGTGGCGATCCGGCTTCCGCCCTGCTGGAAGTGCTCGATCCGGAACAGAACGTGGCCTTTAACGATCACTACCTGGAAGTGGATTACGACTTAAGCGACGTCATGTTCGTCGCGACGTCTAACTCCATGAACATTCCGGCGCCGCTGCTGGATCGTATGGAAGTGATCCGTCTGTCCGGTTACACCGAAGATGAAAAACTCAACATCGCGAAGCGTCACCTGCTGCCGAAGCAGATCGAGCGTAACGCGCTGAAAGAGAATGAGATTAACGTCGATGACAGCGCTATTATCGGCATCATCCGTTACTACACTCGCGAAGCGGGCGTGCGTAGCCTTGAGCGTGAAATCTCTAAACTGTGCCGTAAAGCGGTAAAACAGCTGCTGCTGGATAAATCGCTCAAACGCATCGAAATCACCGGTGAAAACCTGAAAGATTTCCTGGGTGTGCAGCGCTTCGACTATGGCCGCGCCGACAGCGAAAACCGCGTAGGGCAGGTGACGGGGCTTGCGTGGACGGAAGTGGGCGGCGATCTGCTGACCATCGAAACCGCGTGCGTGCCGGGCAAAGGCAAACTGACTTACACCGGTTCACTGGGTGAAGTGATGCAGGAATCTATCCAGGCGGCGTTAACGGTCGTTCGCGCGCGCGCTGAGAAGCTTGGCATCAACAGCGACTTCTACGAAAAACGTGATATTCACGTTCACGTGCCGGAAGGTGCCACGCCGAAAGATGGCCCGAGCGCCGGTATCGCGATGTGCACCGCGCTGGTCTCCTGCCTGACCGGCAACCCGGTGCGCGCCGATGTGGCGATGACCGGTGAAATCACGCTGCGTGGTCAGGTGCTGCCGATTGGCGGCCTGAAAGAGAAACTGCTGGCGGCGCACCGTGGCGGCATTAAAACCGTGCTGATCCCGGATGAAAACAAACGCGACCTGGAAGAGATTCCGGAGAACGTGATTGCCGATCTGGATATCCACCCGGTTAAGCGCATCGAAGAAGTGCTGACGCTGGCGCTGCAAAACGCGCCGTACGGCATGCAGGTCGCCACTGCAAAATAGTGACCTGACGCAAGCGCGCTGAGAAAAACAGGGCTGGTAAGTGCTTTCGTACTTGCCAGCCTTTTTTTGTATAGCTAATTTAGATTGCCGGTCTGGGGTGCCATCAACAACTCCTGTTGTAAGGGCATGTGAGGACTGTTATAACTGCTGCGCGGTCGCACCCTGAAGGATCCCGGTGCGATATAAAATATAAAGAGAGGAAGAGAAGAGTGAATAAATCTCAACTGATAGACAAAATTGCCGCAGGTGCCGATATTTCTAAAGCAGCGGCTGGACGAGCGTTAGATGCTTTGATTGATTCCGTGACTGAATCTCTGCAGTCCGGGGATGAAGTCGCGCTGGTTGGCTTTGGTACTTTTTCCGTTCGTGAACGCGCTGCCCGCACTGGCCGCAACCCACAGACGGGCAAGGAAATCACCATCGCGGCTGCGAAAGTTCCGGGTTTCCGTGCCGGTAAAGCGCTGAAAGACGCGGTTAACTGATCCTGTGGCTGGCGTCAGCACAGCCAGAGGATAAAAAAACAAGGCGCATCATAAGATGTGCCTTTTTTCTTTCTGGATGAGTAATCTGCGGATATGGGCTGACAACCGCCCCGGTTTCTTGTCACAATACGCCTTTGCGCGCAGCGGCCCAGCGGATGTCGCCATGTTTCTGTGCGAGTTCTACCTGTCATTCTACAGCGGAGTGTTGTTACACCATGATGGACAATTTACGCGCGGCGGCAAATCACGTCGTGCTCAAGATCATTCTGGGTTTGATTATCCTGTCATTCGTACTGACTGGCGTGAGTAACTACCTGATTGGCGGTAACAGCAACTATGCCGCGAAAGTTAACGACCAGGAAATCAGTCGGGCCCAGCTTGAAAACGCGGTCAACATCGAGCGCAACAACCTTGAGAGAAGACTGGGCGACCGTTTCTCTGAGCTCGCGTCCAATGAACAATATATGGCTGAGCTGCGCCAGCGCGCGCTGCAGGGGCTGATTGACGAAGCGCTGATTGATCAATATGCGCGTTCGCTGCATCTCAACATCAGCGATGAGCAGGTGCGCCAGTCGATTTTCAAAAACCCGGCGTTCCAGAGCGACGGTAAATTCGATAACGCGCGCTACAACGCTATTATCACCAGCATGGGCATGAGCGCCGATCAGTACGCGCAGGCGCTGCGTAATCAGCTCACGACTGACCAACTGGTCAGCGCCGTGATGGGCAGCGACTTCATTCTGCCGGGCGAAAGCGATCAATTTGCTGCGCTCTTTGCCCAGCAGCGCCAGGTTCGCACGGCGACCATCGCGGTCGATGCGCTGGCTCAGAAGCAGCAGGTTTCCGAACAGGAAATCAAAGACTACTACCAGCAGCACACCAATAATTTCCAGTCGCCTGAGCAGTTCCGCGTAAGCTACATCAAGCTTGATGCCGCAGCCCTCGCTGAGAACGCCAGCGAAGATGAAATCCAGGCGTACTACGACAAACATCAGGATGAATTTGGTCAGCCGCAGCGTAACCGCTACAGCCTGATCCAGACTAAAACCGAAGATGAAGCGAAAGCCATTCTCGCGCAGCTCAAACAGGGCGCGGATTTCGCAACGCTTGCCAAAGAGAAATCGGTTGATGTCATCACTGCCCGCAACGGCGGCGACATGGGCTGGCTGGAGCCGGGCACCACGCCGGATGAGTTCAAAAACGCCGGTCTGAAAGAGAAAGGCCAGTTGTCTGATGTTATCAAATCCTCCGTGGGCTTCCTGATTGTGCGTCTCGACGACATCACGCCAGCCACCGTGAAGCCGCTTTCTGAGGTACATAACGACATCAGCGCGAAAGTGAAGCAAGAGAAAGCGCTGGATGCCTTCTTCGCACTGCAGCGTAAAGTGAGCGATGCGGCAAATAACGATAACGAATCACTGGCAAGCGCCGAAAAAGCCGCAGGCGTGAAAGCGGTGGAAACCGGCTGGTTCAGCCGTGATGCAGTGCCTGAGGAAATTAACTTTAAGCCGGTGGCCGACGCTGTGTTTGGCGGCAACCTGCTCGGCGAGAACGGCACGCCGGGCAGTAATTCAGACATCATCACCGTCGATGGTGACCGCGCGTTCGTGCTGCGTATTACCGATCACAAACCGCAGGCGGAAAAACCGCTGGCAGAGGTGAAAGATCAGGTGACGGCACTGGTGAAACACCAGAAGGCGCTGAAAGCGGCAAATGAAGAAGCGCAAAATCTGCTGAGCGCGCTGAAAGCGGGCAAAGGTGACGAGGCGCTGAAAGCGGCAGGCATTGCTTTCAGCCCGGTAAAAACCTTTGAGCGCACCACGCAGGATACGCTGACGCAGCCGGTGTTCGCTCTGCCGCTGCCAGCCAAAGATAAACCGAGTTACGGCATCGGCAACGACATGCAGGGCAACGTGGTTCTGCTGGCGCTCGATGAAGTGCGTAGCGGCACCATGCCGGATGCTCAGAAGAAAGCGATGGCGCAGCGTCTGACTCAGAACAATGCAGAGATTGCCTTCGACGCGCTGCTGAAAGGCCTGCGTAAAGACGCCAAAATCAAACTTGGCGATGCGGGCGCACCGCCGCAGCAATAACGAGACGTCTCGCACCATTTCTGCAACTCACTGCAAATACTAAAGGCCGCTTTCGCGGCCTTTTCCATTTCTGAAATCTGACATTTGAGCCTGTTTCTCTCTCCGCTTAAGGTGGCGAGGCTGTTAACAAACAAGGAGAACACAGCATGAAACGTGGAATCAAAGCCTTATGTCTCGCCGTCGCGCTGGCTGGCGGCACTTTTTGCACCGCAGCTATCGCGGCACCATCAGCAGGAAAAACCCAGGCGGAGCCGGTAAAAGAAAAAACCGCCGCCACTACGCCACAGGCGAAGCCGGAAACCACGGCGGATGCGCCAGAAGAAACCGTTAGCATTAACACCGCGACGGCGGATGAACTGGCACAGGCGATGAACGGCGTTGGTAAAAAGAAAGCGCAGTCTATCGTCAGCTATCGCGAAGAGTATGGTCCGTTTAAGTCTATTGAGGATTTAAAACAGGTGCCGGGAATGGGGAATTCGCTCGTCGAACGTAATCTTTCCCGGATCCGCCTCTAATCGTTAGTCATCCACGCTTGCAGAGTTGAAAAACTTTGCCAGACTAAAGAGGTCATACCAGTGGTGTGACCTCTGTTTTTATATCACTCTGTATCCCTGACAAAAAGAAAAGGTTCAAGCGCTATGCAGACTCAAATCAAAGTGCGCGGGTATCACATGGATGTTTATCAGCACGTGAACAATGCGCGTTATCTGGAATTTCTTGAAGAAGCCCGCTGGGATGGGCTGGAAAACGATGAAAGCTTTAAATGGATGATGGCAAACAACATCGCGTTTATTGTCGCCAATATCAATATCAACTACCGTCGGCCCGCCGTGCTTGGCGATCTGCTGACTGTCACGAGCCAGGTGAAGCAGCTTAACGGTAAAAGCGGGGTCTTAAGCCAGGTCATTACGCTTGAGCCGGAAGGCGAAGTGGTCGCCGATGCGCTGATCACCTTTGTCTGTATCGATCTGAAAACGCAAAAAGCCTTACCGATTGAGGGCGAGCTGCGTGAAAAACTGGAAAAAATCACAGGGTAAATTCTGCAAAAGTGGCGCGTGTGCTGGCAATCATGGATTTATCACCGCACAGGGTGAACAATCCGGTAGATGTTAACAGCCCACAAGCGTCGCGAAAAAACGCCTTCAAAATCAACAGGGCAGCCGTTCTTTAACAAGATGGGTTGTTGTAAAAATGTTGGTAGGATGTGGAAGGCGAAAAAATGCCATTCAGTATAAAGGGTTACCGTTAGTGCCGTTCCCCGCGCGAGCGGGGATAAACCGCTATCGTGCGGCTTATTCCGGTATGGGAGGCACCGTTCCCCGCGCGAGCGGGGATAAACCGAGCATCGTCCCCGGCTCTGCCTGGTCTGAGTCCCGTTCCCCGCGCGAGCGGGGATAAACCGTATCCATTTTCATTCCCTCGATAGTTAGTTTACCGTTCCCCGCGCGAGCGGGGATAAACCGTATGGAACGTAAATTTATCGACTGGCACCCCGCCGTTCCCCGCGCGAGCGGGGATAAACCGCGCAAAAACGGCGGCCCGGTATCAGCGGGTGGCCGTTCCCCGCGCGAGCGGGGATAAACCGAAATCAGTTTTGCCGCCCGCTGCGCCCAGCGGCTGTTCCCTGCGCGAGCGGGGATAAACCGTCGGCGGGATTATTGACGCAGCGACGCCGCGCCTGTTCCCCGCGCGAGCGGGGATAAACCGAACGCTGACCTGGCGAACACGCTGCAAAATCTCCGTTTCCCGCCATCCGTAATAAACCGCCCAGGCTCTTCGCGTCTGTCACTCGCCGCCCCCTTTCCCGCCACATTCTTCAGCAACGTTTATACTTCAAAGCCCTTGTTAAATTTTGAACACTGCGCAACGAAGGAGAGGCTATGCGAGTACACCATCTCAACTGCGGTTGTATGTGTCCTTTGGGCGGCGCGCTGTACGATGGCTTCAGTAAAGGGCTGCATGCGCACCTCATCTGCCACTGCCTGCTGATTGAAACCGACCATCACGGGCTGGTGCTGGTGGATACCGGCTTTGGCTGTGACGATATGCGCCATCCGCGCCGCCGTTTACCACTTTTTTTCCGGGCGCTGAATAATATCCAGTACCGGGAATCATTAACGGCGCTGCACCATATTAAAGCGCTCGGCTTTAAGCCGGAGGACGTCCGACACATTGTGCTGACGCATCTGGATTTCGATCACGCCGGCGGGCTGAGCGATTTCCCGCAGGCGCAGGTGCATCTGATGCAGCGTGAAATGACCGCTGCAGAAGGGCGCGGCACGTGGCTTGACAGCGCGCGCTATCGTCCGGGGCAATGGGGAAATCATTCCGGCTGGCATGGCTATCATCCACATGGCGAGGCGTGGTTTGGTTTCAGCGCGGTGCGCGCGCTCGACGGTTTGCCGCCGGAGATCCTGCTGATCCCGCTGCCGGGGCATACGGAAGGGCACGCAGGTGTGGCGATTGATACGCCGCAGGGCTGGTTACTGCACGGCGGCGATGCGTGGTTCTATCGCGATGAAATGACGGCAGACCCGCACTGTACGCCGGGCCTGCGCTTTTATCAGTGGATGATGCAAAAAGACAAAGCCGCGAGGCTTGCGAACCAGAAGCGACTGCGGCTTCTGGCCGCTGACGCCAGCGCGGGCGTGACGCTGTTTTGCAGCCACGACGCCCGCGAGTTTGAACGGTTAAGCGGGAAAAACCTGGCTATTTAAGCCCGGTTTTCTGCTTCATCGCGGCCATAATGGCAGGTTTATCGGCCTGGTACTGGCTAAGGCCGTTGGCGCGCAGATGGCAGGCCGCGCATTCGCCGCAGCCATCACCCTGAATGCCGTTATAGCAGGTCAGGGTCTGGCGGCGGATGACATCAAGCTTGCCCCAGTAATCGGCGAGCGCCCAGGTTTCGGCTTTGTTAAGCCACATCAGCGGCGTTTCAAAACGCACATCGCGCGCCATGCCGAGCGCGACGGCATGATTCAGCGCTTTGACAAATTCATCGCGGCAATCCGGATAGCCGGAAAAATCGGTCTCGCACACGCCGGTAATCACCGCCTCCGCCTGCACCTGATACGCGTAAATCGAGGCCAGCGTCAGGAAGAGAATATTGCGGCCAGGCACGAAAGTGCTTGGCAAGCCTTCGGCGTCAGGATCGTAATCCGGCACCGGGATGCTGTCGCGCGTCAGGCTGCTGACCGCGAGTTCGTTAAGCAGCGTCACATCCAGCACTTTATGCGCCCGTGCGCCCAGCGATGCGGCAAGGGCGCTGGCGACATCAATCTCCGCCCGATGGCGCTGGCCGTAATCGAACGTGACGCAATGCACTTCATCATATTGATGTAACGCCTGAATCAGGCAGGTGGTGGAGTCCTGGCCCCCGCTGAAGACCACAACGGCACGTTTCATAAAGCCCCTGTCATTGAGTAGCAAAACCGTTATGGTAGCGCCGCACCGTCGCGTCCACCAGCTTCTTGCGGCGGCGGCAGCCACGCGCGGCTAAAATCAAACCAGCCGAGCGCGTTCAGTTCGATGCCGTTCACGCCCGGCGGCGCGCTTATCTGGTAGCGATAATTAAAGAGCGGAGTGATAACGGCGTCGTGCATCAGCGTCTGCCATACCTCGCGCAGCGCCGCGTGACGGCTCTGTTCATCAGGGTGGCTTTGCACCGCGTCAAGAGTGGCTTCCAGATGCGCCCGCTGTGGGCCTGTTAACAGATGTCGCCAGAGCGGATCGCAGCGCAGCCACTGCTCCAGCGTATATTCCGGCGCTTCGCCAATCAGCCTGTCACCCATGACGATATCCGCCTGCGCCAGTTGCGTACAGCCGTCCCAGTTTTTCGCATTATGAAAATGCAGCGTGAGCGTGCATCCACGCTGTGCCAGCTCATGCTGAAGCTGGCGTGCCATTACCGGCAATTCCACCGGCAGATGATAGACCAGCGTCAGCGAGGGCGGCAGCGGTGGAGGAGGCTCGTCGGGCCATTGCGGCAGATGCCAGCCCGGTAGCAGCTCACTGCTTGGCGTAATCAGATGCTCATCAAGCGGCAGGGAATCTATCATGCCGCTGCGGTGAACCCGTTGCATCAGCCAGCGCGCCTGCGCGTGTGAGAGTTGTCCGTTTTGCCGGATGCCGAGATAACAGAACCCGAGGCTGATGCTGTTGCTGACGGGGCGCAGATGTACGAGTTCTTCCTGCTGCCCGATGGCTATCTGTACCGGGTGCCGACAGCTGGTACCGAGCGCGCTGTCGAAGAGTCCGGGCGTTATCCAGTATTCAACCGCGTTCAGCAACGGATGCCCGAGATGACAGCGATCGTGGCTTTCAATGCGCACCAGCTCAGGCGTAAACGTGGCGAGCCGGAATGGCCCGCTGCCGATCGTTGTGTCATCCGGATGCGCCAGATAACAGCCGTGACTGGCAAGACGCCACGCGAGCCAGTGATCCGGGCGCGTGAGTTCAACACGCAGGCAGTGCTTATGCTCCACCGTAATCTCTCTGACGCTCGCGAAAAGCTGGCGCAGCGTCTCCAGCTCAAACAGTTGTTGCAGCCGCTGGCGGAGTTGCCAGGCATCTATTGGCTCGTGATTGTGCCAGTGCAGGGTAGGGCGCAGATAAAACCACCAGCTGAGCCCGTCCGGCGAAACGCGCCAGTGGTGGGCTAAATCGCCTTCCGGGCGCGCGGTGTCGGGATTAAAACGCGTCAGGCCGCTGAAGATCTGCCGGGCGAGATGCTGCTCGGCGCGGCCGGGCAAAAAGCCGGGCTTGAGCGGCTCCAGCGGGCGGTAGTAGGGAATGCGCAGCGTCGGCGTGTCGTTATGCCATTGGCCGCCCAGAAACGGATGCAGTAACTGGCGCAGTTGCCCGGACGCCAGTTGTGCGAGCGCCAGCGCATTATGCGTCTGCCCCTGGCTTAACACCGTTTCCATCATGCCGGCGCGCACGGTGTGCGGCGATACCAGAAAGATCAGCTCGCCCCGCTTGCCGCGTCCCGACTGCGCGCGCCAGCGCAGCCAGCCGTGCTGTTCAAGCTGGCGAAGCAGCGTGCGCATGTGGCGTTCACTGCAAAAACAACGCACGGCGAGCTCGCTGATAGTCACGGCCTGCGGCGCGCCCTCGGAAGGCTGCCACAAACGCTGAAACTGATTAAGTCGGTTCAGAAGGCGCATATAAACCCGGAACGATTTTTCCTAACTCTTCACTATTAGTTCCGTATATGCCAGGCAATACTGCAAGTCAACCGACAGAGGGAGACGAACCATGGCGCGACTGGCTGCTTTTGATATGGATGGCACGCTGCTGATGCCAGACCATCAGCTTGGTGAAGCCACACAGATGGCGCTGCACCGTTTGCATCAGCGCGGCGTGACGCTGGCGTTTGCAACCGGTCGTCATTTGCTGGAAATGCGACAGATGCTGCAAAAAATCGCGCTGGAAGCGTTCCTCATTACCGGCAACGGCACGCGCATTCATGCGCCGTCGGGCGAGCTGCTGTTCGCAGAAGATTTATCGCCGCAGGTCGCGGAAGCGGTGCTGCATGGCCACTGGGATACATCAGCCAGTCTGCACGTGTTTAACGACAGCGGCTGGCTGACGGATAACGACGATCCGGCGCTGCTGGACGCGCACGCCTGGAGCGGGTTTTGCTATCAGCTCACCGATCTGAAGCGGCTTCCTGCCCATCAGGTAACGAAAATCTGCTTTGTCGCCGACCACGACACGCTGTGCGAACTGCGCGTTAAGCTTTGCCAGGCGCTTGGTTCGCAGGCGCATATTTGCTTTTCCGCGCTCGACTGTCTGGAGGTGCTGCCGCCGGGGTGTAATAAAGGCGCGGCGCTGCAGGCGTTGAGCCAGCATCTGGGCATTACGATGGCGGATTGTATGGCGTTTGGTGACGCCATGAACGACCGCGAAATGTTATCGCTGGCAGGGAAGGGGCTGATTATGGGCAACGCGATGCCGCAGCTTCTGGCAGAGCTCCCGCATCTGCCAGTGATCGGGCACTGCAGCAGACAGGCGGTCGCCCACTATTTGACGCATTGGCTGGAGCATCCACACCTTGATTATTCCCCCGAATGATGAGGCATTCCAGCAAGCCGGGGGAACCCCCGGCTTTTTTTATTTTCCGCCGCTAATGGTCACTGTCAGCTTCATCAGCGAATAGTTGAAGAGATCCGGCGGCATGGTATCCGGGTTATAGAGATCGCCTGCGAAGCAGTAAACCTCCATCACACCGCCCCGTTTACCGAGCTCCAGCGCCTGCTGGAAGATATACGGCAGGTTTTCGTCATAGGTGACCGGCACATTGGCGTTATTGTTGATCACGCGGCCTTCATACGTTGCCTCTTTAAACGTGACGTTAACGGTCTCGCCCGGTGCGATGGCTTTTTTGCCAGCCTTCGCCTGCACAAAGAACAGCGATTTATTACGCTTGAGCAGTTTTTTCTTCGCGGTGGCTTTTTCAAGCTGATCAATACCCGCCTGATATTTCTTCTCTTCGCGGCTGGAAAGCTCTTTCAGCATCGACTCATGCAGCGACAGCAGCGTTTTTGGCTCGACCGCGACTTTTTGCGCCAGGCCGTCTTTAATGCCTGCCAGCAGGATGGGGAGATTGGTTTTAATGCCAAGATCAGCCATCTGATCCATGCTCTTTTGCACCAGCCTTGAGAACATCACGCCGTTCGCATAGGACTGCTTATTGGCTTTATCTTTAAGCGCCGCGGCGCTGACTTCCGGTTCCGCTTTCGTCGCCGCCACTGTTTGCACCTGCGTTGCCGCGTCGGATTTCAGTTTTTCTGCCTGCGCCAGCAACTCCGCTTTTTCTTTCTCGGCCTGCGCTTTTTGCGCCTCGGTTTGCGCGCTCAGGCTGGCCAGTTTGGCGTTAAGTTCTTCATTCGCGCGTTTAAGCGTATCCAGCTCAGCCTGTGTTTTTTGCTGGCTGGTGGCGGAGGCGGTAGTCAGCGCTTTGGCCGACTGTGCCTCTTCTTTCAGCGCGAGCAGCGCTTTATCCGACTGCTGTAAACGACTTTCTTTGTCTGCCAGCGACTGCTTTAGTGTGGCGATATCTGCCTGGGCGGCAGCAAGCTGCTGAGTGAGCGCTTCTTTTGCCGCGGCAATCTGCGCGGCCTGCTGTTGCTGACTCTGCAGCGCCTGCGCTTTTTCGCTCTGGCTGCCTTTCAGGCTGGCAAGCTCTGAGGCCAGGGCCGCGACTTTTTCCTGCGAGGTGGCGGCAAGCGTTGTCGAGGCGTTGAGTTTTTCCGTAAGAGCGGCGATCTGCGCCTTAAGCGCGGCTTCTGCCGCCTGATTTTTCTCAAGCAACGCGGTCTGCTCCGCCTGCGCTTTTTGCTGTTTCGCTTTTTCTTCTTTACTAAGCGAGCTGTTCTTCATCAGCAGGTTGTTCTGCTCGGTGAGCGAGGCTTTCTCTTCCTCAAGCTGCGCGAGCTGTTTGTTCAGTGCACCGATGCTCTTCTCATTTTGCGCCGTCAGCGCCGCTTTCTCGCGCTCCAGTTGTGCAAGCTGTTTTTGCAACGCGGTCTGGCTCTTCTCGCGCTCGCTGCCTGCCTTTTGGAGCGCGGCGAGTTCGGCGGTGCGTTTATCAAGCTCTGCCTGCAGCGCCTGCGCTTTGTTATTCGAGGCTTCGAGACTCTGCGCACTTTGCGCCGTCAGCGCCGCTTTTTCTTGTTCAAGCTGCGTGAGTTGCTTTTGCAGCGAGGTCTGGCTCTTCTCGTGCTCGCTGCCTGTCTTCTGGAGCGCGGCGAGTTCGGCGGTGCGTTTATCAAGCTCTGCCTGCAGCGCCTGTGCTTTTTTATTAGCGGCATCGATGCTCTGCGCACTTTGCGCCGTCAGCGCCGTTTTCTCTTTTTCCAGCTGTGCAAGCTGTTTTTGCAGCGCACTTTCGCTCTGCGCGCGTTTATCGCCTGTATTTTTCAGCGCCACCAGTTCATTAGCGCGCTTATTCAGTTCATTGCGCAGTGCCTGCATGTCGCGGTTAAAACGCGCGGTGTCTTGCGTATTGCGCTCTGTGATGGCGGCTTTTTCTGTTTCAAGACGCGCAATCTGTTTTTGCAGTGCGCTTTCGCTCGCCGCCTGGCTGTTGCTTGATTTTTTGAGTTGCGCCAGTGCTTCGGTTTTGCTGGCAAGCGACGCCTGAAGCTCCGCGGTTTTCTGCTCCAGCGCTTCAATGCGCGCGGCCTGTTGCGTGCTGGTAGCACCTTGTTCGCGCTGCGCGTTTTGCAGGCTGCGGGAGAGGCGGTCGTTCTCTTTCGCAAGCGCGCTATTGTCTTTCAGCAGTTGCGTGTTTTGCGCCTGAAGATCGCTGGGAGCGCTGAGGCTTTTCTTTTCTTGTTCCGCAGCTTTAAGCTGTTTTTTCAGGCGAGCGATCTCCTGCTGTAGATCGTTGATTTGCGCCCGGGAAGCGGATGGCGTTTGTTGACGATGGGTGGGAGCAGGGAAGTCTATCTGCTTCACTTCGATTTGCTGAATTGACGACAGAAAATCATTTCCCTGAACGGCAGCGCTATTTTGCGCAGCCCAGGACGATTGTCCGCTCAGTGCGAGCGCCAGTAAAACAGCGATCGCGCTTTTATGGCTTTTGATGCTTCCCTTCCTCCCATCACCTCTCATTTAGCAAGCCCTGCGCCTTTTTTCAGTTCGGCCAGAAGAGACTGCGAAATTGTATTGCAGGCGTCATTGACGCGGAATTGATACAGCGGAGTGATGGTTTCCACCATAATATTGGACAGATCGTTACTGATAGAGGCGTAATATTGTGTCGCTTTAATGCTGCGATATAGCGTGTCGATCTGCTCACGATATTTTTCACGGTTAATATCTGAAAGGTGTTTAGTCTCCGCGAGGCAACGTTCAAGACGCAGTTTGGTATCACTGCTGACGGGGGCTAACTGATTCATGGATTCAACCGGTGTCGGGGCAGGCTGTGCGGGGACGACAGGCGTCTGCGACACATTGCTTTTTACCGGGGCGCTTTTAGGGGCGGTGGTACAGGCGCTTAAAGACATCATCATCGCAGCGATATAAAGGATTTTTTTGTCCAACATATTATCTCTTATGTGTCTGATTACAGAATGCCAGCAATCCCTGCGCAATCTGGCCGGGATGATCCGAAATATGTCCAGTAATAGACTGGCTAACCACAAACAGCGCGCTGCATTAGTCCAGTATACCGGGAGAAAGAAAGGTGATTTTATACAGAGTTTATCAAGATAGATTTTAATAAATTCTTAAAAGTGATTCTTCGCTATTTCAAAAGTATGAAAATCAATAATTACGATAGGGTTGTATTATTTTATTTTATCAATAAATTATATGCATAGATTTCATAAATGTTTTTATTTTATATTTTTGGAATAAACAGGGCGTGACATAAATTTAAAAGCATGATGCATATAAAAAGCGGCGAAGGTTCGCCGCTTTGATCTTCACCTTTCCATCTTAACCCACGAGTTCCTGAATGGCCGCGCGCCAGGGCGTGATATCGCCAATCGAGGCCGCCACCCATTCCGGGTTGTGATAGGTTTCGAGATATCGTTCTCCGCTGTCACACAGCAGCGTAACGATAGCGCCGCTGCGGCCTTCTTCACGCATCCGCGCGGCCAGCTGCAGCGCCCCCCACATGTTGGTGCCGGTGGAAGCACCCACTTTGCGGCCCAGCAGTTCGCTAAGCCATTGCATCGCCGCCACGCTCGCGGCATCCGGCACCTGCAACATTTCATCGATAACATCGGGAATAAAAGAGGGTTCGACGCGCGGACGGCCAATCCCTTCAATGCGGCTGCCCACACTGCTTTTCAGTCCGCTGTCGCGCTGCTGCCAGTAATCGTAAAACACCGAGTTCTCAGGGTCGACCACCATCAGGCGCGTGGCGTGCCCCTGATAACGCAGATAGCGGCCAATGGTGGCCGATGTACCGCCGGTACCGGCGCTCATCACGATGTAATCAGGAACCGGGTGCGGCTCGCCTGCCATCTGCCGGAAAATACTGTCGGCGATATTGTTGTTGCCGCGCCAGTCGGTCGCGCGCTCGGCGTAGGTAAACTGATCCATATAGCGGCCACGCAGCTCGCGGGCGAGCACCTCGGAGGCCTCGTAAATTTCACAGGCGCTCTGCACGAAGTGGCAGCGGCCGCCGTAAAATTCAATTTGTTCCACTTTGCGCCGTGCGGTACAGGCGGGCATCACGGCGATAAACGGCAGGCCCAGCATGCGGGCAAACCAGGCTTCCGAAACCGCGGTTGAGCCGGAAGAGGCCTCGATAATCGGCGTGCCTTCGCGGATCCAGCCGTTGCTCAGGCCGTATAAAAACAGCGAGCGCGCCAGGCGGTGTTTCAGGCTGCCGGTGGGGTGCGTGCTTTCATCTTTCAGATAGAACCAGATGCCCGGAAAGGCGGGCAGGGTAAAGCGGATCAAATGGGTATCCGCGGATCGCCGGGCGTCGGCGTGGATCTCATTAATGGCGTGGTGAACCCAGGTGCTGGACATGATACGTTCCGGTTTATCAATTTGTGCCCAGCGTAAAGCATCTTTCAGGAAAATAAGTTGCCATTTAGCCTGCCTGTTGCTGATATGAGAGAAAAATTTTCTACAGGAATCGGTAATGTTAGATAAAATTGATTGCAGACTGCTGGCGCTGCTTCAGGAGGACGCGACGCTCTCTTTGCAGGCGCTCGCCGATGCCGTTAATCTGACGACGACGCCCTGCTGGAAGCGGCTCCGGCGGCTTGAAGATGACGGCTATATTATTAAGCGCGTCGCGCTGCTCGACCCGGAAAAACTCGGCCTCGGCCTCACCGCCTTTATGCTGATCAAAACGCAGCATCACAGCAGCGACTGGTACAGTCAGTTTGTCGCGGTGGTGGAGGAGATGCCGGAAGTGCTCGGTTTCTGGCGCATGGCGGGCGAATACGACTACCTTATGCGGGTACAGGTGGCCGATATGAAAAGCTATGATGACTTTTATAAACGTCTGGTCAACCGGGTGCCGGGGCTGTCAGATGTCACGTCGAGCTTCGCCATGGAGCAGATAAAATACACCACGGCCCTGCCGCTTAAGCGCTGAACCGTCTGGCTCGCCACGACGCCCGCGCTTTATCATCAGACCAATCAGGAATTTCGCGTGCGATTATTTGCTCAGTTAAGCTGGTATTTTAGCCGGGAGTGGCGTCGCTACCTCGGCGCGGTTGCCCTGCTTATTGTTATCGCCATTCTGCAACTGGTGCCGCCAAAAGTGGTGGGCTACGTTGTCGACGGCGTCACTCAACACCACTACACCACGCGCCAGGTGCTGCTGTGGGTGGGCCTGCTGGTGGTGATTGCGATAGTGGTTTATCTGCTGCGCTACGTCTGGCGTGTGTTGCTTTTTGGCGCGTCCTATCAGCTTGCCGTTGAACTGCGGCGCGATTTTTACCGCCAGCTCAGCCGCCAGCATCCGGAATTCTATCTGCGCCATCGCACCGGTGATTTGATGGCGCGCGCCACTAACGATGTCGATCGCGTGGTCTTCGCCGCCGGCGAGGGCGTGCTGACGCTGGTCGATTCACTGGTGATGGGCTGCGCGGTGCTGGTCATCATGTGTACGCAGATCAGCTGGCAGCTCACGCTGCTGGCGCTGTTGCCGATGCCGGTGATGGCGATTGTCATCAAGCGCTACGGCGATCAGCTACATCACCGCTTCAAAGCCGCGCAGGCGGCGTTTTCGTCGCTGAATGACAGAACGCAGGAGAGCCTGACCAGTATCCGCATGATTAAAGCGTTCGGCCTGGAAGACAGACAGTCGGCGCTGTTTTCTGAAGACGCGCGCGATACCGGCGTGAAAAACCTGCGCGTGGCGCGCGTGGACGCTCGTTTCGACCCGACGATTTATATCGCGATTGGCATGGCGAACCTGCTGGCCATCGGCGGCGGCAGCTGGATGGTGATGAATGGCACGCTGACGCTCGGCCAGCTCACCAGCTTTACGATGTATCTGGGCCTGATGATCTGGCCAATGCTGGCGCTGGCATGGATGTTTAACATTGTCGAGCGCGGCAGCGCGGCGTACAGCCGCATTCGCGCGCTGCTGGCGGAGGCGCCGGTAGTGAAAGATGGCCAGGCGTCGCTGCCCGCCGGGCGCGGTGTGCTGAACGTGGCTATCCGCGAATTCCGCTATCCACATGCCGCGCGCGATACGCTGCGTAACGTGCAGTTCACGCTGAAACCCGGCCAGATGCTGGGGCTGTGCGGCCCGACCGGTGCCGGCAAAACCAGCGTGCTGTCGCTTATTCAGCGCCATTTCGATCTCGACGCAGGGGAGATTACGTTCCATAACGTCTCGCTTGACCGCGTGCATCTGGATGACTGGCGCGGGCGGCTCGCCGTCGTCAACCAGACGCCGTTCTTATTCTCCGACACGGTCGCCAGCAATATTGCGCTCGGCAAGCCGGACGCCACGCAGGAAGAGATAGAACAGGCGGCGAAACTCGCCTGCGTGCATGACGATATTCTGCGTCTGCCGCAGGGGTATGACACGCAAGTCGGCGAGCGCGGCGTGATGCTCTCCGGCGGGCAGAAGCAGCGCATCTCTATTGCCCGCGCGCTGCTGCTGGAGGCCGAAATTCTGGTGCTGGATGACGCGCTCTCCGCCGTTGACGGGCGTACTGAACATCAGATTCTGCATAACCTGCGCCAGTGGGGCGAAAACCGCACGGTTATCATCAGCGCGCACCGGCTGTCGGCGCTGACCGAAGCCAGCGAAATTCTGGTGCTGCAACACGGCCAGGTGGCGCAGCGCGGGCGTCATGAGGCGCTTGCGGCACAGCCCGGCTGGTACCGGGATATGTATCGCTATCAGCAGCTCGAAGCGGCGCTGGACGACGCGCCGGAAGAGAACGACGAGGAGGCGCTGAATGCGTAATACCGTAAAAAGCTGGCCGACGCTGAAACGTTTGCTGGCGTATGGCTCGCCGTGGCGTAAACCGCTCGGCGGCGCGGTGCTGATGCTGTGGGTGGCCGCCGCGGCGGAAGTGACCGGCCCCGCGCTCATCAGCTATTTCATCGACAACCTGGTCGCGAAAAACCAGCTGCCGCTGGGGCTGGTGGCCGGGCTGGCGTTCGCGTATGTGCTGCTGCAAATCCTCGCCGCCGGGCTGCACTACTGGCAGGCGCTGCTGTTTAACCAGGCGGCGGTGGGCGTGGTGCAACAGTTGCGTACCGATGTGATGGATGCTGCGCTGCGCCAGCCGCTCAGCGCGTTCGACACGCAGCCGGTGGGGCAGCTGATTTCGCGCGTCACTAACGATACCGAGGTGATCCGCGATCTCTACGTCACGGTCGTGGCGACGGTGTTGCGCAGCGCCGCGCTTATCGGCGCGATGCTGGTGGCGATGTTCAGCCTCGACTGGCGCATGGCGCTGGTTGCTATCACTATCTTCCCGGCGGTGCTGATCGTCATGATGATTTATCAGCGCTACAGCACGCCGATTGTGCGCCGGGTGCGAACTTATCTGGCGGACATTAACGACGGCTTTAATGAAGTCATCAGCGGGATGAATGTCATCCAGCAGTTCCGCCAGCAGACGCGTTTTGGCGAGCGCATGAACGCCGCCAGCCATTCGCACTATCTGGCGCGAATGCAGACGCTGCGCCTGGACGGCTTTCTGCTGCGCCCGTTGCTGAGCCTCTTTTCCGCGCTGGTGCTGTGCGGCCTGCTGATGCTGTTCGGCTTCACCGCCGTCGGGACGATTCAGGTGGGGGTTCTCTACGCGTTTATCAGCTATCTGGGCCGCCTGAACGAGCCGCTGATTGAACTCACCACCCAGCAGTCGATTTTGCAGCAGGCGCTGGTGGCGGGCGAACGTGTGTTCGAGCTGATGGACAGGCCGCGCCAGGATTACGGCCACGACGACCGCCCGCTGACGAGCGGCGCGATTGAGGTGGATAACGTCTCATTTGCCTATCGCGACGATCAGCTGGTGCTGAAAGACATTTCGCTCTCGGTGCCGTCCCGTCACTTCGTGGCGCTGGTCGGTCACACCGGCAGCGGCAAAAGCACGCTCGCGAGCCTGCTGATGGGGTATTATCCGCTCAGCAGCGGCGAAATCCGCCTCGATGGCCGACCGCTCGCCTCGCTCAGCCACGGCGTGCTGCGTAAAGGCGTGGCGATGGTGCAGCAGGATCCTGTCGTGCTGGCCGATTCGTTCTTCGCGAACGTCACGCTCGGGCGTGATATCGACGAAGCGCGCGTCTGGGAAGTGCTGGAAACGGTACAACTGGCCGAGCTGGCGCGCGGCATGAGCGAGGGCATCCATACCCGCCTTGGCGAGCAGGGCAATAATCTCTCCGTCGGGCAGAAACAGTTGCTGGCGCTGGCGCGCGTACTGGTGGATGCGCCGCAAATCCTTATCCTTGATGAGGCGACGGCGAATATTGATTCCGGCACCGAGCAGGCGATTCAGCACGCGCTGGCCGCTATTCGGCCGCACACGACGCTGGTGGTTATCGCGCATCGCCTCTCAACGATCGTGGAAGCCGACACCATTCTGGTGCTGCATCGCGGGCAGGCGGTAGAGCGGGGCAGCCATCAGGCGCTGCTTGAGGCGCGCGGACGCTACTGGCAGATGTATCAGCTCCAGCTTGCGGGTGAAGAGCTACAGGCCGCCGCGAAAGAGGAGCCGCTCAGCGCCTGATGCACCAAAATCAGGCGTTCTGCTAACACGCATCCTTAGTGGTGCAAAAATGTAACGCACCGTGCACTCGCATGGTGCGTTTTTCTTTTCTGCTTTGCGATCCCTTCGTTTCATCCCGCTTCCTTGCCGCAGTTTTTGCCGTCGCCGCACGCTTTTCTATTCCTGGCACGCCACTTGCTTTATCAGATCATCTTCGCTGCCGAATTACCCATTTCTGACTGGAGGGGATCTATGAAGCTGGTTACCGTGGTAATCAAACCGTTCAAACTGGAAGACGTGCGTGAAGCACTCTCCACCATTGGCATTCAGGGGCTTACCGTCACCGAGGTGAAAGGGTTCGGGCGCCAGAAAGGCCATGCCGAGCTTTACCGCGGCGCCGAATACAGCGTGAACTTCCTGCCGAAAGTAAAAATCGACGTGGCTATCGCCGACGATCAGCTGGATGAAGTGATCGAGGTGGTCAGCAAGGCCGCGTGGACCGGAAAAATTGGCGACGGCAAAATTTTTGTCGCCGAACTGCAACGCGTGATTCGTATTCGTACCGGCGAAGCCGACGAAGCGGCTCTCTGATTTCTGGCCAACCGTAACAGGAATGCACAAGATGAAACACACAGCTTTCAAATCGGGTTTCGGCCTGCTTGCTCTTCTGCCGGGTATTGCCCTGGCGGCGCCCGCGGTGGCGGATAAAGCCGATAACGCCTTTATGATGATCTGCACCGCGCTGGTGCTGTTTATGACCATCCCAGGCCTTGCGCTCTTTTACGGCGGTCTAATCCGCGCGAAAAACGTGCTCTCGATGCTGACGCAGGTGTCCGTCGCGTTCGCGCTGGTCTGCGTCCTTTGGGTGGTCTATGGCTACTCGCTGGCGTTCGGCAGCGGCGGCAGCTTCTTTGGCAATGTCGACTGGCTGCTGCTGAAAGGCATTAAAATCACCGACCTGATGGGCACCTTCTATCAATACATTCACGTAGCGTTCCAGGGCTCCTTCGCCTGCATCACCGTGGGGCTTATCGTCGGCGCGCTGGCGGAACGCATCCGCTTCTCGGCCGTGCTTATCTTCGTGGCGGTGTGGCTCACCTTCTCCTATGTGCCGATTGCGCATATGGTCTGGGGCGGCGGCCTGCTGGCGTCTCACGGCGCGCTGGATTTCGCGGGCGGTACCGTGGTGCACATTAACGCGGCGGTAGCAGGTCTGGTGGGCGCGTATCTGGTTGGCAAACGCGTTGGCTTCGGCAAAGAAGCGTTTAAACCGCATAACCTGCCGATGGTCTTTACCGGCACTGCAATCCTTTATTTCGGCTGGTTCGGCTTTAACGCCGGCTCTGCCAGCGCCGCCAACGAAATCGCGGGTCTGGCGTTTGTGAACACGGTTGTTGCAACGGCGGCGGCTATCCTTGCCTGGGTCTTTGGCGAATGGGCGCTGCGCGGTAAACCGTCGCTGCTGGGCGCGTGTTCCGGCGCCATTGCCGGTCTGGTGGGCGTAACGCCTGCGTGCGGCTACATCGGCGTGGGCGGCTCGCTTATCGTGGGTATCGCGGCGGGTCTGGCGGGCTTGTGGGGCGTCACCCTGCTGAAACGCTGGCTGCGCGTTGACGACCCGTGCGACGTATTCGGCGTGCATGGCGTCTGTGGCATAGTGGGTTGCATCCTGACAGGTATTTTTGCCTCAACATCACTTGGCGGCGTGGGTTACGCGGCGGGCGTGACGATGGGTCATCAGGTGCTGGTGCAGCTTGAGAGCATCGCCATTACTGTTGTCTGGTCTGCTGTGGTCGCGTTTATCGCCTATAAAGCGGCAGATTTGACCGTCGGCCTGCGTGTCTCCGAAGAGCAGGAGCGCGAAGGGCTGGACGTCAACAGCCACGGCGAGAACGCCTACAACGCCTGATAGCGGCGATATCTCCGGAGCAAAAAACCTCCCGCATGCGGGAGGTTTTTTTATGGGGGCGAGTGGCAAGGTGGGTGCGCTTTGCTTACCCACCCTACAAAAAACACTCACACCTACCGTAGTTAACCGTAGGGCGGGTCACCCGCCGGGTCGCAAAAAAATTACCCGCGCTTTCTCATCACGCCTTCCTGCACGGTCGAGGCGACCAGCACGCCGTCCTGCGTATAAAACTCACCGCGCACAAAACCGCGGGCGCTGGAGGCGGACGTACTCTCTACGCTGTAAAGCAGCCACTGGTTCATATCAAACGGGCGGTGGAACCACATCGAATGATCGATGGTCGCCACCTGCATCCCCGGCTCCAGGAAGCCAACGCCGTGCGGTTGCAGCGCCACCACCAGGAAATTGAAATCCGATGCATAACCGAGCAGCGACTGATGCACGCGCACCTCGTCCGGCATCTGCCCGTTGGCGCGCATCCACACCTGACGCTCCGGCTTCGCCGTGTGGCCTTTTAACGGGTTGTGAAACTCTACCGGGCGGATCTCCAGCGGCTTATCGCACAGGAATTTGTCCTTCACCTGCGGCGGCAAAAGGTGCGCCAGCGAGCGGGCAATCTCCGTTTCCGATTTTAGCCCGTCAGGCGCGGGCGCAGGCGGCATGGGTTTCTGATGCTCGAAGCCGCTTTCCGGCGCCTGGAACGACGCGGTCATATAAAAAATCGGTTTACCGTTCTGGATAGCCGCCACGCGCCGCGCGCTAAAACTATTGCCGTCGCGCAGCACTTCCACGTCATAAACGATGGGTTTCTGGCTGTCACCGGGGCGCAGAAAATAGCTGTGGAATGAATGCACCAGACGCTCTTCCGGCACCGTTGCTTTGGCGGCGTACAGCGCCTGCCCGACGACCTGGCCGCCGAACACCTGCCGTAAGCCGAGGTCTTCGCTTTGGCCGCGAAAGAGCCCTTCTTCAATTTTTTCCAGATTTAATAACGCGAGTAAGTTGCTCAGCGCCTGACTCATAAAGGGTCCTCTACATACCGGGAAATGCACAGCCGTGCGAATGAATATATCCCGATTATAACGCAGAACGGCAACTGGTCAGAGGGGTTAAATAATCTTAATAGCGCCCCGTTTCCAAGCGAAAATTAGTGATATGTGCCACACTTAGCACGACAAACATGTTGTAACAGCTCACGCTGGTGAGTGCCTGGCGCTTACTGGTGGAATGAAAATAAGGAGAACGCCATGAAACTCGTGCACATGTTAAGTGGTTTAGCCGTTGCCGTTGCTCTGGCCGGTTGCGCGCAGGATAAAAGTGCTGATATTGCTGTTCCAGCCCCGAACCCGAATACTTCCGGCGTCGCGACCAAGCCGGTGATTAAACAGCCGAACGTTTCCGGTACCGTCTGGATCCGCCAGAAAGTGGCTCTGCCGCCGGATGCCGTGCTGACCGTGACCCTTTCTGACGCCACCCAGGCGAACGCGCCGTCGAAAGTACTGGCGCAGAAAGTGGTGCGTACCGAAGGTAAACAGGCGCCGTTCAGCTTCGTACTGCCGTTTAACCCGTCCGACATTCAGCCGAACGCCCGCGTTCTGCTGAGTGCGGCGATTACGGTTAAAGATAAGCTGGTGTTTATCACCGACCGCGTCCAGCCTGCGGTGAACGAAGGTGGCACCAAAATCGACCTGACGCTGGTGCCGGTGCAGCAGACCGCGGTGCCAGTACAGTCTGGTGGCGGTGCGGTGACAAGCGTGCCGTCAACCTCGCCGACGCAGGTCACGCCGTCCTCCGCCGTTCCGGCGCCGACGACGTACTAAACCCGCACAAGCGCCTCTTCGGAGGCGCTTTTCAGTAGCGCCACCCGTAGCGCGCCAGATCGATCTCTCCTTTCCCTGAGACCTGCACCCCCTCCGCGAGCAACGCCTGCCTCTGGCGCTGTAAATCCGGCCCGGTCAGCGAAATTTCCCCGTGACGATTCACCACCCGATGCCACGGCAGCGTGCTGCCTTCCGGCAGACGCTTTAGCACGCCGCCTACCTAACGCGCCGCCCGCGGCGAGCCCGCCAGCCGCGCCACCTCGCCATAGGTCGTGACGCAGCCTTCCGGGATGGCGGCGACAATCTGATAAACGCGCTGTGGAAAGGTGTCGTGGTGGTTCATAGAGGCTCCTTGATTTCAGGCGTTAAGCATAAGAAAGCGCGGGCGAAGGGCGCAACTGTGGAGTGTTTTTTATCAGTTATTTAAATATTAATCCTTTACATATCAGTGAATTATATGTTTTCAGGGAAAAGGAAATACGCTTGCGCTCACGGTACGATTCCGGCGTGCGCCGCAGAATAGGCGGAATTTTGCAAAGGACTGATTTATGAGCGGATATTTACACTGGGGTAAATCCCGAAAAGGTGAGAACCATCAGGGCGATGAATACCACCTGCTGCAATGGCATTCCCTTGATGTAGCTGCATGCGGATACGTGATGGTCATGGAAAACCACTTTAACGCCGCGTCTCTCTTTGTGACGCTCGGGATAGACGATCGCGAAACGGCGGCCACGTTTTTCGCCTGGCTACTCTGCTGGCATGACATCGGCAAATTTGCGCGTCTGTTTCAGCAACAATACCGCTGCGACGCGCTGGCGTGCGGCCAACGAGACGTCAACGACAGCCGCCATCACCATACCGTCACCGGTATGTGGCTGTGGCAAAACCATCTTGGCGATACTGTGGCGCAGGGCATGACAGGCCCGCTGTCGGCGCGCGAGTGTAAACGCGTGCTGGACAGGTGGATGCCTGCGGTTATTGGCCATCATGGCAAGCCCGTCTCCTGTGAAAACTGCCATAACGATTTTCTGCCGGAAGATATCGCTGCCGCCAGAGCGTTTACGGGCGCGGTGAATGCACTCTTCCCGTCGGTTGCGCTGCCGCCGTTATGGAATGACGATAACTGGCGGGAGGCGTTCCCGGAGAAAAGCTGGCTGGTCTCCGCGCTCACGGTACTGGCAGACTGGACGGGCTCCGCGAATCTGCACTTCCCCTGGGTGGCGCAGGCGATGCCGTTTGAGGAGTACTGGGCTCGCGCTGTTAAACAGGCGCAACGGGCGCTTCGCCTGTTGCCGCCAGCAAGCGACGTCGCGCCCTTTACCGGCATCGAAACGCTTTTTCCTTTTATCACCAGACCTACGCCGCTTCAGCAAAAAGCGCTGGAGATGGATATTCACGCGAAAGGCCCGCATCTCATCATTCTTGAAGATGTCACCGGCGCCGGAAAAACGGAGGCGGCGCTGGTGCTGGCGCATCGCCTGATGGCGGCGGGGCAGGCGCGCGGGCTCTATATCGGCCTGCCGACGATGGCGACGGCGAATGCCATGTATGCGCGGATGTCGCAGGCCTGGCTGCGGCTCTATCGTGAAGGCAGTCATCCAAGCCTCGTGCTGGCGCACAGCGCGCGCAAACTCTCTGCGGGATTTAATGCCTCCATCTGGGCACATGAATTACTGCCGAACGACTCCGGCGATGAGGCCGCCGCGTATGAAGGCTGTGCCGCCTGGTTTGCGCAGTCGCCTAAAAAGGCACTGCTCGCTGAAACCGGCGTCGGCACGCTCGACCAGGCGATGATGGCGGTGATGGCGTTTAAGCACCAGAATCTGCGCCTGCTGGGCCTGAACGATAAAGTGCTTATTGCCGATGAAATCCACTCTTACGATGCGTATATGTCGCATGTGGTGGAAAAGCTTGTCGAGACGCGTGCCCGCTACGGCAACGCCACGATTTTGCTTTCCGCCACGCTTTCGCAGGCGCAGCGCGACCGCCTAATCGCCGCCTTTTATAAAGGGCTTAACACCACGCGTGAATCGCCGCGCCTCGGGCCTGACGACTACCCGTGGATAACGCATCTCCACGCGCAGGGCATCGACGGGCAGCGCGTCTCCACGCGTGCGCAGGTGCAGCGGCGCGTCGGCATCGGCTGGATGGAGGATGACGCTGCGTGCTTTGATAAGATCGAGACGGTAGCGCGCGAGGGCGGCTGTATCGGCTGGATACGAAATTCCGTCGACGATGCGGTGAACAGCTACCGGGAATTAATTCGCCGGAGGAATATCCCGGAAGAGAATATTATTTTATTTCATAGCCGTTTCGCGTTTATCGACCGTAATGATAAGGAACAAAAAACGCTGGAATGGTTCGGAAAACAAAATACGATTAATCGAAGCGGTAAGATAATTATATCTACTCAAGTAATAGAACAATCTATCGATATTGATCTGGATTATTTAATTAGCGATCTCGCGCCGGTCGATTTATTAATTCAGCGCGCCGGACGTTTGCAGCGGCATAGTCGTGATAAACAGGGGCAGCTTAAATTAACCGGCGCAGATGAACGCCCCGCGCCACGTCTGGATATTCTGGCTCCGCGCTGGGAGGCGCAGCCGGATGAGAAATGGCTGACCTCCGCCATGCGTAATACCAGTTACGTTTATCCGGCGCATTCGCGGCTCTGGCTGACCCAGCGGATATTGCGCGAGCAGGGCGAAATAAAGATGCCGGAAGCGGCGCGCCTGTTAATTGAAGCCGTATATGGCGAAGACGTTGAGGTGCCGGAAGGCATGAAACGTTCTGAAGAGAAGGCGCTGGCCGACTATTACTGCCAGCGCGCCATTGCGAGTAAGTATGAAATTTCCCTTGACGTTGGTTACCGCGTTGAGAGCGCGGAGCTATGGGGGCCGGACGTCTCGACCCGTATTGGAGATATGACCATAAGCGTATCGCTCGCACGCGAGACATCGCAAGGCATAACACCCTACGCGCAGGGCGATAACGCCTGGGAGATGAGCGCGCTGCGCGTGCGCAAAAGCTGGTGGGACAAGCACCGCGACGAGTTCACGCTGCTTTGCGGCGAGGCGCTCTCTCAGTGGTGCAGCGAGCAGCGTAAACCAGAGGCGGTGGTGATTCTGCTGCCGGGCGGTTATTCAGCCAAAGAGGGGCTTATCGGCGAGGCGTAGCTTAGTCAATCCCAGGGCACTTGCCCTGGGATTTTATCCCCGCGAAAGCGGGGAACGGTTAAACACCAGGAGAAAAAATACACCGGTTTATCCCGGTTAATATCGACGGGAACGAAATAAGGGTAATAGATAAGAAATAAAATAAAAGGTGTAATTTTTCTTTTGATGTTTTTTTAGCGCTATGTCACTTTTTATTTGAATCTTCAGGCGTATTTTTCAATGAGTTCGATCGAGGTGATTGAATTATTTTTGATATGAATTAATTGTCTTGATTAATTTCTGCTATCCATTATTTAAACCTTTAAAGGACGCATGCCTGCGGGATATCTGTCAGGCAGGTGATGCTGCCAACTTACTGATTTAGTGTATGATGGTGTTTTTGAGGTGCTCCAGTGGCTTCTGTTTCTATCAGCTGTCCCTCCTGTTCAGCTACTGACGGGGTGGTGCGTAACGGCAAAAGCACCGCCGGACATCAGCGCTATCTCTGCTCTCACTGCCGTAAAACATGGCAACTGCAGTTCACTTACACCGCTTCTCAACCCGGTACGCACCAGAAAATCATTGATATGGCCATGAATGGCGTTGGATGCCGGGCAACCGCCCGCATTATGGGCGTTGGCCTCAACACGATTTTCCGCCATTTAAAAAACTCAGGCCGCAGTCGGTAACCTCGCGCATACAGCCGGGCAGTGACGTCATCGTCTGCGCGGAAATGGACGAACAGTGGGGATACGTCGGGGCTAAATCGCGCCAGCGCTGGCTGTTTTACGCGTATGACAGGCTCCGGAAGACGGTTGTTGCGCACGTATTCGGTGAACGCACTATGGCGACGCTGGGGCGTCTTATGAGCCTGCTGTCACCCTTTGACGTGGTGATATGGATGACGGATGGCTGGCCGCTGTATGAATCCCGCCTGAAGGGAAAGCTGCACGTAATCAGCAAGCGATATACGCAGCGAATTGAGCGGCATAACCTGAATCTGAGGCAGCACCTGGCACGGCTGGGACGGAAGTCGCTGTCGTTCTCAAAATCGGTGGAGCTGCATGACAAAGTCATCGGGCATTATCTGAACATAAAACACTATCAATAAGTTGGAGTCATTACCACTCTGAGCTGGGAAATAAAGATAACGGTAATAATAAAAAATGAAAGGTATTGTATCTGTTCTATTTTTGCTAGTTATAATGAAACTCTTTCTATTGCTAACTTTTATGTTTGTTAATTTAAATTAAATGTTAATTACAGCGTTTATTAAGTTAAACATGTAGAATTTATACTTTCTTCAATTAATAGGAATATATAAATGACATGGGATAAGTATGCAGCAATACGTCATGCACATGATCGGGCCTATAGCAATAGCCATCATAAGTGTGAGTTATTTGTCAAAGAAGCTATTATTGCTGGTGGGGTGGATATACATCCAACACCTTCTGCAAAAGATATGGGTAACGCATTGATTCAATCTGGTTTTTATGAAGTTTATGGTGAGCCCGTAGCGGGTGACGTTGCTGTTATTAACGCGATCCCCGGACATCCTGATGGTCATGTTTGTATTTATGATGGCCAAAAATGGATTAGCGATTTTAGGCAGAGATCGCTTTATCCAGGGGATAGTTACCGCCGGGCTCACCCTGCCTTTAAACTTTACAGGCATTACTGAACATGAATAAAACCATTTGCACCTTACTTACTACTGTCGCGTTGTGTAGTACTACCGCTGTTGCCAATGATGAAACGCTTGAACAAAAACCGCAGCAGGCCGCACTTAATTTTAATCGCTGGTATATAAGCGGCTTTCAGAATACTCATCAGGATCTTCTTGATAGCAAGCAGATTAGACATTACGTGACAAAAACAACGCGGGAGAAATTGCGGCGAGCCAGACCGAATGAAAATGAATTTTATGATGCGGACTTTTTCATCAAGGCTCAGGACATTCTGCCGGACTGGACTTCTCATATCGTCATTACGGATGTCGAGTATGACCCGGTTTGTACGCAGGTGTATGTGTCGTTTGGTCAAAACCCGGTACATGAGGTGATCGATTGTATGGTGAAGGAAGCGGGTATATGGAAGGTTCAGTCCGTTGCACGCGTGCCAGTGGCGAAAGGGAAACCCTGAAAAGGAAATCGAGTCGTTGAGTAGAGTCCTTGCGCCCGGTGGGTGCGCTTTGCTTACCCACCCTACATCTATTGATTGCAAGGCCAGGTGGGTGCGCTTTGCTTACCCACCCTACATCTATTGATTGCAAGGCCAGGTGGGTGCGCTTTGCTTACCCACCCTACATCTATTGATTGCAAGGCCAGGTGGGTGCGCTTTGCTTACCCACCCTACATCTATTGATTGCAAGGCCAGGTGGGTGCGCTTCGCTTACCCACCCTATATATAAACTGGCGCGCCAGCGCTTATCCGACACACAAACTTTTCCCGCACCTGCTCTCGATTGCGCAATAAACCGGCATACGGCGCGCGTTGGGTTGCAATCGCCGGGGGCAACAGACATAATGCGCCCTGCGCGTTTAACGACGCTCTCAATGGGGGCCCTGTTGGTTCTCCCGCAACGCTACTCTGTTTACCAGGTCAGGTCCGGAAGGAAGCAGCCAAGGCAGATGACGTGTGTGCCGGGATGTAGCTGGCAGGGCCCCCACCCATTTCAGGCTCTCCACCGCGATAACCTACTTCTACTGCGCTGCTTTTAAGCATCCGCTTCTGCGTTTTCCCGTTCTTCCCACAGCTATTTATTTCCGCGTTGCAAACCGCTTTATTTTATTCTGTCGTTTAAATTTAATTATATTGTCATATATTTGTCATCTTATTGTCATAATAGCTGAACCGATATCTCATTTTTAAAACGTCTTTTTATAAGTAAGAGCTTAATGCTGGATCTTAATAATCAATTAAGGTATTAAATAGCTCTCATCTGAAAGGAAAGGAATTTTCTATGACTGCTGCGGTGCTTAACGTAAAAATAGATACCGATCTCAAAGAAAAGCTTCGTCAGTATGCTGAGCAGCACGGTGAAACGCTCAGCGCCGCCACAGAAAAGCTGTTGCAAAAGGCGCTGGTGCTGGGCGAGGAAGACGACGTGGTGAACAGCGAAGAGATCGACAGCCAGCACACTGAAGAAGATGTATCCCCACTTTCTGTAAAAGAAATCAAAGCGCTACGTAAACTGCTGAAGAAAAGAAAATGAAAGACGCGTCTTTATCCACTACGGCTGCAACCTATCGGGAAGCCTGTGAGCTGTTGCGTTCAGGCTATGTCAAACACGTCCGCCTGGGCTGGGATGTCGGCAGCGATGAGTTTTTTCGCATTGCGTCTGACTGGTGCGATGCAGGTGCAAAAATAAAAAAAGAGGGCGATGCGTTTGTCATTTCCCTGAAAGGTTTTCCGGTTCCCCGCCAGCATTAATTCCCTCCTGCTACACGCGTCATGAATATATCATCTGCGTGACACGGCGCTGTTACAAAGCGCCGTCATTATCCTCGCATAATAAAATGATACGCCTCACCATCTCAAATTATGTGCAGTCATGGATGACCGTTTTTTTATGGCGGGCCGGAAGGCTCGTCGTCTGTTTTTCTCGCCATTATTAAAACTCGGTGCGTGTTTGTAACTTTTGCTTCAGGTTCACCTTAATGACAGAGGTGTGCAATGATACCCAAGTTATTGCTCGTGGCAGGCCATATCGCCAGCGTGGTTATCTCTCTCTGGTGCGCATATGTGGTAGCGATTGTCGGTGTCTTTTTGCTGCGCATCACCTGGCCTGTTCTGAATATGTAATGTTCACACCAGCCCACGGGCAGTCGACGCGCGCGTCTCCATAAGCTGATGCCAGAGCGGCTGTAACCGGGAAAATGCCTCTTCCAGGCGTTCGGTCTCAAGCGTAAACGGCATTCGCAGAAAGCGCTCAAAGGCTCCTTCCACGCCAAACCGGTTGCCCGCGCCAAGATGAATCCCGAGCCCTTCGGCGCTGGCCGCGAAACGTGTCGCCAGCGGGCGCGGCAGCTCCACCCAGAACGATAATCCCCCTTGCGGCAAGCTCGTGCGCCACTGCGGAAAATAGCGCTGCATGGCGTCCAGACACGCATCGCGACGCGCTTTTAACGCCGTGCGTCGCGGCGGCAGAAAATGCGGGGCATCCTCAATCAGCGTGGCGACGGCGAGCTGTTCCAGCAGCGGCGAGCCGAGATCGAGCGTATCGCGCATCTGGATCAGCGATGCGATCGTGCGTGTGCTGGCGCGTATCCAGCCAAGCCGTAGCCCACCCCAGAAACTCTTGCCTGCCGAGCCGAGCGTAATGACCGTATCCTGGGCGTCAAACGCGGCGAGCGGCGGCGGCGGCGCCTCTTCATACCAGAGATCCACCATCGTTTCGTCGACGACCAGCGTTGTGCGGCTGGCGGTGGCCGCGGCGGCGATGCGCTCACGGGTGGCGGCGTCCATGCAGTAGCCGGTAGGGTTGTGGTAATCGGGAATGAGATACGCAAGGCGCGGCGACGTCTGGGCGAACGTGGCCGCCAGCCCGTCCGGATCCCAGCCCTGGCTTGCCAGCGCCACCGATACCGGACGGCATGATGCGCCACGAATGGCGGCGATGGCGAGCGGATAGGTTGGGTTATCGATAACCACCCGGTCGCCGGGGCCGGTCAACAGCCGCAGGACAAGCGCAAAACCGCTCACCGCGCCGTTGACGAGCATCACCTGATCGGGGCTGGTGGGCAGACCGCGCGCGCTATAGCGGGCGGCGAGGGTTTCACGCAGGCGCAGCAGCCCCTGCGGATCGTAGCCCGTATGGCCGAGATAATCCGGCAGTTGCGCCACGGCGCGCTGGCAAGCCGCTAACACCTCCGGGCCTGCGCTCAGCGCTGCGGTAGAGAGATCGAGCGCGCCGCCGCTGCCAGTGAGCGTTGGCACCGAGGCGCTGGCGGGCAGGGCGATTTCCGAACCTGCGCCGTGGCGGCTTATCAGAAAACCTTCATCGCGCAGTAGCCCCAGCGCGCTGGCTATGGTCGTACGGCTGACGCCCAGCGCGCCGGCCAGTTCACGCTCGCCCGGCAGACGGCTCGCGAGCGGCAGGCGACCATCCAGAATGATCAGGCGCAGCGCCTGCGCCAGCTGACGATAAACCGGCAGGCGGGAATGCGCCTGCTGCCAGTGGCCGAGCAGGCGCAACAGCGAGGCTGTGCCGGTACGACGATGATTCATAAGCAGTCCACTTTGTTGAAACTGGACCTTAATCTTACGTCCACTGGCCTTAAAGTAGTAGCCAGATGACGAATGAGGGAAAAAATATGTGGCGTCGTTTGGTGCAGTTGTATGTCGGGCTTTCGCTGTATGGCGTATCGACCGCAATGTTCGTCCGGGCCGATCTCGGTACCGATCCGTGGAACGTGTTTCACGTGGGGCTGGCGCGGCTGCTGTCGCTGAATCTCGGTGCGGTGATTATCGGCGTCGGCGCGCTGGTGTTGCTGTTGTGGGTGCCGCTGCGCCAGAAGCCGGGCCTTGGCACTATCAGTAACGTTATTATGATCGGGCTTGCGGCAGATGCGGCGCTGGCCGTGCTGCCTGCGCCGTCATCGCTGGCGCTGCGTGGCGGGCTGCTCGTTGCCGCCGTGGTGCTGAATGCGCTGGCAACCGGCATGTATATCGGCGCGGGCTTTGGCGCAGGGCCGCGCGATGGCCTGATGACCGGCATTCACGCCCGTACCGGCTGGTCGGTGCGAAGTATTCGTACCGCGATTGAAATCACCGTCCTGCTGGCGGGCTGGGCCATGGGCGGCACGCCCGGAATTGGCACCGTGGTGTATGCGCTCGCCATCGGGCCGCTTATTCAGCTCTGCCTGCCGTGGTTTCTGGTGCGGCGCGTAAAGCCTGCCGCACCGGCCGTGGCAGCCGCTGAAAAAGGATAGGTCATCTTTTTGCCGCGCTGCGTTATGCTGGGTGTTTTCGCCGATGAGGAATGGTCATGTCGAACCCTGCAGCCTTACACGCACGGCCAGCGCTGCACTGGAGCAGCGAAGCGCTGGCCTCAATACTGTGCCGCTGTTTTGATGGCTATCTGGTGCCGTTTCAACTGGATGGCGCCGCGTTTGCGTACCGTTTCGGCGCGGAAAATGTCTGCCTGAACGCGAGTCGCGTCTGGCTTGCGGGTGAGCAGGTCGTCGCGCTGGCGCTCATCTCCCGCCGCGGCTGGCGCAGCCGTCTCGCGGCGTTCGCCATTCATCCTGACTGGCGCGGTAAAGGCGTGGGTAAAACGCTGATGATGCAGTTGCTGGATGAAGCCCACGAGCGCGGTGAAAAAAGCATGACGCTTGAAGTAATTGTCGGTAACGACGCCGGTCAGGCGCTGTATGAACGTGTGGGGTTTACCTGTGAGAAAACGCTGGTAGGTTTTCAGGCCCACAGCCCGGCGGCGTTTGTGAATACGCAGGCGTTAATGCCCTGCGATCCGCATGACATCGCACAGCGCATGGCAGCGCAGGTGGAAGACCTGCCGTGGTTAATGGCTCCGGAAACGGCGCAGGCGCTGCCGGGCACGGGGTTTTCGCTGGATGATAAGGCGTTTGCCATTATTGCGACCGGTTTTGCTCAGCCGCAACTGCGCGCGTTGTGGGTTGCGCCGCAGGCGCGGCGTGAAGGGCACGCCCGGCAGTTACTGTCGCTATTGCATGAGCGCTTTGCGGGTTTAATGACGCCCGTGGCGGTTGATCAGCGCCTGGCGCCGCTCTTTGAACAGAGCGGTTTTCGCATTCAGCCGGTGCGCCAGTATGAGATGCGGCATCGGCTTAACTGACGCCGTGCCGCCCGCACCAGGCGATAAACTCCCCGGCGGGCAGCGCCTTGCTGTAGAGCCAGCCCTGCGCGTACTGCACGCCATGTTCCCGCAGCCACAGCGCCTGGCTTTGATTTTCCACGCCTTCGGCCACCATCTCCAGCTTCAGCGTTTTCGCCATTTCGATAATGTGCGGCGTGACGGTTTTGTACTCCAGCGCATCGACGAACGATTTATCGATTTTCAGGATATCGACATCCAGATCTTCGAGATAACTCAGGCTGGAATAGCCAGTGCCGAAGTCATCAATATAAATTTTGTGCCCCGCCGCGCGCAGGCGTGCGATGATTGGCCCGCTTAGCGCCGGGTCGGCGAAGCCGCGTTCGGTTATCTCCAGGGCGAGCTGATGCGGCGCGACGCCGTGTTGCGCCAGCGCCTGGCTGAACATATCGACAAACTGCGGATCGTGCAGATCGAACGCGGAAATATTGATGGAGATATGCTGTTGCGGATGCGTACGCAGCCAGTCGCCAAGATCGTCCAGCACGTTATGAACAATGCGGCGCGTCAGCGGGCCGAT
Source organism: Cronobacter sakazakii (assembly GCF_000982825.1). Taxonomy (NCBI): domain Bacteria; kingdom Pseudomonadati; phylum Pseudomonadota; class Gammaproteobacteria; order Enterobacterales; family Enterobacteriaceae; genus Cronobacter; species Cronobacter sakazakii. Next base: position 4,253,767 of record NZ_CP011047.1, on the reverse strand, counting down.
AAGCCCGGTCTGCTCGGCAAGCGGGATAAAAATATCCGGCGTTAACATGCTGCCGTCAGGCTGCGGCCAGCGGATGAGCGCTTCAGCGCCGGTGGGCTGGCCATTGGACAGACGAATGATCGGCTGATAGTGCATCACCAGTTCATTATTGGCGATACCGTCCTGCAGGCGATAGCGCGGCGACTGCAAACGCCGCAACAGGCGCAGCAGCCAGAACGCTAATGCGAGGCTGATAAGGATACCCGCCGGGAGCCAGATAAGCTGGAGTTTACGGATTTCTGCCGTCTGCGGTGCCTGAGAGGCCCACGCCACCACGGCAATCCCGGAGCGCGGCTCGCGGTGAATCAGATAGATATTGCCCTGATACTCAATTTTTCTGGCACCGCTTTTACGCGCCATGTTCCAGACCGTTTTATCAAACGGGCCGCTACTTGCCAGCACGCGGTTGCGCGGCAGCCCAATGATGGCGGTGTTAATCGGCCAGGCGCTGAACGGAATTAAATCGATAAACGAGCTGGGATCGATAAGCACCATATGTGGCCCGTGAGCAACCATTACCATGGATATCGACAATCCCACATCGTTTTGCGTGCTGAACCAGATCTTGTAATTCTCATCGTTAACCCATGTTGGCGTCGGCAGCGGTTTTGACGTGCTGCGCCCTACCAGCGAGGAGCAGACCGGCGTCATATCTTTTAAGTAGACCACTTCCTGAACATGGCGGAACACAAACGACGTGCGCCGCATCGCCTGTAAATGCGCCTCGCTACACGGCTCGCCGGTGAAGCTGTTGATTTTGGCGAGTGCGGCTTTCGCCTGCTGCATGATGTCATTGGTACGGATAAGCGTGCGTTCGGTATAGGCGTCCAGCTCCACGACAAAATGCTGTTCGGCCTGATGACGGGCGAGCCAGAAACTAAACGCGACAGGCAGCAAAACGCTGAGTAACAGCACGCCTGTTACTATTTTTATCCGTCTTGTGATGGTCACGATTGCTGCCTGCCCTGAAGAAGAAATGAGTGCCGGAGTACTTCTAGCGTAGTGGGGGATAATGGCTTTTGCGACGGCACGGCGCATTGATTTTGCGTAGGGTTAGGGCAAAAAAAGTGTGTAAAGCGGGCGCAGCAATGACGGCTGCGCCGCGAGTATGGATTTTAGCGCCGGTGCGCGAGACGCCGCACCAGCCGGTCGCCGAGCGTCTGTACGCCCTGAACGAGCGCCACCAGTATCAGCACCGTGGCGGCCATCACTTCATTATTAAAACGCTGATAACCGTAGCGAATGGCGAGATCGCCAAGCCCGCCGCCGCCAATAACACCGGCCATAGAGGAAAAGCCTATCAGCATCACCACGGTAAGTGTCACGCCAGAAAGCAACGCGGGCAGCGCCTCCGGCAGCAGCGCTTTGCTTATTACATGCCAGGCGTTGCCGCCCATCGCAATAATCGCCTCGGCGCGCCCGCGGTCCACTTCATCCAGCGCGTTTTCCACCACGCGCGCGAAGAAGGGGAACGCGCCGATGGTAATTGGCACCACGGCGGCAGTGCTGCCAAGCGTTGTGCCGATAATAAGACGCGTCAGCGGGATTAACGCAATCAACAGCACAATAAACGGCAGCGAACGCCCGACGTTAATCACGCTGCCCAGCACGCTGTTGAGCTGCGGCTGCGGGAGTACGCCGTCGCGGCGGGTGATAAACAACACCACGCCGACTGGCAGGCCGATAAGCACCGTAAAGAGCGCCGCCAGGCCAACCATATAGAGCGTCTCCAACGTGCCCTGCGCCAGCAGCGGCCAGAGATCTTCAAAACTCATGCCACTTCGCACCATATTCTCTCCTCCACGCCATGACGGCGTAAAAATGCCTGCCAGGCGGCGTTGTCGCGCACCAGCGTCTGACGCAGCACCGACCAGGGCGCGGTGAGTAAATCCGCGAGTCGCCCGCTCTCCACCAGACGCCCATTCTCCAGCAGCGCCGCGTGGTCGCAGATGGCTTTAACCACCTCAAGCTCATGCGTAATCAGCACGATGGTCAGTCCGAGCTGGCGATTGATATCGGCAAGCAGCGCAAGAATGGAGGCGGTGGTCTCCGGGTCGAGCGCGCTGGTGGCTTCATCGCACAGCAGCACGTCCGGGCGCGCGGCAAGCGCGCGGGCAATGCCGACGCGCTGTTTCTGCCCGCCGGAAAGGCGCGAAGGAAACGCGTCGGCTTTATCGGCAAGCCCGACTAACGCGAGCAGTTCCGCCACCCGTTCGCGCCGCGCCGCGCGCGGCACGCCCGCGATCTCCAGCGGTACTGCTACGTTGTCTGCCACCGTGCGCGCATGGAGCAGATTAAAGTGCTGAAACACCATCGCGGTGCGCTGCCGGTGCTGGCGCAGCGCGCGGTCGTCGAGGCGGGTAATATCCACGCCGTTCATCAGGATGCGGCCCGACGTTGGCCGCTCCAGCAGGTTAAGACAGCGCAGCAGCGTGCTTTTGCCCGCGCCGCTGCGCCCCAGAATGCCGTACACGGCACCCTGTGGAATGGCGAGCGAGACGTCGTCCAGCGCCGGGTGGCCCTCTCCGGCGTAAGTTTTGCTCAGCCCGTCAAGCGTTATCATGACTGCGGAGCCGCGACCGGGATCACCGAGCCGTTGTAATGCTGGCGAATAAATTCCGCGACCTGCGGCGACTGTAAATCTTTCGCCAGCGCTTTGATGCGCGGATCGCCTGCCAGCGCGGGCGTGGTCACCAGGAGATTGGCGTAAGGGTTATGATCGGCGCGCTCCAGTCCCAGCGCGTCTTTGGCGGGCGTCAGCCCCGCTTCCAGCGCGTAGTTGCCGTTGATCACAGCCAGATCCACATCGTCAAGCGAGCGCGGGATCTGCGGCGATTCAATTTCGAGGATCTTCAGCTTTTTCGGGTTATCGCGGATATCATTCGGCGTGGCGAGACTGCTCGCCGGATCGTTAAAGCCCGCCTTGAGTGTAATCAGCCCCTGGTTTTGCAGCAGGAACAGCGCGCGGCTCAGGTTGGTGACGTTATTCGGCACCGCCACGGTTGCGCCCTCCGGCACGGCTTTGAAATCTTTATATTTACGCGAATAGATGCCGAGCCGCTCAACATGCACCGTGGCGGCGACCGCAAAGGTTTTGCCGAGCGCTTTTTCCTGATCCTTCAGGTAGGGCAGATGCTGAAAATAGTTGGCGTCCACGTCGCCGTTCGCCAGCAGCTCGTTGGCGTTGACGCCGCTGGTGAGCTCCACGACATTCAGGTCGAGCTTCGGATCGAGTTTTTTAATGTAGTTAAGAATTTCGGCGTGCGGCACCGGATCGGCGGCGACACGCAGCGGCTCGGCGGCCTGTAAGCCTGCGGAAATAAGCAGCGCCAGCCCGGCCAGCGTCATAGTGGCTTTTTTCATTTTGCTTTCCTTAGTAAGGGATCAGGCGATCAGTTCGTGGCTTTCGCGCAGCACGTCACGGTAGTAGCGCTCGGCGACATCAGGGTGTGAGCGCAGGCGGCCTTTTAAATAGTTCCAGCCGACATCACGCAAAAGCGGGTTGCGCGGATCGCTCTGCGGGCCATGCGCCTCGCGCGCCAGCTCCGGCGGCAGCGGATAGACCGGCACCACGCCGTCGAGCCGCGCGCCGAGGAAAAAGGCGATGGAGAGGCGTTCGTTATCCGCGGGCGGCGAGACGACGCGATGCACCGTGGCGCGCAGATAGCCGTTGGTGGCAAGCTCCAGCAGTTCGCCGATGTTCACCACAAAGCTGCCCGGCAGCGGGGCGGCGTCAATCCACTCGTCAGGCGCCACTTCCACCTGTAAGCCTTTTTGCTGATCCTGTAACAGAAAGCTTAAAAACCCGGAATCTTTATGCGCGCCGACGCCCTGGTCGCTGCCGGTGCGCTGCTGGCCGGGGTAGCGGATGAGCTTAATGTGCTCGTTGGGCTGCTCGCCGTAGAGCGTGTCGAAGGCGTCGGGCGAAAGTTGCAAAGCTTCGGCGAACGCGCGCAGCAGCCGCAGCGCCATCTGCGCCATATCGCGCTGAAAGCGCAGCAGCGTTGGCCTGAGCGACGGCTGCGCGGCGGGCCAGAGGTTTGGCCCCTGCAAGCGACGCCACGAGGGCGCATTCGCTGAAAGCGCGAGCGCCGGGCGCTCGGCACCGATATCAAACTGCTCGCGCCAGTCCGGCTTGCCGCGCGTCAGTTCCGCCGCCGCGCGGTTATAGCCGCGAAAATGCGGAGAGTGGATCATCGCCACCTGCGCTTTTTCTTCTTCCGGCAGGGCAAAAAACTGGCGCGCCTCGCGCTGGACATCTTCCAGCAGACGGGTGTCGACGCCGTGGTTAACCACATAGAAAAAACCGATATCGCGCGCGGCGTAGCGCAGATGATCGAGAAACGCGGCGCGATCGGCCGGGCCTGCATTGAGTCTCGCGAGATCGAGAATTGGCAGGGTAGAGGGTAATGCTGTGCTCATGGGGCGCTCCGTTAGCAAAAGAAAATCACAGTCGGTTATCTGCAAACAGACAGGCACAACAACAGCGCTGGCGCATGGGAGTCTCCTTCATTTGTTGCCATACCGCCACACTGCCCGAAAGACGTCCGCGCGCCCAATATCGTTCTTTTCTGATTTATAACGTCATGGGGTAAAAAGGATTTCTGGCTGACGCATAAGTAATTATTTCAAAATGTTTCCATGAAAAATGGATTTGTTTTATCCGTCAATGAGTTAATTTTTTGTTAATTTTTTAACATGCATTCTGCCTTCAAGTTTAGCGCTGCGCTGCCGTTGTCCTGAATGAAGAACCCTCTGATCCTTTCCAGGAAAATAACAATGCTAAAAACAACGCAGGCCAGATTTATCTTTTTACTCTGTCTCTTTCTTGCTGCCCTGAGCGGCATTACCGCGCTGGTGATCCACTTTTTCGTCATGCCGGAAATTAAACGCACCGAGACGCGGATTATCCGTTATGAAGTGGATAACGTGGCGTTCAGCATCGTTGAGCAGATGAACCGCGTGCAGGCGCAGATGCGCAGCGTGACGCAGAGCGTCGCGGCGATGCAGAGCGATGAAATCGACCGGCTGTTACCGGCGCTGGTGGACCAGTACCAGGATGTGAACGTCTTTGGCGGCGGCGTCTGGCCGTTGCCGGAAAAACGCGAGGCGGGGCGCAATAAATTCAGCACCTTCTTTGCGCGTAACGCCAGCAATCAGCTCGAAGTGAATACCTACTGGAACTCCGACGCAGCACCAAATTACTACGAATAGGTCTGGTATAAAGCGGGTCTGAATTCGCCTGCCAGCCACTGCGCCTGGGCGAACGCGTATCAGGATGACGCGAGCCCGCAGCCGCGTACCAACTGCGCGATGGTCATTACCAAAGATGGCCAGCCGTGGGGAGTTGCGACCATCGACGTGACGCTGGGCTTCTTTAATCAGCTCGCGAAACAGATGAACGACGCCATCTCCGGGCGCGTGCTGATTGTGGAAGCGGACGGCAAAATCGTCGGCGACGCCGCTCAGGTCGGCAAAACCGCGAGCCTGAAGAAGCTGGCAGACCTCGGCGACGATCCGATGGCGCAGACGGTGCAGAAAGCGCTTTCCACGTTCCGCCCCGGCGAGAAAACCGAGCAGGAGTATGATCAGGACGGCGATTCGCATACCGTGATGCTGCAATCCATTAAAGGCAGCCCGTGGATTATCGCGGTCGATCTGCCGACCGCGCTGTTAACCGCGCAGACCGATACGATCCTCGCGCGCCTGAGCATGGTGCAGATCCCGATGCTGCTTCTGCTGCTGGGCGTACTGGTGCTGTTTATCCGCTCAATGATGGGCAAACTGGCCGATCTTAACCGCAATATCAGCCGGCTCTCCGCAGGTGGGGCAGATCTGACGCAGCGCCTGGAGCCCACCAGCAGCCCGGAATTTAACGCGATCATCAACAGTTTCAACGGCGTGATTGATTACCTGCAAACTATGCTGCGCCAGGTGAGCGATAGCGCCCGCGCGCTGTCGTCGGCGTCGCAGCAGATCTCAAGCGGCAACCAGGATCTCTCGGCGCGTACGGAGGATCAGGCAAGCTCGATTGAAGAGACGGCGGCGTCAATGGAACAGCTTACCAGCACCGTGCGCCAGAACGCTGATAACGCCGCACATGCCAACGAGCTGGCGCACCAGGCGTCGCAGGTGGCGGAGCGGGGCGGTAATGTGGTGCGCGAAGTGGTCAGCACCATGAGCGCTATCCAGAGTTCGTCCGGCAAAGTGGTGGATATTATCGCGGTGATCGACAGCATCGCCTTCCAGACTAACATCCTGGCGCTGAACGCGGCGGTGGAAGCGGCACGTGCGGGTGAGCAGGGCCGCGGCTTCGCGGTGGTCGCCTCGGAAGTGCGCAGCCTGGCGCAGCGCTCCGCGCAGTCGGCTCGCGAAATCAAACAGCTGATTGAAAACTCCGCCAGCAACGTTGAAGTTGGTACGAAGCTTGTGAATGAAGCGGGCGCAACGATGGATGAACTGCTGAGCGGCGTGCGCAACGTCACCACGCTGATGGGCGAAATCATGTCCTCCAGCCGCGAGCAGAGCGCGGGTATCTCGCAGGTAAACCTGGCGATTAACCAGCTCGACAGCGCGACGCAGCAGAACGCGGCGCTGGTGCAGGAAGTCTCGGCGGCATCGCACTCGATGACCGAACAGACGCAGCAGCTTGACCGCGTAGTGGCCGGTTTCCGCCTGTAAGTCATTACTCACTTCTGAAAAGCCGACGCCTGATGCGTCGGCTTTTTCTTTACCGTCGCCCCGTGATAGCCGCTGCTTGCAATTTCAGCGGCGTCGATTTACGATATCGTTATGTTATAACATTAACAGGAGGCGAATGATGAAAGCTGATATCCATCCGCATTACCGTACCGTGGTGTTTCATGACACCAGCGCCAACGAATATTTCAAAGTCGGCTCGACCATTAAAACCGAGCGCGAAATTGAACTCGATGGCGAAACCTATCCGTATGTGACCATCGACGTGTCGTCGGCGTCGCATCCGTATTACACCGGGCGTCAAAAAACCATTACCACCGAGGGCAGCGCCGCGCGCTTCCAGCAGCGTTTTGGTCGCTTCTTTAACGATAAAAAGGCGTAAATCATGCAGGTGCTGAATTCACTGAGGAGCGCGAAGGCGCGTCATCCTGAATGTCAGATAGTGCGACGCAAAGGGCGGTTGTATGTGATTTGCAAAACGAACCCGCGGTTTAAAGCGGTACAGGGAAGGAAGAAAAGAAAATAAGCATCGCCCTCGCAAGAGGGCGATTTTTTTAGTGCGCCTGTGAGGCGGTTGCGGTATTCACCGGCGAGCGGGCAGGGCCGTTATTTTTATCCAGCGAGTAGATATCGTAAAACGATAAGGCTTTCTTACGAGTCAGCATCTTCTCAAGCTGCGCTTTTTGTTCAGCGCTCACGCGCGGCGATGCCTGAATTTCTTCTATCAGACTCTCCGGCACGTCGCGGGTGTTATACCATTCGCCGTTATAGCATACGCGCAGATCCAGCACGTCGATATCTTCGTAGCGGTAGCGTGGATTCACGTCAAAAAAGAAAAAGCCGTTTAACAGCACAAACAGCACGACCAGCAGCCAGACTGAGCCTGCCAGCGTTTCTGACTGTAGCATCACCGCAAGCGTTGCCAGCCAGCCCAGATACATAGCGATAAACAGGCCAGGGTGCTTACGGATAAAGCTGATGCTAAAGCGTGGACGGTTGTCGCGCTTCTCTTCTTTGTTGAGTCGGTCAATGGTGGCCGTCAGCAGTCGCTGGATTTCAGTCATGCAAAACCTTCAGAATCGGTGTCGCGCGTGCGCGGGAATGGGCATTTTATGAGGCCGCCGTTCACGAAAAAAGTAACAGACGGCCAACAAAAAACCATAACAGTTAACCGAAGCGGCGCTCAAAGGCGGCGAATCACCCGCGCCGGATTGCCTGCGACCACGCAGTTGGCTTCCACGGAATGCGTCACTACCGCGCCTGAACCGACCACCACGTTATCCCCAAGCGTGACGCCCGGATTAATAATCGCGCGCCCGCCAATCCAGACGTTATCGCCAATGGTGACCGGTTTGGCAAATTCCAGCCCGCTGTTGCGCTCGGTCGGATCCAGCGGATGCGTGGCGGTATAGATATGCACGCCGGGCGCCAGCATAACGTTCGCGCCGATATGCACCGGACAGACATCCAGAATCACGCAGTCGAAATTGGCGTAGAAATTCTCGCCCAGGTAAATGTTATAGCCGTAGTCGCAGCGGAAGGTGGGCTCTATGTACGTGTTGCCGGCTTCCCCCAGCAGTGATTTGAGGATCTCCTGACGCTGTGCCTTCGCATCCGGCGCGCTGTGATTGTATTCATGCAGCAGATGCCGCGCGCGCAGGCGGTCCTCACGCAGCTCCGGGTCGTTCGGGCGGTAAAGCTCGCCCGCAATCATCTTGCGTTTCTCTTCGCTCATGGTGGTTTCGCTCCGTGAATGGAAACTCTGATAGTAGCGACTAAACGCGCGGCTGACCATTCACTGCATTTGAGGGGAAGAGTACAGGAGAGAAGCCATGCTAACGGAGGACATATCCGGTGTGGCACGCACAACGCGAATCGCTCGACACTAACATGGCGTCGACATTATCAAAGCCAGATAATCACATACAAAATAGCGGGAGATTAACGAACGAACTTCCACACGGCGGTCGGAATTTTATCGTAGAGCTTATTCATCGTCAGTTCAGCCAGACGATGATCCGCCGCTGAATAAAATACCGCCAGTTCGTTGTCGGATAATTCATATTTATTTTTTTCAATAACGCGCTCAAGCGTGTCAATTGTCTGACAACGTCTCAGTCGCATTAAATAATCGGTTTTGGTTAATGGTTTGGTCGTCATAATACACCTAAGTAGTTGTTCTATTTTTAAAAAGACAAGCTTACAGGGTTTTCTTTGCTGGCGTTTACAAAACACCAGAAAAGCCTGTTTCCGGACTTGCGCCATTTTTGTAAATCTTGCGCATTGATACCGTAATTGCTGAACAGCATAAAGGTATCATCCAGATATTCATCTAATTGCTCAATGAGAGCTGCGTCATCTTCATGCTTAATTTTATAATTCAGGCCGAAGCTGGCAATATGCTCAATCAAGTCGTTGAGTTGCAGGTTAACGGCGGAAGTGGGGTCGTTAACCCAGCCATGCTGGTTTTCGCCGAGCGTGGCAAGGCAATCATGATACAGGCTTTCGCAAAGAAATTTAAGCTGCGCTATATCATGCCGTTTTGGTGAGTATTCGTCCATAACGTATCCCCTTTTTAGCGAAAAATTTTAGTCAACAGCACCGCAGGGGCAGATACACAACCAGTGTCTGGAGCCGTGGCGCTCCATTTTTAATCTACTGTTACTATAAAACACCCTGGGGATTTTTTCCTGGCACGATTACGAAAAATTACATTTCCGCGGTTAATCGCACATCGGCGCAGACTCTTTTACGCGAATCAATAAAGGCAAGGCACGCAGACGCATTCAGAAAGAAAACTTAACCTTTAAGTCTTAGTTTTACCTTAGTTTAAAACGTTTATTTATTCACGCCTGAAGAATATTCTGTAATAAAGGTTTTTTCTGCATCAGATTAATCCCAATAAAATATTTATAGCGAAAAAAAGAGAAACGAAAGGCGCGAGTGATGTTTTTTTGCGCGAAGCGTTAAAACACGTATGCAGGGAAGGGGTAAAAAAAAGGCCGCATCTGCGGCCTTTCTTATTAGTGATGCTCAACCGGATGGCTGTGCTCGATATCTTCACTCTTACGGCTGAAGCGGCGGCGAACCACCACAAAGAACACCGGAACGAAGAAGATAGCCAGAATGGTTGCGGTCACCATCCCGCCCATTACGCCGGTACCGACGGCGTTCTGCGCGCCGGAGCCTGCGCCCGAGCTAATCACCAGCGGCATTACGCCGAGGATGAACGCCAGCGAGGTCATCAGGATAGGACGCAGACGCATACGTACCGCTTCAAGCGTCGCCTCGATAAGACCTTTACCTTCTTTTTCCATCAGATCTTTGGCGAATTCCACAATCAATATGGCGTTCTTCGCCGACAGGCCGATGGTGGTGAGCAGACCTACCTGGAAGTAAACGTCGTTGTTAAGGCCACGCAGCGAGGCTGCCAGCAGCGCACCGATAACCCCAAGCGGGACCACCAGCATGACCGAGAACGGGATCGACCAGCTCTCATACAGCGCCGCCAGACACAGGAACACCACGATAAGCGAAATGGCGTAAAGCGCAGGCGCCTGGTTGCCGGACAGACGTTCCTGATAGGACATGCCGGTCCAGTCGTAGCCGATACCGGTTGGCAGCTTGCTGGCAAGCTGTTCCATCATCGCCATCGCTTCACCGGTACTCTTACCCTGCACCGCCTGGCCCTGGATCTGCATGGACGGCAGGCCGTTATAACGCTCCAGACGCGGTGAGCCATATTCCCAGTGAGACGTCGAGAAGGCGGAGAATGGCACCATCTGACCGTTTGTACCACGCACATACCAGTTGTTGATATCACCCGGCAGCATACGGTATTGCGCCTGCGACATGACGTACACTTTCTTCACGCGACCGCGGTCGATGAAGTCGTTGACGTAGCTGCCGCCCCACGCAGAAGCGAGCGTGGTATTGATATCACTGATGGAAACGCCCAGCGCCTGTGCTTTTTCCTGGTCGATGTCGATTTTAAACTGCGGCGTATCTTCCAGACCATTCGGACGCACCTGCGAGAGCAGATCCGGGTGCTGCGCCGCTTCGCCCAGCAGCTGGTTACGGGCCTGCGTCAGCTTGTCATGGCCCAGGTTGCCCTGGTCGATAAGCTCGAAGTCAAAGCCGGTCGCCGTACCGAGTTCCACAATCGCCGGAAGGTTAAAGGCGAACACCATCGCATCTTTAATCTGCGAGAAGCGGCCCATCGCACGGCCGGTAATAGCCGGAACTTTGTTTTCCGCGCCCGGACGCTCATCCCAGTTTTTCAGCGAGACGAACGCCAGACCGGTGTTCTGGCCGCGACCGGAGAAGCCAAAGCCGTTAACGGTAAAGACGGAGTTAACGTTGTCTTTCTCCTGAGTGAGGTAGTAGTCGGTCACCTCATCCAGCACCTTCTGGGTACGCTCCTGGGTGGCACCCGCTGGCAGCTGCGCCATCGTCAGGAAGACGCCCTGATCCTCATCCGGCAGGAACGAGCTTGGCAGACGGATAAACAGGAACGCCATCGCCACGACAATCAGCAGATAGAGCAGCAGATAACGACCGGTGCTGCGCAGAATGTTGCCTACGCTGTCGGTGTAATGGTGCGTGCTCTTGTCGAACATGCGGTTAAACCAGCCGAAGAAGCCTTTTTTGCCTTCGCCGTGATCGCCTTTCGCGACAGGTTTAAGCATGGTGGCGCACAGCGCCGGCGTCAGGATCAACGCCACGATAACTGACAGCACCATCGCGGAAACGATAGTAATGGAGAACTGACGGTAAATCGCACCGGTCGAGCCGCCAAAGAACGCCATCGGGATAAATACCGCCGAGAGCACCAGCGCGATACCGACCAGCGCGCCCTGAATCTGACCCATCGATTTGCGGGTCGCTTCTTTGGGCGGCAGGCCTTCTTCAGCCATCACACGCTCGACGTTCTCAACCACCACGATGGCGTCATCCACCAGCAGACCGATGGCGAGCACCATCCCGAACATGGTGAGGGTGTTTATCGAGTAACCGAAGGCCGCCAGTATCGCAAACGTACCGAGCAAGACGACCGGCACCGCAATGGTCGGAATAAGCGTCGCGCGGAAGTTCTGGAGGAACAGATACATCACCAGGAACACCAGCACGATCGCTTCGACCAGCGTTTTCACCACTTCGAAAATAGAGATTTTAACGAACGGCGTGGTGTCGTACGGGTAAACGACTTTCAGACCGCTTGGGAAGAACGGCTCAAGACCGGCAATGGTCTTGCGCACCGCTTCAGCGGTATCCAGCGCGTTCGCGCCGGTCGCGAGCTTGATACCGAGACCCGCCGCCGGCTGGCCGTTATAGCGTGCGATAATGTCATAGTTCTCGCCGCCGAGCTCAACCTTCGCCACGTCTCGCAGCAGTACGCGCGAACCATCCTGATTGACTTTCAGCAGGATTTTGCTGAACTCATCGGCAGACGTCAGACGGGTCTGCGCGATGATCGAGGCGTTCAGCTGCTGGCCTTTCACCGGCGGCGTACCGCCAAGCTGACCAGCCGCCACCTGGGCGTTCTGCGCTTTAATGGCGCTGATAACGTCCACCGGCGTTAACTGGAAGTTGTTCAGTTTGTTCGGGTCGAGCCAGATACGCATCGCGTACTGAGAACCGAAGAGCTGTACGTCGCCCACGCCCGTGGTACGGCTGATCGGGTCTTTAATGTTCGCGCCCGCGTAGTCCGCGATATCTTCCTGCTTCATCGAGCCGTCGGTGTTAATAAGGCCTAACACCATCAGGAACGAGCTGGAGGATTTCTCAACGCTCACGCCCTGTTGCTGCACTTCCTGCGGCAGGAGCGGCATAGCGAGCTGCAGTTTGTTCTGCACCTGTACCTGCGCGATGTCCGCGTCGGTGCCGGATTCGAACGTCAGCGTGATCTGCACGGTGCCCGAAGAGTCGCTGGTAGAGGACATGTACATCAGGCCATCGATACCGTTCATGTTCTGTTCGATAACCTGCGTCACGGTATCCTGCACCGTTTTCGCATCCGCGCCCGGATAGGTCGCGTTAATCGTCACCGCTGGCGGCGCAATCGACGGATATTGCGCCACGGGCAGTTTCATAATGGACAAGCCACCTGCCAGCATGATGATGATGGCGATCACCCACGCGAAGATGGGGCGATCGATAAAAAACTTAGCCATGTTTTAACGGCTCCTGTTAACTCAAGACTGCGGTTGCTGTGACTGCGTCTGACCAGCGGCGCCGGATTGCTTCTGTTGCTGCTGGTTGTCAGTCACTTCCTGCGCTTTGACCTGCGCGCCCGGGCGAACCTTCTGCAACCCGGTGACGATCACGCGATCGCCGGCCTTCACGCCGTCCGTCACGACCCATTTGTCGCCCATCGCCTGGCCGACCTGCACCGGACGCACTTCCACTTTATCGCCTTCGCCCACGACCATGACGGTCGCGTCACCGCGCGGAGTACGGGTTACGCCCTGCTGCGGTACCAGAATCGCGTTCGGGTTAACCCCTTCTTCGAGACGCGCGCGGACAAACATGCCCGGCAGCAGCGTGTGGTCAGGGTTCGGGAAAATCGCGCGCAGCGTGATGGAGCCGGTGGTCTGATCCACAGTCACATCGGAGAACTCCAGCGTGCCGTCCTGCGGATATTTCAGGCCGTCAGCCGTCGAGAGCGTGACTTTCGCTTTCCCGTTTTCCTGTTTCAGCTGACCGCTCGCCAGTTCCTGTTTAAGGCGCAGGAAATCGTTGCTGGACTGAGTCACGTCAACATAAATAGGGTCGAGCTGCTGGACGACGGCGAGCGCGGTGGTCTGGCCGTTTTGCACCAGCGCGCCTTCGGTCACGTTCGATTTACCGATACGACCGCTGATAGGGGAGGTCACTTTGGTGTACGCGAGGTTGATACGCGCGGTTTCAACCGCCGCTTTCGCCGCGACCACGGCGGCGTTCGCCTGCTGGGCTTCCGCCTGCGCATTGTCATAATCCTGCTTGCTGATGTACTGCGTGCCGAGCAGTTTCTGATAACGGCTGAGCGTCACCTGCGCGATATTCGCGCTGGCCTGGGCTTTCGCCAGATCGCCTTTCGCGCTTTCGTAAGAGGCCTGATAAGGCGCCGGGTCGATTTGATAAAGCGACACGCCAGCCTTGATCTCGCTGCCTTCTTCAAAATTACGCTTGAGAATAATGCCGCTGACCTGCGGACGAACTTCCGCCACACGATAAGCGAGGGTGCGGCCCGGGAGTTCAGTTGTGATTTGCAGAGGTTCGCTTTTCAGCGTCACTACACCCACTTCGGGCGCCTGTGGCGCTTGTTGCTGAGCCTGTTCACCGTCACATCCTGTTAGCGCAAAGCTGCCTGAGAGCATCAGAACGACCGCCAGAGGCGTGAACCCTCTGTTTTTGTTCATATCTAAACCTCGAGTGTTCGATTCCAAAAAATGACCAATGGATCAAAAGTCCGCAAACCCATTGCTGCGTTTATAGTGTCGTCATGCTATGGTACATACATACAAAAATGTATGTAAGTCTGACTCCTGTAAATTCACCGACCTATGGCACGAAAAACCAAACAGCAAGCCCTGGAGACGCGTCAACACATTCTGGATGTGGCGATTCGCTTATTCTCGCAACAGGGTGTGTCAGCCACGTCCCTTTCAGATATTGCTCAGGCGGCGGGCGTAACGCGAGGCGCGATTTACTGGCATTTCAGGAACAAGTCGGATTTGTTTAGTGAAATCTGGGAATCATCAGAGGCCAGCATTGGCGATCTTGAAAATGAGTATCGGGCAAAATTCCCAGACGATCCACTCTCTGTTTTACGGGAGATTCTCGTTTATATACTTGAAGCTACGGTGACAGAAGAGCGCCGTCGCCTGATGATGGAAATAATTTATCACAAATGTGAGTTTGTTGGAGAAATGGCTGTGGTGCAACAGGCGCACCGCAGTTTGTGCTTCCAGAGTTACGACCGTATCGAACACACATTAAGGCAGTGCATACAAAGCGGCATGCTGCCGGAAAACCTGCAAACCCGCCGCGCCGCTATCCTGATGCGCAGCTATATTTCAGGCCTGGTGGAAAACTGGCTTTTTGCGCCACAGACGTTTGATCTTAAAAGCGAAGCGCGCGAACTGGTGGCGATTTTACTGGAGATGTATCAGTTTTGCCCGAGCCTGCGCCGCGCCCCGGATGCCGCGCCCGCACAAGACGCCTGCTAAAATATTCTTAAAGCCCGGCGGGCCGCTATTCCATGCGCGAGAGCCGTGGTATTCTCAGCGCCGTTCCAGTATCCCCGCAGGCATTCCGCGTGCGGTCCGGCCATGACTTCATTCAAATGATTATGCAGCACACAATCCTTTCGCGACGCCTGGCGTCCGCTGTACTTTTTGCCGTTCTGCTGGTGTTCGGCGCGCTGTCGTCCGTTGCGGCGCAGGCGGCTCCTGCGAGCGGCGATCTTCCGTCGCGCGCTGACGTGCAGGCGCAGCTCGACGCGCTCGGCAAACAAAAAAACCACTCCGCGCAGGACAAACTGACGACCGAAGATTTGACGGCGACGCTTGAGACGCTGGATAAAATCGAGCGCATCAAACAAGAAACCGTGCAGTTGCGCCAGCAGGTCATGCAGGCGCCCGAGAAAATGCGCCAGGCGACAGACAACCTCAGCGCGCTGCAAAACCAGGACAGCGACGAGGTGGTGCGCCAGACGCTGAAAAACCTGTCGCTGCGCCAGCTGGAGTCGCGCGTCACCTCCGTCCTTGACGACCTGCAAACCGCACAAAACGATCTCGCGACGTACAACAGTCAGCTGGTGTCGTTACAGACGCAGCCAGAGCGCGTTCAGAACGCGATGTACAACGCCTCGCAGCAGCTTCAGCAGATCCGCAATCGCCTGAATGGCACCGCACCTGGTGAAGAGGCGCTGCGCCCGTCGCAGCAGACGCTCCTGCTCGCGCAGCAGGCGCTGCTCAACGCCCAGATAGAACAGCAGCGTAAAAGTCTTGAAGGCAACACGGTTCTGCAGGACGCGCTGCAGAAACAGCGCGACTACACTACCGCGAATATCAACCGTCTTGAGCATCAGTTACAGCTGTTGCAGGAGGCGGTGAATAGCAAACGTCTGACGCTGACCGAGAAAACCGCGCAGGAGGCGATTGCGCCGGAAGACGCTTCCAGCATTCAGAACAACCCGCTGGTACGCCAGGAGCTGGAGATCAATCACCAGCTCAGCCAGCGCCTGATCGACGCGACCCAGAGCGGCAATACGCTGGTGCAGCAGAATATCCGGGTGAAGAACTGGCTCGACCGCGCGCTGCAATCCGAGCGCAACCTCAAAGAGCAGATCTCTGTGCTGAAAGGCAGCCTGTTGCTGTCGCGCATTCTGTATCAGCAACAACAAACGCTGCCTTCCGCCGATGAGCTGGAAGATATGACCAACCGCATCGCGGATCTGCGTCTTGAACAGTTCGAGGTGAACCAGCAGCGCGACGCCCTGTTCCAGAACGACGCCTTCGTCGAGAAGCTGGAAGAGGGGCACAAAAGCGAAATTAATGACGACGTACATGACGCGCTGTTACAGGTAGTCGATATGCGCCGTGAGCTGCTGGATCAGCTCAACAAGCAGCTCGGCAACCAGCTGATGATGGCGATTAACCTGCAAATCAATCAGCAGCAGTTAATGAGCGTCAGCACCAACCTGCGGGAAATGCTTACTCAGCAGATTTTCTGGGTGAACAGTAACAAACCGATGGACTGGGAGTGGGTGAAAGCCTTCCCGCAGGCGCTGCACGATCAGTTGAAGTCGATGAAAATCACCTTTAACTGGGAGAAAGCCTGGCCTGCGATGTTAAAAGCGTTGCTGGCGGGGCTGCCGCTGTTGCTGATTGCCGGGCTTATTCGCTGGCGTTTCGGCTGGCTGCGCCAGTACCTGAATACGCTTGCAGGCGAAGTCGGTCAGCTGCGCAACGACAGCCAGTTGCACACGCCGAAAGCGATACTGATTAACCTTGTCCGCGCGCTACCGGTTTGCCTGATTATTCTGGCCGTCGGGCTCATTCTTTATGTGATGCAGCTGAACATCAGCGATCTGCTCTGGGCGTTCAGCAAAGAGCTGGCGGTGTTCTGGCTGGTCTTCGGCCTCTGCTGGCGTGTGCTGGAAAAAGACGGTATGGCGGTCAGCCATTTTAATATGCCCGCGACACTGACCAGCCACTGGCGTCGTCAGATTGTGCGCGTCAGCCTGGCGCTGCTTCCGCTGCTGTTCTGGTCGGTGCTGGCAGAACTCTCACCGCTGCATCTGATGGACGACGTGCTCGGCCAGAGCATGATTTTCCTGAATCTGCTGTTAATCAGCGCCCTGGTGTGGCCGATGTGCCGCGACAGCTGGCGTGATAAAGAGTCGCACACCATGCGGCTGGTGACGGTCACGGTGCTCTCGATTGTGCCGGTCGCGCTGCTGGTGCTCACCGCGACGGGCTATTTCTATACCACGCTGCGTCTCGCCGGGCGCTGGATAGATACCGTCTATCTGGTGATTGTCTGGAACTTGCTTTATCAGACCGTGTTGCGCGGTCTGAGCGTCGCGGCGCGCCGCATTGCGTATCGCCGTGCGGTGGCCCGTCGCCAGAATATGGTGAAAGAGGGCGCCGAAGGGGCCGAACCGGTAGAGGAAACGTCGCTGGCGCTCGATCAGGTGAACCAGCAGACGTTGCGTATCACCATGCTTTTGATGTTCGCGCTGTTCGGCGTGGTGTTCTGGGCTATCTGGTCTGATTTAATCACCGTTTTCGCCTATCTCGACAGCATCGTGCTGTGGCACTACAACGGCACCGAAGCCGGGGCGGCGGTCACGAAGAACGTGACGCTCGGCAGTATTCTGTTCGCGGTGGTGGCGTTTATGGTCGCCTGGGCGCTGATTCGCAACTTACCAGGCCTGCTGGAAGTGCTGGTGCTTTCACGCCTGAAAATGCGTCAGGGCGCGTCGTACGCCATTACGACCATCCTGAACTATGTGATTATCGCGGCGGGCGCGATGACCGTGTTCGGCTCGCTCGGCGTGTCGTGGGATAAACTGCAATGGCTGGCGGCGGCGCTGTCGGTCGGTCTCGGTTTCGGCCTGCAGGAGATCTTCGGTAACTTCGTCTCCGGCCTGATTATCCTGTTTGAACGTCCGGTGCGTATCGGCGATACCGTTACCATCGGCACCTTCTCGGGCACGGTCAGCAAAATCCGCATCCGCGCCACGACCATCACCGACTTTGACCGTAAAGAAGTGATTATCCCGAACAAAGCGTTTGTGACGGAGCGTCTCATCAACTGGTCGCTGACCGATACCATCACCCGCGTGGTGATCCGCCTCGGCGTGGCGTATGGATCGGATCTCGACAAAGTGCGCGAGATCTTACTGAAAGCGGCGATGGATCACCCGAAAGTGATGCACGATCCGGAACCGGCGGTGTTCTTTACCACCTTCGGGCCAAGCTCGTTGGATCACGAACTGCGTCTGTATGTGCGTGAACTGCGCGATCGCAGCTATACCGTGGATGAGCTGAACCGCACCATCGACAGACTGTGCCGTGAAAATAATATCGATATCGCCTTCAACCAGCTGGAAGTGCATCTGCATAACAACAACGGCGAGACGCACACCGAAGTGAAGCGCGATTTACGCAGTGACGATAACGGCGAGACGAACGCCGCCAAAGCCTGACGCCGGTTCTCGCCCTTTCCTTACCAGGGGAAGGGCGATTACTGCTCGGCGTCGGCAAGCTTTCGCAAATAGTCGTTACGCACAATCTCCAGCGCCGCCAGCACTGTCTGCGGCGCAATGTCATGATTCTCCAGCAGCATAATCAAATCGACCGCGAGCTTAACCTCATCAGGGGCTTGTTCCAGCGACATCGTTTCTCTCCTCGTCGTTGATTCAGCGCGTAATGCGCTCAAGCGCGCGCTCGGTGCGGGCGATAGCCGTGCGACAGCGCGTAAGGCGCTCGTCAAGCGCGGTGATTTCACGCGCCAGTTGCGGGTCATGGCGTTCAGCATAGCGTTGCTCGCGCTCGTTTTTCATTGCCAGCAGGCGACGTTCATATTCCTGATACTCCGCAAGCCGCGCGTGTAGCCGACCGCCGGGCAAATGCGCGTTCTCATGACGACGCAGCGTGGCGGTAGCCGCCTCGCGCTGTAACGCCTCGATTTGGGCCGCGAGCCGTTCGGCAAGCCACGCCACGCGCGTCGCGTCACCCTGATTCACCGCCGCTTCCAGGTGCGTGAGGCTCTCTTCGGCTTCCGTCAGATAATCACCGAGCCGTGCGCCGCGGCATGCAAACAGTTGTCTGTCGAAGCGCGGTGAAAAGTGACGCTGCAAGGCGAGCGGCCCGATAAGCGTATGCAGCGCGGCGACACGGGTCTTCAGCGATTGTAATAATAGGGGCGTTCTCATTTTACTCCGGGCGTCTGGCCATGCGGGCTGTGCTACAGTACATCACCTGCTTTCGCGAGTACGATTATGCAAAGGACTATTTTACTCATCCTGGGGTGGCTGGCGGTAGTGCTGGCGACGCTCGGCGTGGTGCTGCCGCTGCTTCCGACGACGCCGTTTCTGCTGCTGGCGGCCTGGTGTTTTGCGCGCTCATCGCCGCGTTTTCATCACTGGCTGCTCTACCGCTCGTGGTTTGGCGGTTATCTGCGCCACTGGCAGCAGCACCGCGCAATGCCGCCCGGCGCGAAACCGCGCGCGATGCTTTTTATTCTCGCCACGTTCGCTATCTCACTGTGGCTGGTGAAGATTTTCTGGGTGCGTATTCTGCTGTTGGTCATCCTTTCCGGGCTGTTGATTTTCATGTGGCGCATCCCGGTGGTTGATGAAAAACAACAAAACGGGTAAAGCCTGCCCGCAGTGGTTGCATTTACCGCGCGCAGCCAGTAAATTCGAGCGTTTTCGAGTACAGGGGCCGTTGATTAAAGGGTGAGCAAATTCGCCTTTCAGTCGTGTCCGGCAACCTGTGAGTAATACCGTTTTTATCAGGCATACATCCATGACCGCAACTGCGCAGCAGCTTGAATATCTTAAAAATAGCATCAAAAGCATTCAGGATTACCCGAAGCCGGGCATTCTCTTTCGCGACGTCACCAGCCTGCTGGAAGACCCTAAAGCCTACGCGCTGAGCATCGAACTGTTAGTGGAGCGCTATAAAAACGCGGGCATCACGAAGGTGGTGGGTACCGAAGCGCGTGGTTTCCTGTTCGGCGCGCCGGTCGCGCTGGCGCTGGGCGTGGGTTTTGTCCCGGTGCGCAAACCGCGTAAGCTGCCGCGTGAAACGATCGCAGAAAGCTATGAGCTGGAGTACGGCACCGATCAGCTGGAGATCCACGTTGACGCGATCAAGCCTGGCGACAAAGTGCTGGTGGTCGACGATCTGCTGGCGACCGGCGGCACCATTGAAGCCACCGTGAAGCTTATCCGTCGTCTGGGCGGTGAAGTGACCGACGCGGCGTTTATCATTAATCTGTTCGACATCGGCGGCGAAGAACGCCTCAACAAGCAGGGCATTACCTGCTACAGCCTCGTGCCGTTCCCGGGCCACTGATCTTCCTTCCCGGCAGCCTCGCCCATCGGGTGGGGCTGTGTTAGCATTACCCCTTCAGAATCCACCACTCAAGCGTTTCAGAGCCTGCCCATGAGTTATCAGGTCTTAGCCCGAAAATGGCGCCCACAAACCTTTGCTGACGTCGTCGGCCAGGAGCACGTGCTCACCGCCCTGGCGAACGGTTTATCGCTGGGCCGAATTCACCACGCCTATCTGTTTTCCGGTACGCGCGGCGTCGGCAAGACTTCTATCGCCCGTCTTCTGGCGAAGGGGCTGAACTGTGAAACCGGCATCACCGCCACGCCGTGCGGCGTGTGCGACAACTGCCGTGAAATCGAGCAGGGGCGTTTTGTCGATCTGATTGAAATCGACGCCGCCTCGCGCACCAAAGTGGAAGATACCCGCGACCTGCTGGATAACGTCCAGTACGCGCCCGCCCGTGGCCGCTTTAAAGTTTATCTGATTGATGAAGTGCACATGCTCTCGCGCCACAGCTTCAACGCGCTGTTGAAAACGCTGGAAGAGCCGCCTGCGCATGTGAAATTTCTGCTTGCGACTACCGATCCGCAAAAGCTGCCGGTGACTATCCTCTCCCGCTGTCTGCAGTTCCATCTGCGGGCGCTGGATCCGGATCAAATCCGCCAGCAGCTTGAACATGTGCTAACGCAGGAAGGCATCGCGCATGAGCCGCGCGCGCTGCAACTACTGGCCCGCGCCGCCGATGGCAGCCTGCGCGACGCGCTGAGCCTCACCGATCAGGCCATCGCCAGCGGCGACGGGCAAGTGACCGCCCAGGCGGTAGGCGCGATGCTCGGCACGCTGGATGACGATCAGGCGTTAAGCCTCATTGAAGCGCTGGTCGCCGCCGACGGCGAGCGCGTCATGCAGCAGATTAACGACGCTGCCGCGCGCGGCGTCGAATGGGAAGCGCTGCTGGTTGAAATGCTCGGCCTGTTGCACCGCGTCGCGATGGTGCAGCTCTCGCCGTCCGCGCTCGGCGCGGATATGGCCCCGCTGGAGCCGCGCCTGCGCGAACTGGCGCGCGTCGTGCCGCCGGGTGATATTCAGCTCTACTACCAGACGCTGCTTATCGGGCGTAAAGAGCTGCCGTGGGCGCCGGAGCGCCGGATGGGCGTGGAAATGACCATGCTGCGCGCGCTGGCGTTCCACCCGCGCGCGCCGCTGCCGGAACCCGAGCGCGAGGTACAGCCTGCCGCCGTACTGCCGGTGGTGAACGCGCCTGAAGCGCCGGCAATGCCTGCCTCTCAGCCCGCTTATCAGACCCAGGCGCAGCAGCCCGTTTCGCCAGCCGTTTCTCAACCGCAGCCAGGCGCGCAGACGCCGCTGCCCGACACGACCAGCCAGCTTCTACAGGCGCGCAGTCAGTTGCAGCGCGCGCAGGGAGCGGCCAAAACAAAAAAGAATGAACCGGCAGCGCCAGCCACAGCGCGGCCGGTGAATAACAGCGCGCTGGAGCGGCTGGCGTCCGTGACCGAGCGCGTGCAGTCCCGGCCCGCGGCGGTCAAAGAGGACGCCCCGGCCAAAAAAGAGGCGTATCGCTGGAAAGCGAAAAATATTGTGCCGCAGGCGCAGCAGGCCCCTGTCGCCACGCCGCGGGCGCTAAAAAAAGCGCTGGAGCATGAAAAGACGCCGGAGCTTGCCGCCAAACTCGCCGAAGAGGCGATTGCCCGTGACGAATGGGCCGCTGAGGTCAGCCGCCTGCAGGTGCCGAAGCTGGTGGAGCAGGTGGCGCTGAATGCCTGGAAAGAGCAGGACGGGCAGACGGTTCGCCTGCATCTGCGCCCGTCGCAGCGTCATCTTAACTCGGCGTCGGCGCAGAAAACGCTCGCTGACGCGCTGGGCGTTTTGTACGGCGCGCCGGTTGAACTGACTATCATTGAAGATGATAATCTGGCGCACCGGACGCCGCTGGAGTGGCGGCAGGCGATTTACGAAGAGAAACTCGCCCAGGCGAGAGAAGCGATTATCGCGGATACCAATATTCAGACGCTGCGTCGTTTCTTCGATGCGGATCTGGATGAAGAGAGTATTCGCCCCCTTTGACAGGCAGTGCCGCTGCCTGTTGTAACCCTTGGCCTCGCTGTCGGCACTGCCGTCAGCGACCTGAAGCAAAAGAGAGAAGCTTATGTTTGGTGGTAAAGGCGGTCTGGGCAACCTGATGAAACAGGCCCAGCAGATGCAGGAAAAAATGCAGAAGATGCAGGAAGAAATCGCTCAGCTGGAAGTGACGGGCGAATCTGGCGCTGGCCTCGTTAAAGTGACCATCAACGGCGCGCACAACTGCCGTCGCGTGGAAATCGATCCGAGCCTGCTCGAAGACGATAAAGAAATGCTGGAAGATCTGGTTGCCGCCGCGTTCAACGACGCCGCGCGCCGCATCGAAGAGACGCAGAAAGAGAAAATGGCGTCTGTCTCTTCTGGCATGCAGCTGCCGCCAGGCTTCAAAATGCCGTTCTGATGTCCCCCCGGACGGCAGGCTCCGCCTGTCGTCCCGCTTTTCCCCCTCTAAATCCCATCTATATCATTGATTCTGGCCGGAACGCCGGTTCTGAAGACGCCAGTAAAACTCTCTTTAAGTATTCGTTAATTGTATGAATTCCCCATGATTATTACTATGCGTGAATATTATTCCCCTCCTGAATTTATATGGTTCAGAGAGGTGTAATAATAATGGCCGGTTTTATCACGGCTTTTCAGATCGGGAAATACCGCCATTCAACAATGAGAGTAAAAAGGAGTTAATTCTCGATTTAGTAATGCGAATGGAATTAATAAAGTCACAGGAATGCTTTGTTAATTTATCTAAAGGAATAAATCAAATCATGATGCAATTAACGAAAGGCGGTTGCGGTGTTATTGCCGTGCTTGCAGCGCTGTGTGCTTCTGAAGCGGCGCTCGCCAATAGCCAAACCATTACATTCAACGGAAAAGTGCTTGATGCCGCCTGTACGGTAACAGTAGGCGACGGCAGTTCTACTGTTGAATTAGGTGAAACCGTTAAATCGGATCTGGTAAATAAAGGTGATACGGGTGCGCCTAAACTTTTTACCATCACCCTTTCTTCCTGCCCGGCAGGCAGTCCTGCGAAAGCCAATATTAAATTTAACGGCGAAACCGATGGCGATGACAGTTATTTCAAAAACATCGCCACGACCGATGCCGCGACAAATGTTGGCGTGCTTTTGAAACAGTATGGCACCGACACGGTATATGTAAATGACGGCAATACGGATATTACGTTACCGGCGGAAGGCGGCGACGTCACTGTGGATTATACCGCGCAACTGGTGGCGACCGGCACCGGCGTCACGAAAGGAAATGTGGTTAGCACATTAACGTACAGCATCAGTTACCAGTAATCAAAGGAGGGGCAACCCTCCTTCTATCCGGAGTTTTCTATGAAACCGTTAGCAATCGCGCTGCTTTGCGCACTTTCTGTCAGCGCCGCACAGGCGAGTGTTGTCGTCGGCGGCACGCGTGTCATCTTCGATGGTCAACAAAAAGCGGCGACATTATCCGTACAGAATAAAGACAAAATCGCCAACCTGGTGCAGTCCTGGATATCGCCTGTCTCGGCAGATTCCGCAGCAAAAGACACGATGATTATTACGCCGCCGCTGTTTCGTCTGAACGCCGGTGAAAAAGCCTCTGTGCGTATTGTTCGCTCCGGAAAAACGTTGCCTGACGATCGCGAGTCTATGTTCTGGCTGAATGTCAAAGGGATTCCGGCAATGGAGGGAATACCTGCCAAAAATGAAGTGCAAATTGCCATTAACTCGCGCATTAAATTAATTTACCGCCCGGCTAGCCTGTGTGGCAATGTGCCCGAATCCGTCGCCGATAAATTAACGTGGAGCGCTGACGGTAATGCAGTAAAAGTAAATAACCCCACGCCGTATTATATGAATTTCTCCACCGTCACGGTGAATAATACACCGGTGAAGAGTGCCACGTTTGTCGCGCCTTTTTCCAGCGCCGATTTTTCACTGCCCAAAGCGCAAAGTCATGGTGAGGTAAAATGGCAGATAATTAACGATTTTGGCATGCGTGGAAACGAACACACCGCCAGGTATTAATTTTTGCATTTATGACCGGGCATCGCGTAATGACATCATTAACGAAAATACGGCCAGTGATTACCCTCGGGATAATCTGCGCAGCGTTTTCTGCAATGCGAGTAGCCCGGGCAAATGAATATTTTAATCCGCATCTGCTGGAGACCAGCGAAACGTCAGCCTCAGCGCTTGATCTGAATTTATTCAGCGAGGAGCAAACTCCGGCGGGGGATTACAACGTCGATATTTATATCAACGGTGAATTAGTCGATGCCGGTACTTTTACTTTCCGTTATGTCGACACGGCGGAGAATAAACGCCTGCTGTTGCCGTGCCTGACGCTGGAACAGCTCCGCCAATGGAATATCAAGGTTGAAAATTATCCGGATCTGACAAAACAGGGCGAGACCTGCGCTAACCTGCTGGCTATCCAGGGCGTGTCCGCCCGGTTAATGCTCAATCAGCAACGTTTTGAACTCTCCATTGCGCAACTGGCGATGACGCATCGCGCGCGCGGTTATGTGCCCGAAGAAAAATGGGATGACGGCATCACCGCCGGGCTTTTGAATTACAGTTTTTCCGGGCAGACCACCACGTCGCGCGTGAACGATGCCGTGCGTCACAGTCAGTTCGTCAGCCTCCAGCCGGGGTTTAACTTCGGGGCCTGGCGACTGCGTAACTACTCAACGCTTAACATCAACGATGGAAAACATCAGTGGCATTCGGTCTACAGTCACGTCTCCCGTGATATTCGCCCGCTGAAAAGCCGGCTGATGATAGGTGAAGGAAATACTGACGCCAAAGTCTTCGACAGTGTCGCGTACACCGGCGTGTCGCTGGCGTCCGATAATGACATGCTGCCGGACAGTCAGCAGGGCTTCGCGCCTGTGGTACGCGGTATTGCCCGCAGCGACGCAGAAGTGACGGTTTATCAGAACGGCAACAGCATTTACAAAACCTCTGTGCCGCCGGGGCCGTTAGAAATCGATGATATCTACCCGACCGGTAGCGCGGGTAACCTGAACGTGACGGTGAAAGAGTCAGACGGCAGCGAGCAGAATTTTGTCGTACCTTTTGCGTCGCTGGCGGTGTTACAGCGCGAGCATCAGTTAACGTATTCGCTGGTTGCCGGCACGACCCGCAACGATGGCGATGCAAAAAACGCGCTGGATTTTATCCAGTCTGACGCGGCCTGGGGGCTATCCAACGCGCTCACGTTCTACGGGGGTATCACTCAGGCGCAGGATATCTACTCCAGCTATGCGCTGGGGATTGGCGCGAATCTCGGGAATTTCGGCGCGCTGTCGGTAGATGTGACACAGGCCAAAGCGCAACTCGCCGATCGATTAACCCCCGGCAATATGAAAAGCAGTACCGGGCAGGCCTGGCGTATGCGCTATAGCAAAACGTTGCAGGAAACCGGCACGGATATTTCCGTCGCCAGTTATCGCTACGCGACGCGCGGTTTTTACTCTTTTCAGGATCTGATTAACGCCCGCGACACCGCTGAAGAGATCGATAACACCGATCATGCGCAGCACCGCTTTGACGTCACGTTATCGAAAAGTACCAAAGTGGGCTCGCTTTCGTTGTCGCTGATGAAAGAGCGCTACTGGAACCAGTCGCAAATGACCTCCATGAACCTGGGATATGGCAATAACTGGGGGCAGATTACTTATTTTATTAGCTATGCCCGGAACATGAACGTTACCGGCAGCGATGACACTAAGCGAACCAACGATAGCCTTATTGCGTTGACTGTCAATGTGCCCTTCAGTGCGTTCGACCATAAGGGAGAACTCGCCTCCGCCTCAATGAACTACGCCATGAACAGCAGCGCGCACGGCGCCACAATGCACAGCCTTGGCATGAGCGGTTCGGCGCTTGCCGGCAATAGCCTCAACTGGCAGGTGCAGGAAGGCTATAACGCCACCAATAAGAAAACGAACGGCAACGTCAGCCTTAACTATCAGAATTCATGGGGCGAAATGTCCGGCGGCTACGGTTATGACAATTTTACCAGCCGCTATAACTATGCGCTGCGGGGCGGAATGGTCGCGCACGCCGATGGCCTGACGTTCTCCCGAACGCTAAATGAGAGTGTCGCGATCGTCACGGCACCTGGCGCGAAGGATATTCCGGTCAATGGACAGAACAATGTCCACACCGATGCTCACGGCAACGCCGTCGTGCCTTATGTTCGCCCATATCACGAGAATGCGATTTCGCTCGATGACAGCGGGCTTGCGCAGGAAAGCGATACCGACATTGAAAATATCACCAAAAAAGTGGTGCCGACGCGCGGTGCCGTGGTGAAAGCGCGCTACCAGACCTTTGCCGGGCTGAAAGCGATGCTGACGCTCACCTTTCATGGCAAACCCGTGCCTTTCGGTGCGCTGGTCACAACATCGGATAACCCGGACCCGACAGCGCACAGCGATATCGTCGGCGAGGACGGGCAGGTTTATCTGGCCGGGCTGAGCCCGAAAGGGCAGTTGCAGGTCAGGTGGGGGGCGGAGAGCGCGCAGCAGTGTCGGGTTGACTATACGCTGCAACCGGCTTCAACCGCTGGCGGGATTATTTTTCAGCAGGCGGCGTGTGAGTAAGCACCGCCTCTTTCACGGGAGTGAACAAATGATGAAGTCGTGGTTGCGCGGCGTTTTTTCTGGCCGCTGGCGTCGAATGGCGTTAGCGCTGCTTATCAGCAACGCACTGATTCCCGTATCGGGGCTGGCGGCAGGCAGTCAGGATACGATTAACTTTTCCGTCACCGGCACGATTATTCGGCCTTCCTGCAACATCGAAGCGCCGAGCGTGGTGAAGCTTGGCACGTTCAACCGACAGGATTTGTCTATCGCCGGTGCGAATAGCGCCAGCATTCCTGTGCTCGTTAAGTTAACCGGCTGTACGGCTGGCCTGAGCGAAGCGACGGCACAGTTCAGCGGTCAGCCTTATGACAATGGTGCGATGGGAACTGCGATTTACGCTAATCAGGCGGAAAATGGCGCGGGCGATCTTGGGCTGCAATTAATTAATTTCGACGGCAAACCGCTGGTGAATCTCGCCAACGGTGTCAGTTACAGCGTGCCCATTAAGGCCGATACCCATAGCGGCATGTTAAGCCTCATTGCCCGCATGTACTCGCCGCTGGGGAAACCCACCGCCGGGGATTTCAGCAGTTCCGTCACGATTAATTTTATTTACCCGTAACCTTCACTGAATAACGCTTAAGAGTTTGATATGCGCTGGCCTGTTTTGATGTTCATGCTTTTTTTCTCGCTTCTTTCTACCACGACCCACGCCGCGTGCCAGCGTGACCGCAGTGACGATATTTCCGTCTCGTCGGTGCATTTGCCGGAGCATATCGTGGTGGAAAGCGGCTCTTATGCGCAAGATACGGTGTTATATGACTCCGGTTATATTGCGGGTAGCGATGATAAAGTGACGATACATAACTGTAACATGGGCTATTTTGTTGGCTTTATCTATCTGAATGCGCCGCAAACGGGCGACTCGCTGGGCGGGCATATTTACCCCACCAACCTGGACGGCGTTGGGGTGCGCGTATTTACCCTCAACCAGGCCGGGCCGTATGACGATGAAACCACTATTGATAACGACTGGCGCAATGGCGACGGCAGCCTGTTTGGCAGCAGCCATACGCTAAATGGCTCCGCGTACCGTTTACAGCTGGTGGCAACGGGCGGGAAAATCAGCAGCGGCCGCCTGATTTTGCCATCCCCGCTGGCGCGCGTGGATTTCCGCGAGCGCGAAAATATCAGTTCGAACGGCGATATCGCCTCGCAGCTTGATGTCTCTTCCTCTGCGGTGGATGTAAAGGCGATGGGATGCACCGCAGACACGGCCTCGCTGAATTTTGTGATGGGTGATATCGACGCGGCAGCGTTTGATAACAACTCACAGGTGGGCGAGGCGCAAAAAACGGTCACGCTCTCGTGCGAACCGGGCACCAACGTCACGCTGGAAGTCCAGGCGCCTCAGGCCAGCGGCGACACGGCGAATAATACGGTTATCGCGCTCTCGGATACCGGCGCGTCAGACGTGGCGACCGGCGTCGGCGTTCAGTTGAATCTGAAACTCGCGTCTGGCGGCTACGACAGCGGGAAAGCGGGTCTCCCCATCGGCACGCCGATCCCGCTGCTCACGTCTCAGCGCACCTATGATGCGGAACGGCGCTACAGCTATTTTACCGATCCGGCGAATCCCGGCGGCGCAGGCGCATCGGAAACGCTGCTCTTTACAGCCAACTACTACAAAACCGGCGCTGAGGTCACGCCTGGCAAAGCCAACGCGGCCGGAACGCTTACGCTATCCTATAACTAAGCAGGTTTAGGGTGCGTGCATAAAGGCGCAAGTGGTAATCTACACGCTTTGTTTTTGGTTAAGGAATTTCACTGATGCAGACCAGTCCTCTGCTGACTCAACTGATGGAAGCGTTGCGCTGCCTGCCGGGCGTGGGCCCGAAATCGGCGCAGCGCATGGCGTTTACGCTGCTGCAACGCGATCGCAGCGGCGGGATGCGGCTTGCTCAGGCGCTGACCCGCGCCATGTCGGAGATAGGCCACTGCGCCGACTGCCGCACCTTCACCGAGCAGGAAAAATGTAATATCTGCACCAATCCGCGCCGTCAGGAAAACGGACAGATTTGCGTAGTGGAAAGCCCGGCGGATATCCACGCCATCGAGCAGACCGGCCAGTTCTCGGGCCGCTATTTCGTACTGATGGGCCATCTTTCGCCGCTCGACGGTATCGGCCCGGACGATATCGGGCTTGATCGCCTGGAGCAGCGCCTCGCCGCCGAGCCGTTAAAAGAGATTATTCTCGCGACCAACCCGACGGTGGAAGGCGAGGCGACCGCCAATTACATCGCCGAGCTCTGCGCCCAGTATGGCGTTGACGCAAGCCGTATCGCGCACGGCGTGCCGGTGGGCGGCGAGCTCGAAATGGTCGACGGCACCACGCTTTCGCACTCGCTTGCCGGGCGGCATAAAATGACGTTTTAAGCGTCAAACGATTCTACTTCCGAAAGCCGCATTGTGCGGCTTTTAACCAGTCAGCGTTCCCCGCTTTGCCTGCCGCTTGAAAAATTTCTCCGCTATCCCCATCTCTGCCTCAACCGTTTTTGTTCACTGTGGCCTGTTTTGTTGAGGTATCACCATTATGAAAGGACAAGAGACCCGTGGTTTTCAGTCAGAGGTCAAACAGCTTCTGCACCTGATGATCCATTCTCTCTATTCAAATAAAGAGATTTTCCTGCGTGAGCTTATCTCCAACGCCTCGGATGCCGCGGACAAACTGCGCTTCCGTGCGCTTTCCAGCCCCGATCTCTATGAAGGCGACGGCGATCTGCGCGTGCGCGTGTCGTTTGATAAAGACAAACGCACCCTGACCATCGCCGATAACGGCATCGGGATGACCCGCGACGAAGTCATCGACCATCTCGGTACCATCGCGAAATCGGGCACCAAAGCATTTCTTGAATCGATGGGCTCTGACCAGGCGAAAGACAGCCAGCTTATCGGCCAGTTCGGCGTGGGCTTCTACTCGGCGTTTATCGTCGCCGATAAAGTGACTGTGCGCACCCGCGCGGCAGGCGTCAGCGCCGATGAAGCGGTGTTCTGGGAATCAGAAGGCGAAGGCGAATATACCGTTGCGGATATCAGCAAAGCGGATCGCGGCACCGAAATCACGCTGCACCTGCGCGAAGGCGAAGATGAGTTCCTAAACGACTGGCGCGTGCGCTCGATTATCAGCAAATACTCCGACCATATCGCGCTGCCGGTTGAGATTGAAACCCGCGAGGAGAAAGACGGCGAAACCATCGTCTCCTGGGAGAAAATCAACAAGGCACAGGCGCTGTGGACCCGCAGTAAAGGCGAAGTCAGCGACGACGAATATAAAGAGTTTTATAAACACATCGCGCACGACTTCACCGATCCGCTGACCTGGAGCCACAACCGCGTGGAAGGGAAGCAGGAATACACCAGCCTGCTGTACATCCC
This sequence comes from Cronobacter sakazakii, assembly GCF_000982825.1. Taxonomy (NCBI): domain Bacteria; kingdom Pseudomonadati; phylum Pseudomonadota; class Gammaproteobacteria; order Enterobacterales; family Enterobacteriaceae; genus Cronobacter; species Cronobacter sakazakii. The sequence goes on along the minus strand of NZ_CP011047.1, from coordinate 4,223,356 downwards.
GTCCCAGGCGCCGTGGGATATGTGGAACCGCGATCATAAACACGGTCTGAAACTCTACGTGCAGCGCGTGTTTATCATGGACGACGCCGAACAGTTCATGCCGAACTACCTGCGCTTTGTGCGCGGCCTGATTGACTCCAACGATCTGCCGCTCAACGTATCGCGCGAGATTCTTCAGGACAGCTCCATTACCCGCAACCTGCGCAGCGCGCTGACCAAACGCGTGTTGCAGATGCTGGATAAACTCGCCAAAGATGACGCTGAAAAATACCAGACCTTCTGGAAACAGTTCGGCCTGGTGCTGAAAGAAGGCCCGGCGGAGGACAGCGCTAACCAGGAAGCGATCGCTAAACTGCTGCGTTTCGCCTCCACGCATACCGATTCCGCCGCGCAGACCGTGTCGCTTGCAGATTATGTCTCCCGTATGAAAGAAGGGCAGGAGAAGATCTACTACATCACCGCCGACAGCTACGCGGCCGCGAAGAGCAGCCCGCATCTGGAGCTGCTGCGTAAGAAAGGCATCGAAGTGCTGCTGCTTTCCGATCGCATCGACGAATGGATGATGAGCTATCTCACCGAGTTTGACGGTAAAGCGTTCCAGTCTGTGGCGAAAGCCGACGAATCGCTGGAGAAACTGGCGGATGAAGTCGACGAAAGCGCCAAAGAAGCGGAAAAAGCGCTGGAGCCGTTTGTTGAGCGTGTGAAAACTCTGCTCGGCGATCGCGTGAAAGAGGTGCGTCTGACGCATCGTCTGACCGACACGCCAGCGATTGTCACCACCGACAACGACGAAATGAGTACGCAAATGGCGAAGCTTTTCGCCGCGGCGGGCCAGGCGGTGCCGGAAGTGAAATACATTTTTGAGCTGAACCCGGATCATCAGCTGGTGAAACGCACCGCCGATACTCAGGACGAGGCGCAGTTTAAAGAGTGGGTGGAGCTGCTGCTCGATCAGGCGCTGTTCGCCGAGCGCGGAACGCTGGAAGATCCTAACCAGTTTATCCGTCGTATGAACCAGCTGCTGGTCTCCTGATCGCGCGTCAGGGGCGTTTTGTTAAGGTGGGTGCGCTAACGCTTACCCACCCTACAATGAGGGCGTTGTAATAACGTAGGGCGGGTAAGCGAAGCGCACCCGCCAGCGCAACGCTCTTTACCGTCGCAAACGCCCACACCCATTACATCACTGGTAAAAAGGCGGACACCTCGCGTGCCCGCCTTTTTTATACCGCATACGCCATTTTCTGCCCGTCACGCCCCGGTGAAACCATTCACCCTCCGCCGCGTTTGTTGTCGGCATAGCGCCTTTAATGGTATGGTTTTCGCTTCAATCACGTAGTGAAAATGCAAACGTATGGAGAATTACGCAATGCGTATTATTCTGCTCGGCGCTCCGGGCGCAGGAAAGGGGACTCAGGCACAATTCATCATGGAGAAATACGGCATTCCGCAAATCTCCACCGGTGACATGCTGCGCGCGGCAGTGAAATCTGGCTCTGAGCTGGGTAAACAGGCGAAAGACATTATGGACGCCGGCAAGCTGGTTACCGACGAGCTGGTGATTGCGCTGGTCAAAGAGCGTATCGCCCAGGAAGATTGCCGCAACGGTTTCCTGCTGGACGGTTTCCCGCGCACCATTCCTCAGGCGGACGCCATGAAGGAAGCGGGCATCAACGTTGACTACGTGCTGGAATTCGACGTGCCGGATGAACTGATTGTTGACCGTATCGTTGGCCGCCGCGTTCACGCGCCGTCTGGTCGCGTTTACCACATCAAATTCAATCCGCCGAAAGTGGAAGGCAAAGACGACGTGACCGGCGAAGCGCTGACCACTCGTAAAGACGATCAGGAAGAAACCGTGCGTAAGCGTCTGGTGGAATACCATGAGATGACCGAGCCGCTGATCGGCTACTACCGCAAAGAAGCGGAAGCGGGCAACACCCGTTACGCCAAAGTCGACGGCACCAAAGCCGTTGGCGACGTGCGCGCCGAACTGGAAAAAATCCTCGGTTAAGCCGAAGAGATATGACCAACGCCGGGCTCTGCCCGGCGTTTTGCTATCTGCGCCTCACATCCTTGCCGCCTGCGCCTTAAATTTTCCTGCCTGAGGGCGTATAACGTTTGCGGATCAACACACAGGAAACCCGCATGTTCAGACAGACTCCGCTCCTGGATGAGTCCACCGCCCGGCTGATTGTCCGGCGCGCCATGAGCATCATCGACTACCCGGTTAACGTCATGGACAGCCACGGCGTCATCATCGCCTCCGGCGATCCGCAGCGCCTGATGGAGCGTCACGAAGGGGCGCTGCTGGCGCTCGCCGAGAGCCGCGTCGTGGAGATAGACGCCGCCACCGCGCGTCATCTGAAGGGCGTGCGCCCTGGCATCAATCTGCCGTTCTGTTTTCGCCAGCGCCAGATTGGCGTTATCGGTATTTCCGGCGAGCCTTCGCAGGTGCGCGCCTGTGGCGAACTGGTAAAAATGGCGGCCGAGCTGATGGTCGAGCAGGCGGCGTTGCTTGAGCAAAACCAGTGGGAGAAGCGTTATCGTGAAGAACTCACGCTACAACTGCTGGCAGGCGGCGGCGACACAGAGGCGCGTGAATCAATGGCCGCGTGGCTTGGCGTTGCGCTCTCGGTGCCGCGTATCGCGTGGATAATCGAACTGCGCGACGGCAACCCGCAACAGATGCGCGAACTGCTCGCAGAGCTTGAGCGCGAGGCGCGCGACGCGATGTTCGCCATGACCGGCTTTAGCGAAATGGTCATGCTGCGCCCGGCGAGCATGGAAAACGGCCAGTGGAGCCCGCAGCAGGAACGTCACCAGGCGCAGCATCTGCATGCGCTCTGGCAGGGGCGGTTTAACGTGCGGTTGATCCTGGGCGGCTTTTACCCCGGCGACGCGGGGCCGTCCCGTTCGCTGCGCGCGGCGCGGGCCACGCAGTCGATGGCGCGCCGTCTTAAGCTTCGCCACAAAACCCTGGTTTATGATGAAAATCCGCTGGCGGCGTTGCTTTGCGATCTCGGTGACGACTGGCGCGCCGAAGAGCTGGGCGCGCCCTGGCGCAGGCTGGCGGAACACGATGATAAAGGCGTATTGCGCCAGACGCTGCGCCACTATTTTTCCCGAAACTGTGAGCAGGCGCAGACGGCGAGCGCGCTGCATATCCACGTTAATACGCTACGCTACCGACTACAGCGTATCGAGGCCATCACCGGCCTTAAAATCAACCAGTTATCTGACTGCCTCCAGCTTTATGTCGGGATGCTGACGCAACCATAATTTGTAGAAACCCACAAACGCAGGCGGGCGGCAGCACGCTTTCTTTGTGGGTTTCGCTCAGGCTTTCCCCGCGGCGCGACGCTATGTTGTCCAGACCCTTACCTCAAAGAGAAAACAATAATGACAACGGTATCCACTCTCGGCGCGCTGACGGCGCTGGTCGTCGCGATTGTATTAATTCTGCGTAAAGTGCCACCGGCTTACGGCATGCTGGCGGGCGCGCTGGCAGGCGGCCTGGTCGGCGGCGCGGATCTCGTCCATACGGTCAGCCTGATGATTGAAGGCGCGCAGGGCATCACCAATGCGGTGATGCGCATTCTGGCGGCGGGCGTGCTGGCGGGCGTGCTGATTGAGTCCGGCGCGGCGCACACCATCGCGGAAACCATCGTGCGCAAGGTCGGCGAGAAGCGCAGCCTGCTGGCGCTCGCCATCGCGACGCTTATCCTGACGGCGGTCGGCGTGTTTATCGATGTGGCGGTGATCACCGTCGCGCCCATCGCCCTCTCTATCGCTCAGCGCGCGGGCATCTCGCGTATCGCTATCCTGCTTGCCATGATTGGCGGCGGCAAAGCGGGTAACGTGATGTCGCCAAACCCGAATACCATCGCCGCGGCGGATAACTTCCATGTGCCGCTCACCTCCGTAATGCTCGCGGGCGTCATTCCGGGGCTGTTTGGTCTGGCGATGGCCTGTTTTCTGGCGAACCGCTTAAGCAACAAAGGCAGCCGGGTCACCGAGCAAGAGCTACCGGTACAGGATACCGGCCCGCGTCCGGGTTTCGCCGCGGCCATCAGCGCGCCGCTGGTAGCGATTCTGTTGTTGTCGTTGCGCCCGATCGCGGGCATCGCCGTTGACCCGTTAATCGCGCTTCCGGCCGGCGGGCTTGCGGGCGCGCTGCTGATGGGGCGGCTGCGCCAGTGCAATACGTTTATGGTCTCAGGGTTAAGCCGCATGGCGCCGGTCGCCATTATGCTGCTCGGCACCGGGGCGCTGGCGGGCATCATCGCCAATTCGGGGCTTAAAGATGTGCTTATCGACACGCTGACCCACACCGGGCTGCCCGCGTGGCTGCTGGCACCGCTCTCCGGCACGCTTATGTCGATGGCAACGGCCTCCACCACCGCAGGCACCGCCGTGGCGTCCGCCGTCTTCAGCCACACGCTGCTGGAGCTTGGCGTCAGCGGCATTGCCGGGGCGGCGATGATCCACGCGGGCGCGACGGTGCTCGATCACCTGCCGCACGGCAGCTTTTTCCACGCGACCGGCGGCAGCGTCGGGATGACCGTGCATGAACGACTTAAACTCTTACCGTATGAAACGCTGGTGGGCTTCACCATTGCCACCATTTCAGCGCTGATGTTCGGCGTACTGGGTGTTGCTGCTTAAGGAATAAACTATGACAACCCTGAAAAAAATCGTTATCGCACCGGATTCATTTAAGGAAAGCCTGAGCGCAATGGATGTCGCCAGGGCTATCGAAGCGGGCTTTCGTGAAATCTACCCGCAGGCGCACTACGTCTGCGTGCCGATGGCGGACGGCGGCGAAGGCACCGTCGAGGCGATGGTCGCCGCGACCGGCGGGCAGATCATCACCACGCCGGTGACCGCGCCGCTCGGCAACAAAGTCGACAGTTTTTTCGGCCTGCTGGGCGACGGTGAAACGGCGGTGGTGGAAATGGCGGCGGCTTCCGGTCTGCATCTGGTGCCAACCGCGCAGCGCGATCCGCGCATCACCACGAGTTACGGCACCGGCGAGCTTATCCTCGCGGCGCTGGAGCGGGGCGTGAAGGCGATTATCATCGGCATCGGCGGCAGCGCCACCAACGATGGCGGCGCGGGCATGATGCAGGCGCTGGGCGCGCGGTTTCTCGATGGCGAAGGGCGTGAGCTGGCACCCGGCGGTGCGGCGCTGGCCAGGCTGGAACGGCTTGATCTCTCGGCACTCGACCCGCGCCTCGCGCAGGTCAGCGTGACCGCCGCCTGCGACGTCGATAACCCGCTGTGCGGTGAGAAGGGCGCGTCGGCGGTGTTTGGGCCGCAAAAAGGTGCCACGCCTGCCATGGTGACAGAGCTGGACGCCGCGCTCAGGCGCTTCGGCGAACAGCTCGAAGCCGCGACGGGCAAAGCGATTATCAGCGCGCCGGGGGCGGGCGCGGCGGGCGGCATGGGGGCCGCGCTGCTCGGCATGCTCAACGCAGAGCTGCGTCCCGGCATTGAGATTGTTATTGAATCCCTCGGGCTTGCGCAGGCGGTACGCGACGCGGATCTGGTGATTACCGGTGAAGGGCGGCTCGACAGCCAGAGCATTCACGGTAAAACGCCGATCGGGGTGGCGCGCGTGGCGAAACAGTTTCAGCGTCCGGTGGTGGCGATTGCGGGTAGCCTGACGCCCGATTATCAGATAGTGCATGAGCACGGCATCGACGCCGCGTTTTCGGTGATTGACCGCATCGTCACGCTTCAGGAGGCGCTGGATGACGCTGAACGCAATCTGCGCGTCACCGCCCGCAACGTGGCGGCGCTCTGGCATCTGGCCGAAAACCGGCGCTAACGCCTTTTGCTGTTATCGGTTCCGATAAATAACTTTTACGTTACAATGATTTTCATTCGCAGCGGTGCGGCAGGTCTCCTGAGGCGCACCGTTCGCGCCGGATATCAATGAGGAACCGTGATGCAGTCAGTAAAAAGCGGCGTTTTATTAGTCAATCTCGGCACCCCGCAGGCGCCAACGCCAGCTGCCGTTAAGCGTTATTTAAAACAGTTTTTGAGCGACCGGCGCGTCGTGGATGTGCCGCGCGTTATCTGGTGGCCGCTGCTGCGCGGCGTCATTCTGCCGCTGCGTTCGCCGCGCGTGGCGAAACTCTATAAGTCCATCTGGATGGAAGAGGGCTCGCCGCTGATGGTTTACAGCCGTCGCCAGGAGAAGGCGCTGAGCGCGGCGCTTGGCGATGTGCCGGTGGCGCTCGGTATGAGCTACGGCCAGCCGTCGCTCGACAGCGCCGTGCAGAAGCTGCTCGACCAGCATGTCGATCACATCATCGTGCTCGCTCTCTATCCGCAATACTCCTGCTCCACCGTGGCGGCGGTATGGGACGAGCTGGCGCGCATTACCGCCCGCTACCGTAAGCTGCCGTCCATGACCCTTATTCGCGATTACGCCTGCGAACCGGCTTACATCAGCGCGCTGGCGCAGTCAGTACAGCGCTCGTTTGAAAAACATGGCGAGCCGGATCTGCTGCTGCTCTCTTACCACGGCATTCCGCAGCGTTACGCCGATGAAGGCGACGATTATCCGCAGCGCTGCCGCGACACCACGCGCGAGCTGGTGTCGGCGCTTGGCATCGCGCCGGAAAAAGTGATGATGACCTTTCAGTCGCGCTTTGGCCGCGAGCCGTGGCTGACGCCGTACACCGACGAAACCATGAAGATGCTGGGCGAGAAAGGCGTGAAGCATATTCAGGTGATGTGTCCGGGCTTCTCCTCGGATTGCCTGGAGACGCTCGAAGAGATCGCCGAGCAGAACCGCGAGATTTTTATCGAGGCGGGCGGTGAAAAGTACGAATACATTCCGGCACTTAATGATGAGCCTGCGCATATCGCGATGATGAAGGAGCTGGTCGACCGTTACCGTTAATCGCGCGCGGGGCGGGGAGTGTGCTACCATTCCCCGCCTGATTAGCTACCCGCACGCAATACCATGAAATTTCCCGGCAAACGTAAGTCCAAACACTATTTTCCCGTCAGCGACCGCGATCCGCTCCTGCAACAAATTCAACCTGAATCCGATGTCAGCGCCTCTTGGGTGGTGGGTATCGACCAGACGCTGGTGGATATCGAAGCCCGCGTGGATGACGCCTTTATCGAACGCTACGGGCTGAGTCTCGGCCATTCGCTGGTGATTGAAGACGATGTCGCCGAAGCGCTGTATCAGGAGCTGGTGCGTGAAAATCTCATCACCCATCAGTTTGCCGGTGGCACCATTGGTAACACGATGCACAACTACTCCGTACTGGCGGACGACCGCTCGGTGCTGCTGGGCGTCATGTGTAATAACGTGCAGATTGGCAGCTACGCCTACCGTTATCTCTGTAACACCTCAAGCCGTACCGATCTGAACTATCTCCAGGGCGTCGACGGCGCGATTGGCCGCTGCTTCACGCTGATAAGCGAGCAGGGCGAGCGCACCTTCGCCATCAGCCCAGGCCAGATGAACCAGCTGCGCCCTGAGAGCATCCCGGAAGAGGTGATTGCCGGCGCGTCGGCGCTGGTGCTGACCTCCTATCTGGTGCGCTGCAAACCCGGCGAGCCGATGCCGGAGGCCACCATGACCGCCATTCGTTACGCCAAAAAGCATAACGTGCCGGTGGTGCTGACGCTCGGCACCAAATATGTGATTGCCGATAACCCGCAGTGGTGGCGCGATTTCCTGAAAGAGCACGTGTCGATTCTCGCAATGAACGAAGAAGAGGGCGAGGCGCTGACGGGCGAAAGCGATCCGCTGCTGGCGTCTGATAAGGCGCTCGACTGGGTGGATCTGGTGCTTTGCACCGCCGGGCCGGTCGGGCTCTATATGGCGGGCTTTACCGAAGAGGAAGGCAAGCGCAAAACCCAGCATCCGCTGCTGCCGGGCGCGATCGCCGAGTTCAACCAGTATGAATTCAGCCGCGCGATGCGCTTTAAAGATTGTGAAAAGCCGCTGCGTATTTTCTCCCATATCGCCCCGTACATGGGCGGGCCGGAGAAGATAATGAACACCAACGGTGCCGGCGACGGCGCGCTGGCGGCGCTGCTGCATGATATTACCGCCAATAATTATCACCGTACCAACGTGCCAAACTCCAGCAAGCATAAATACGCCTGGCTGACCTATTCGTCGCTGGCCCAGGTATGTAAATACGCGAACCGCGTGAGTTATCAGGTGCTGAACCAGCATTCGCCGCGTCTGACGCGCGGTCTGCCGGAACGCGAAGATAGCCTCGAAGAGGCGTACTGGGAGCGTTAACCGTTAACGTTATGGCGGGTGCGCATTCGCTTACCCGCCCTACGGTTAAACGGCCTGTTTTTTGTAGGGTGGGTAAGGCGCAGCCGCACCCACCTTTTTTTCTGGAGACGATAACCGTTAATGTTATGGCGGGTGCGCTAACGCTTACCCGTCCTACGGTTAACGGCCTGGCTTTTTGTAGGGTGGGTAAGGCAAAGCCGCACCCACCTTTTTTTCTGGAGACGTTAACCGTTAACGTTATGGCGGGTGCGCTCACGCTTACCCGCCCTACGGTTAACGGCCTGGTTTTGTAGGGTGGGTAAGGCAAAGCCGCACCCACCTTTTTTTCTGAAGACGTTAACCGTTAACGTTATTGCGGGCGCGCTAACGCTTACCCGCCCTGCGGTTAAACGGCCTGGTTTTTGTAGGATGGGTAAGGCGCAGCCGCACCCACCTTTTTCACCGTCACGCACGCCTTCCCGCCCATCAACTGTGGCTCAAAATCTCCTGCGCCTGCTCGGGCTTATCGAGCATACGCAGCATCGTGCTTGCGATTTCCCGCTCGCCCATCACCACCTCATTCGCGCCGCGCTCGGTGATGTAATCCACCTCGTCGTCATAATGCGCGCGGGCGATGATTTCGATATCCGGGCGCTTCTCACGCGCGGCAGCGACGATTTCACCGGCTTCATAACCGTTCGGGATGGTCAACAGCAGCCAGCGCGCGCAGTCGAGATGCGCCAGCGTCATCGTCTGCTCGTTGGCGGCATTGCCAAGCACCGCGCGAACGCCGCGCTCGCGCAATGCCTCGACGCGGGTGCGCGAGGTTTCCACCACCACCAGCGGAATGCCCTCGGCGATAAGCTTCTCGCCAAGCAGGCTGCCGACGCGGCCATAACCCACCAGCAGCGCATGATTGCAGATATCCACCGGGTTCTGCTGTTCCTCTTCCATCGCCTCTTCCAGCGTCTGCTCCTCCAGCTCGTCGTGGCGCGACAGGAAACGCTCCAGCAGCACAAACAGCACCGGGTTAAGCATGATGGACAGGATCGCGCCCGCCAGCACCAGGTTCTGCCCGTCCTGCGGCAGCAGATCCAGCGCCATGCCAAGCCCGGCCAGGATAAACGCGAATTCACCAATCTGCGCGAGGCTCACCGCAATCGTCAGCGCGGTGCGGCGCGAGTGGCCGAACAGTTTCACCAGCGCAAACGCGGCGATCGATTTGCCGAACAGGATAATCAGCAGCGTACACAGCACCGCCAGCGGTTGCTGAATCAGAATCATCGGGTCGAACAGCATCCCGACCGAGACGAAAAACAGCACCGCGAACGCATCGCGCAGCGGCAGCGTATCGTGCGCGGCGCGGTGGCTTAGCTCCGATTCGTTCAGTACCATGCCTGCGAAGAATGCGCCCAGCGCGAATGAGACGTCAAACAGCTCGACCGCGCCGAAGGCAATGCCGAGCGCCAGCGCCAGCACCGCAAGCGTAAACAGCTCCCGCGAGCCGGTGGCGGCGCTGCGCGCCAGGATCCACGGCACCAGGCGGCGGCCCACCAGCATCATCAGCGCGATAAACGCAATGACTTTGCCAAGCGTAATGCCCATATCCAGGCTCAGGGTCGCAAGACCGAGATCGCCTTTCTCCAGCATCCCGGCGACGGCGGGCAGCAGCACCAGCGTCAGCACCATCACCAGGTCTTCGACGATAAGCCAGCCGATGGCTATCTGCCCGCGCTGGCTCTCTATCAACTGCCGCTCTTCAAGCGCGCGCAGCAGCACCACGGTACTGGCGGTGGAGAGACATAGGCCGAACACGATGCCGGTCATCAGCGACCAGCCGAGGAAGGTGGAGAGCCCGACACCCAGCAGCGTCGCCACGGCTATCTGCAAAATCGCGCCGGGAATGGCGATAGACTTTACCGCCATCAGATCCTTCAGAGAAAAATGCAGACCCACGCCGAACATCAGCAGGATCACGCCAAGCTCCGCCAGCTCCGGCGCAAGCTTTGTATCCGCGACAAAACCGGGCGTAAACGGCCCGGCCACCACGCCTGCGAGCAGGTATCCCACCAGCGGTGAGATACGCAGCCGGTTGGCGAGCATACCGAGAATAAAGGCCAGAACAAGGCCACCGACAAGTGTGGTGATAAGCGGTGTGGCGTGATGCATTCCGTCTCCTTTCGTTGAATGTGATACACCGGATGTTTTACGTGCAACTCGTAACAGTTTATGACAATTTTCGGCAGCGCGGGGCAGTTTATTAGCGAAAACTTTCTTAAATCTCTCATTAAGCGCAAAAAATGCGAACCAGACGCAGAAATCCATATTATCAGGAACAAACCGAGAAGATATGCGGATAACAGGTCGGGCCATTTTGTGCTTTCACTGACAAAAGTACGTGTTTTACGAAAGGAAAAAGTAAACGACGCTTTGATAACGCTCCCCAGATGAAAAATGGCGCTTTTTTGACGAGAAGATGAACGTAAGGTGATAGCAATTCAGTGAATTTGCCGTGCAGAGCCCTTTTTTTGTTTGTGAGGCATTAAATCGCCGCTTTTGTAACAAGGCATAAACCTTGCTTGCCGTTACGCTGTGGTTTTGAGGAAAGTCGCAAATCTGAAAACAAAGTTGAGTATGTTCGGCAGGCGCTGTAATTTCAGCATTCACGTTAAGGATAGGGAGAGTTGTCATGGGGTTAGCCAGAAAAGGGTTGGCTGTCGCGCTGCTGGCGGGGCTTAGCCTGCTGAGCGGCGGGGCATTCGCCTGGGAGCAGGATAAAACGTATAACATCACCATTTTGCACACCAACGATCATCACGGTCATTTCTGGCGCAACGAATATGGCGAATATGGTCTGGCGGCGCAGAAGACGCTGGTGGACAGCGTACGGCGTGAAGTCACCGCGCAGGGCGGCAGCGTGCTGTTGCTCTCCGGCGGCGATATCAACACCGGCGTGCCGGAATCTGACTTACAGGACGCCGAGCCCGATTTTCGCGGTATGAATCTGATTGGTTATGACGCGATGGCCGTCGGCAACCATGAGTTCGACAACCCGCTGAGCGTGCTGCGCCAGCAGGAAAAGTGGGCCAAATTCCCGCTGCTCTCCGCCAACATCTATCAGAAAAGCACCAATGAGCGCCTCTTTAAACCCTGGGCGATTTTCAAACCGCAGGGCATTAAAATCGCGGTGATCGGGTTAACGACCGACGACACCGCGAAAATCGGCAATCCGGAATATTTCACCGATATCGAATTCCGCAAGCCTGCCGACGAAGCGAAGCTGGTGATTCAGGAATTGCAGCAGAATGAAAAACCGGACGTCATCATCGCCGCGACCCATATGGGTCATTACGATAACGGCGACCACGGCTCTAACGCGCCGGGGGATGTCGAGCTGGCGCGCGCGCTGCCGGCAGGCGCGCTGACGATGATTGTGGGCGGTCACTCACAAGATCCGGTCTGTATGGCGTCAGAGAATAAAAAACAGGTGGATTACGTGCCGGGCACGCCGTGCGCGCCGGATCGGCAGAACGGCACCTGGATTGTACAGGCGCATGAGTGGGGCAAATATGTCGGCCGCGCGGATTTCCAGTTCCGCAATGGCGAAATGAAGCTGGTGCGCTATCAGCTCATCCCCATCAACCTGAAGAAAAAAGTAACGTGGGATAACGGCCAGACCGAGCGCGTGCTCTACACGCCGCAGATCCCGGAGAATCCGCAGATGCTCTCGCTGCTGACGCCATTCCAGAAAAAGGGCCAGGCGCAGCTGATGGTCAAAATCGGCAGCGTCAACGGGCGGCTTGAAGGCGATCGCAGCAAAGTGCGTTTTGTGCAGACCAGCATGGGCCACTTAATTCTTAACGCCCAGATAGCCCGCACCGGCGCGGATTTCGCGGTCATGAGCGGCGGCGGCATTCGTGATTCCATCGAAGGCGGCGATATTACCTATAAAGACGTGCTCAAGGTCCAGCCGTTCGGCAATACGCTGGTGTATGTCGATATGACGGGTAAAGAGGTGTTGGAGTACCTGACCGCTGTCGCGCAGAAAAAACCGGATTCCGGCGCGTATCCGCAGTTCGCCAACGTAAGCTTTACGGCCTCGGGCGGCACGCTGAATGATGTCAAAATCAAAGGCGAGCCGGTCGATCCGGCGAAAACCTACCGTATGGCGACGCTCAGCTTTAACGCGACGGGCGGCGACGGTTATCCGCCCATCGATAAAAAGCCGGGTTACGTGAATACCGGTTTTGTGGATGCTGAAGTGCTGAAGCAGTACATCCAGCAGAGTTCGCCGCTGGATGTAAACGCCTTTGAGCCGAAAGGCGAAGTGAGCTGGCAGTAACTCAGTCGCGGCGGGCGATATCGGCGAACTGCGCGTTCAGCAGCGTCGCTAAATCCGCCGCCGCCAGTTCGATATCCAGCCCGCGCTTGCCGCCGGAGATATAAATGGTCGGGAAGTCGCGGGCGGGCGCGTCAATCAGCGTCGGCAGGCGCTTTTTCTGCCCGAGCGGGCTGATGCCGCCTACCAGATACCCGGTGGTGCGCTGCGCTATCATCGGGTCCGCCATTTCCACTTTCTTGGCGCCGAGCGCTTTCGCGACCTTTTTCAAATCCAGCTGTGTGGCCACCGGCGTGACGGCGACGGCCAGATGTTTCATATCGCCATTCACCGCCACCAGCAGCGTTTTATAGACCTGCTCTGCATTAAGGCCGAGCTTGCGCACCACTTCATCGCCGAAGTTGGTTTCATTCGGGTCGTGCTCATAGGCATGCAGCGTAAAAGCTATCTTATTTTTTTCGAGTAGATTAACTGCGGGCGTCATGTTTCCTTTCCCATTTCTGTGACCTGTCGGCACAGCATAGCGCCAGACAGGGGCGAAAAAATTGTATCAGCTTGCGGGATTATATTGGCAGCGTGGATGGTTTGCGCGACAATCGCCGCAACCGTCCGCCGTCGCGGGCGGCATAACGACAATAACGAAAAGTTCCTCTTTGACGGGCCAGTAGCGATACTGGCCTTCTTTTTAAGAGGCGCGAAACATCGCCGGCAGGTTATCTTCGCCGTAAAGATGCAGCGCGCCGACGGCGACCACGTAACGCCCCGGCGGCAGCGAGAGCAGGTAGTGATGCCACTGCCGGTTACGCTGCTGCATCAGCATATCGCCAAGCTCGGCGCTGAACGTGTTCGGCAGCGCGACGCTGCCTGCCGCCTCGGGCGGACGCGCCATCCACCAGCCCATCATAATCTGCAACAGACGCGCGTTGGTGTGCCAGTGGGTCAGTGTGTCTTCAAGCAGCGCCAGACCGTCCTGCGGCAGGCGACGCAGCAGCTCCACCTGACTCTGTGCGCCCTCCAGTTCGCTCACTTTCACCTGGTGCGTCTGCGCGGCGTTTAAGAGCTGATAATCGATGCCGAAATCGGGCCGCAGGCCGAGGCGCTGCGCCTGGTGCGCCTGTAAAATCAGCGCCACCTGCCAGAGCGGCAGCGTATCGAGCCGGGAGAGCGGCAGCGCCAGATCGTCGATAAGTTTTTCAAGCTGGAGAAACAGCGCCTCGTCGAGACGCTCGCCGAGCGGCGGGCAGGGCGGCTGATCGCCAAAGGGCGAGCTATCGCCGCGAATATCGGCTTCGACAATCAGCGCGTCGGCGCGCCGCAGTTTTTCCACCAGCCGCGCGGGGAGCGGCGCCATATCCGCGGTGCCCATATGAATGCTGCCGACCAGGTGCAGGTAGCGCCCGCCGGGCAGCGTAATATCCACCGCCGGCCACGGATAACCGGGGCGCAGCGTGTCAAACCAGGTGCGCAGACGACGTAACAGGCCCATAACCACTTCCCCTGATGTAAAAAGCCATGCTAACGCGCGGGCGGGGCGGGTGCAAACGAGAGGGGCTCAAACCCTCCGGGCGGAAAGTTCACCGGCAGGCAGGCGGCTGTGGTGCAACACGGCGAGCACGATAATGCCGGGCTCAGGTGCGGTGTAATAAATACTATGGCTGGCGCAGGGGAAACGGCGTAGCGGGCAACCTGGCTGGTTTTCCGAATCTGCATCACTGTGTTGCGGCCATAAAAAAGCCCGCCGGAGCGGGCTTGCGCTTATTTTTTCGGGTTAAATCGCAGCAGCCGGTTGGCGTTACTGACGACGGTAATCGATGAGAGCGCCATCGCCGCGCCGGCGACCACCGGGTTCAGCAGGGTGCCGGTCAGCGGCCACAGCACGCCTGCCGCCACGGGAATGCCGAGCGCGTTATAGATAAAGGCACCGAGCAGGTTCTGTTTCATATTGCCAAGCGTCGCTTTGGAAATCGCCATCGCGTCGGCGACCCCGGTCAGGCTGTGGCGCATCAGGGTAATCGCGGCGGTTTCAATCGCCACATCGCTGCCGCCGCCCATCGCGATCCCCACTTCCGCCTGGGCCAGCGCCGGGGCGTCGTTGATGCCGTCGCCAATCATCGCGACTTTGCGACCCGCCTGCTGAAGCTTCTGAATCGCCTGCGCTTTGCCATCCGGCAGGACGCCTGCAATCACTTCATCAATGCCCGCCTCGCGGGCGATGGCGTTTGCGGTGACGGCGTTGTCGCCGGTCAGCATCACCAGCCGGTAGCCTTCGCGGTGCAGACGCGCCAGGGCATCGGCGCTGTCCTCACGCAGCGGGTCGCGAATGGCGAAGAGGGCCGCCAGCGAACCGTTCACCGCCAGCAGTACCGGTGTGGCGCCGAGGCTTGCCTGACGCTGCGCCTCATCGCGCAGCGCGTCGGTCGCGATACCGTTTTCCTCCAGCAACGCCTGATTGCCGAGCAGCAGCGTTTTCCCCGCTGCCTCACCGCTAACGCCCAGCCCGCGCAGCGTGCGAAAACCGCTGACGGCGGGAAGTTCTGCGCCGCCGGCGCGTTCGATAATAGCGCGTGCGAGCGGGTGGCTGGAGCCTTGCTCCAGCGCGGCGGCGAGGCGCAGCGCGTCCGCTTCGGTGATGCCGCCTGTGGTCGCGATGGCCGCCACCTGCGGTTTGCCTTCGGTTAACGTGCCCGTTTTGTCGAACACCAGCGTGTCGACGTCGCTTGCGCGTTGCAGCGCGTCGGCGTCACGCACCAGCACGCCAAACTCCGCCGCGCGCCCGACGCCAGAGATAATCGACATCGGCGTGGCAAGGCCCAGCGCGCAGGGGCAGGCGATAATCAGCACCGTGGTGACAATCACCAGCGTATAGACGATCTGCGGGGCCGGGCCTGCGAAATACCAGACTGCGCCGCTGAACAGCGCAATCAGCACCACGACCGGAACAAAAACCGCGGAGATGCGGTCGGCCAGCTTGCCGATTTCCGGCTTGCTGCTCTGCGCCTGGCGCACCATGCGAATAATGCGCGACAGCGTGGTGTGGTTGCCCACCGCAGCGGCGCGAAACAGCACGCTGCCATCCTGCACGACGGTGCCCGCGTGAATGGCATCACCCGCCGCTTTTTGCTGCGGCACCGGTTCGCCTGTCAGCATCGCTTCGTCAAACCAGCCTTCGCCGTCGGTAATGTCGCCATCCACAGGGACGCGATCGCCGGTAGTAAGGCGCAGCGTCATGCCCGGCGTCACTTCCGCC